>NZ_JACSLS010000001.1:0-488158 GCF_018618235.1 Exiguobacterium sp. s26 | reverse complement strand
TGAATGCCGACTTCTCGCCATAAAAAACACTCCCCAATCAGATAAACAGATTTGTTATTTCATCTGTCTACCTATTGGGGAGCATATCAAGGTCTCGGCGCTGTCGATTGAACGATTACGCGTTCAATTTTGATTTAGCTGTATCAGCAAGTGACGCGAATGCCTGTGCATCTGTCACAGCAAGCTCAGCAAGCATCTTACGGTTGATGTCGATTCCTGCAAGCTTGAGGCCGTGCATCATACGGCTGTATGAAAGACCGTTTGTGCGTGCTGCCGCATTGATACGTGTGATCCAAAGACGACGGAAATCACGTTTCTTTTGACGACGGTCACGGTAAGCGTACATGAGTGACTTCATGACTTGTTGTTTTGCTACTTTAAATAGAATGTGTTTCGAGCCAAAATAACCTTTGGCAAGCTTGATTTGCTTTTTACGACGTTGACGAGTCGTATAACCGCCTTTTACGCGTGGCATATGGTTTCCCTCCTAAATTCTTTCTGTATTACTTCGCGATCATGTTGCGAATGCGTTTGAAGTCTCCAGCTGAGACGATAGCACCTTTACGGAGCTTACGTTTCGCTTTAGTCGATTTGTTACCAAACAAGTGACTTGTGTAAGCGTGTGAACGCTTGAGTTTACCTGATGCAGTACGTTTGAAACGTTTAGAAGCACCACGGTGCGATTTCATTTTCGGCATGAGTATTTCCTCCCCACTATGACTCGATGATTAATCTTCTTTCTTCGGAGCCAGCACTAAGAACATGCTGCGTCCTTCCATCTTCGGCTTTTGCTCAACTGTTGCCAAGTCGGCACATTCCGCCGCCAATTTTTCCATGACGCGTCGGCCGATTTCCGAGTGTGTGATGGCGCGTCCGCGGAAACGGATTGACGCTTTCACTTTGTTACCATTTTCAAGGAATTTGCGAGCGTTACGCAATTTCGTTTGGAAATCGTTTTCCTCGATTGTCGGGCTGAGGCGCACTTCTTTCAATTGGATGACCTTTTGGTTTTTACGCGCTTCTTTCTCCTTTTTCTGGAGTTCGAAACGGTATTTTCCATAGTCCATGATTTTAGCGACCGGTGGGTTAGCTTTGTCGGCGACCAAGACGAGATCGAGTTCAGCCTCTTCTGCTAAACGTAATGCTTCATTACGCGATTGCACACCGAGTTGTGCACCGTCCGCTCCAATTAAGCGAACTTCACGGGCACGAATGTTTTCGTTGATAAAGAGCTCTTTGCTAATGGTTAGCACCTCCATCGTGCGGTTGCACGAGTTTTAGATTGATAAGACAACATGGCAATAAAAAAAGCGTCGGCAGTTTCCCGCCCACACATCATTTCGGAGACAGCAGAGACCAAGGCTCGACTGCTTCACGTACATGATGGACCTGACCGAATCTGTTCGGACGAGGTGAGAAGCGGGCGCTTCTGCTTTGTTGTATTTAATCACTATGTCATCTTAACACCAATAGGATTAAGATGTCAAGAATTCGCGCATGAATAATTGGTAGCTCACACTTTTATGATGATAACAGTCATTTCGCTGTTTCGCAATACCTTTTGCGAGGGAATAAAATAAAAAAGGAGGGATGGACCGTGTCTTGGAGAAAGCACGTGAAAGACGACCATGACTATCACGACCAAATCAAACACATCGTACAAGAGACGATGCGCCACCATGAGGTGAGTGATGCCAAGCTTGAAGCGGTGTTGACGGACTTATTAGAAGAAATGAACCGCATCACGTTGAAGATCGTCGACGACCATGAGTCCGCTCGCGACTATATCCATAAACGATGGTATTAAAAAAGGGCGCTCGCCCTTTTTTAATACCATCTGTCATGTGGTCAACATCAATCAATTCGTCAACGACTTGAAGAAATTGCTGAGCGCCTCGAACAAACGAGCGAAGAAGCCTTGGACTTCCTCGGTCTCGAGGAACGCCTGGACGTCTTGACCGGCCCCTTGTAGCCCGTTGCTAATCGCTCCCCAATCCAGATTCGCTTGTTGCATGTTCTCGAACAGCGTCGTCAATTGCGTCAACTGCGTATCGGACAATTGGACGTTGTTTTGATTCAACACTTGGATGACGATATCGCGAATCTCGATGTTCGTCTCCGGTGCCTTGTTCGCAATCTCGGCTTTAATCTCGTTCATGAGACCGGCTACGTCTTCTTGACCGACCGTCTTCCCGATTTCAGACGTGACGGCCAGTTCTTCCTGCGCCAAGTCTTTCCGCTCCTCGGACAATTGAATGCCTGTCTCGGCCGCCGTCTGATCGTACGCTTTCATAATGCCCGTGAGCGCCGACGTCCCGGTGACGCGAATCGGTGACGTGATATAAATGTCGGCATCGGTGACACCGGCGGTCACGAGTGCGTTCGCATACATATCTTCGGTGACCCATGTCACGTTTTCCGTTTTAATATCGAGACCTGTCCCGTCAGTCAGTTTGATGCGGGCTGATGAATACATGCCCCCGCCGCGCTGCGCTTGTGGGACGGCATCCCCTAAATATTTTTCTTCATCGGCCACGGTTGTGATAATCGGCTCAATCCCGGCCGGCGCCTCGACTCGTTCGAGCACCCAGTCTCGTTGGCTGGCCGATAATGATTCGCCGAGTGTGACGATTGTATCATCGACGATGGCTTCTGCGTTTACTTTTGGAATCATGCTTGTCGCGACGACTGAACCGATCGTGAGCGCCACTAATGGTTTCATATAATTCAAAATGAATCACTCCTTTCTTCTACCTTACGTCTCCATCCCTTGTTCCGCATCCGTCTTGAGACCGAAAAAAACGACCACCCTTCCGGTGAAGGATGGTCGACCGATTAACGTGAACGGTTCGCGATTTCGTCTGTGAGGGATGACAAGAAGGCATCGAGTGTGGCCGATACTTGTTCTTGCTGTCCGTAGCGACGGATGTTGACCGCACGCTCATCTCGTTCTTTATCACCGAGGACAAGTGTCATCGGGATTTTCTTCATCTGGGCTTCGCGGATCTTATAGCCGAGTTTTTCGTCACGGAGGTCCGTTTCGACACGGACGCCGCGCTTGACGAGCTCTGCCTTCACTTCTGCGACATATTCGTCGTGGACGTGCGAGACAGGGATCAATTTGACTTGGACCGGTGCGAGCCATGTCGGGAACGCCCCTTTATATTCTTCAATCAAGTAAGCGACGAAACGCTCCATCGTCGAGACGACACCACGGTGAAGGACAATCGGACGATGATCTTTGCCGTCTGGTCCTGTGTACGTCAAGTCGAACCGCTCAGGGAGCAAGAAGTCGAGTTGGACTGTCGACAATGTCTCTTCTTTGCCGAGCGCCGTGCGGACTTGGACGTCGAGTTTCGGTCCGTAGAACGCCGCTTCACCTTCCGCTTCGAAATAAGGGAGACCGAGCTCATCCATCGTCTCTTTCAATTGACGTTGGGCCGTTTCCCAAATCGCATCGTTGTCGAAGTACTTCTCTTTGTCGGCCGGGTCACGGTATGACAAGCGGAAACGATAATCTTTAATGCCAAAGTCGGCGTACACTTCTTGAATCAAGTGGACGATATCTTTGAACTCTTGCTTCATCTGCTCCGGTGTGACGAACGTATGCCCGTCGTTCAACACCATGTAACGGACGCGTTGGAGGCCTGTGAGCGCCCCTGACATCTCGTAACGGTGCATACCGCCGAGCTCAGCGATGCGAAGCGGGAGTTCGCGGTATGAGCGCGGCTCATGTTTATAGATCGTCATGTGGTGCGGACAGTTCATCGGACGAAGGACGAGTTCTTCGTTGTCCATCTCCATTTTCGGGAACATATCGTCTTGATAGTGATCCCAGTGACCCGATGTCTTATACAGGTCGACCGAACCGAGGACCGGTGTGTAGACGTGCTGATACCCGAGCTCGAGCTCTTTGTCGACGATATAACGTTCGACCGTACGACGGATCGAGGCACCTTTCGGGAGCCACATCGGCAAACCTTGGCCGACTTCTTGCGACACGAAGAAGAGATCGAGTTCTTTCCCGAGTTTGCGGTGATCGCGCTCTTTCGCTTCTTCCAATAGACGCAGGTGCTCCGCGAGTTGTTCTTTCGTCGCGAACGCCGTTCCGTAAATCCGCTGAAGCATTTTGTTGTCCGAGTCGCCGCGCCAGTAAGCACCGGCCACACTCATCAACTTGAACACTTTCAATTTCGATGTCGATGGGACGTGCGGTCCGCGGCACAAGTCGAAGAATTCGCCTTGATGGTAAATCGTGAGCGTCTCGCTCGCCGGGATATCTTCAATCAATTCGATTTTGAGTGGGTCCCCGAGCTGTTTGTAGCGCTCGAGCGCTTCGTCGCGCGAGACGACTTCGCGTGTGATGTCCAAGTTCTCGTCGACGATTCGTTTCATCATCTTCTCGATTTCTGGAAGGTCTTCCTCGTTGATGCGGCGATCCATCTCGATGTCGTAATAGAACCCGTTCTCGATTGTCGGTCCGATGCCGAGGTAGATGCTACCTTCTTCGCCGTACAACCGTTTGATGGCTTGGGCCATCAAGTGGGCTGACGAGTGGCGCATCAAATCGATACCGTCTTCTGAGTCGGGCATGACGAGCTCGATTTTACCGTCCTGTTCAATCGGACGACGGTAATCGATCATCTCACCATCGATTTTGGCGGCGATTGCTTTTTTACGAAGTCCTGGACTGATTGAACCTGCTACTTCTTCTGCTGTGATGCCGGCCTCAAACTCTTTGACGGCCCCATCTGGAAATGTCAATTGAATCATGTGTCAACTTCCCCTCTCTACATTTAAAAGAAAATAAAAAAAGCCCATCCCTATGAAAGGGACGAGCTTTGATTCTCGTGGTACCACCCTCGTTCCCAAGCGATCCGCTTGGCTCGAACACACGATAACGAGTGTGAATCGCCGCACGATTGACCCGTACGGTGCTCTGAGGGAGTAAGGCGATCGGCGTGTTTAGGAAGCTCTCACCAGCCTTCCCTCGCTTTGAAACCCGTTACGACGTCTCATGTCCTCTTCAATGCATCGGTTATATGCTTATTAGTATAGTCAACTCGTTCCAGAAATACAATCCCTTTACCGCCGTCGATTCTCACCTTTTAACTCGATTTGCGTCGTCGTCGTCGAGATGCGTTGCATGAGCCGCTGCGCCTTCATTTTGTTCTGTGGCGAACCGTCGATCGAGAAATGGGTCTCGAGCTCTTCTCCGCTGAAGTTCGAGCTGTAAAGCGTCGGCAAGCGATGCATCATGCGATACTGCAAAATAATGCCGAACAGTTCATCCCGTACCCACGGACTGATCGCCTCGGCCCCGATGTCATCAATCAATAACACCGGCACGTGTTGGAATGACGTCAAAAACGAATCGAACGAGTCGGTCCGGATTTTCCGTTTCGCTTCCGAGACGAATCCCGGGGCGTGGACAAGGATCGTCTCGATGTCCGCCACTTTCAGCTCATTAGCGATCGCCGCGAGCAAGTACGTCTTCCCGACGCCGAAGCTGCCGTGAAGGTATAAACCGTTCACTTTTTGGCGGGTCTTCATGCCTGAGACGAACCGCATCGATTCACGGAGTGCGATTTTACGGGCATCATCGGACCAGTCGAACGATTCAAAGCTCGCCTCTCGCACTTCTTCCGGCAAGAATAGGCTCTTGAACTTCCGGTCCATCTCTTTTTGGCGCCGTGCTTGACGATGCTTCACCGTCTCTTCATAACGGATTGCGATTTGACCGAGGTCGACATAGAGCACTGGCTGATGGCCCGGGATGACGGCTTGCTCCTCGATGAGCTTCTTACCGTCCATCTGTTCCGCATATTCACTGAGCTTCGTAAAGCCGACCTCGACCGCCGTCTCGTCTAACTCCGGATGTGCCTTTAAAAAAGCGACGACTTCTGGATGTTCGAGGGTGCGCCGGCGAATCGATTCGTACGCTTCCCGCACTTCTTTCCGGTTCATCATTTGGGCGAGCGTTTGATTGATGCGTTCCATGTCCCTCATCCTTTCTCTTTCAATTCATTCAACAGCTTAACGAGTTCCGCGTCGTCTGGGACCGATGCCTCGAGCTCTTGTTTTCGTTTTTGATCGTACGTCCGTTGCTCTTTCGCCTCGTCTTCGAGCCATTTTGGCATCTCGGTCTTGTCTTTGCGTCTCGAGCCGACGGTCGTCCGCTGTTGCACATTCTCCCGTTTCTGCTGTTTCTTCTCGATGAGCGCATCTTGTGTCGCTTCTTGTTCCAACGCGTCTTTGGCGTTTAAATAGCCCGCCGTCTTCCAACTCGTCGCGATCCGCATGACATAGTTCTCACTGAGCCGCGTCTGCTTCTTCACTTCGATACAGTAATAGAACAATGCATTGATGACACTTGGCGCGAGCCCGAGCGTATCGACGAGATCGATAATGAGTTGCTCGTCACTCTTCGACAGTTGTGGCGTCTTCCGTAACGTCGACACGTATTGATGCGGATGCGCTTCTTCCATGACCGTCACGTCATGCAAATCACCAATTTCCGCCTTTTCGATTTCATCTGACTTTACTTTCCGATGCCGTGTCTGTTTCTTCTTCAACTGCAGCACCATCTGGCGGCAGCCGTCGCGCTTCTCTTGCTCGCTGAGCGGGAGATACGCCTCGTGGACGAAATACTCCTTCAACATCTCGGCCATCGTCTCTTCATCGATTTGGGAGACATAGGCGAGTTTCGTAATCGTCTCATCGAGCTTCTTCGTGAAGAAACCGACGGGGAAGTTCGTCAGTTTTTTGACGATTTCCATATCGAACGTATAGTTGATCTCGATTTTTGCGCGGTCGGGTTTCTCGTAGTTCTTTTGGGTGAACGCCATGTGATTCACACCTTTGACGTCGAACACTTCATTAAAGTCTTTCGTCACCTCGATAATCCCGGCCGGCAATGGATCAATCGTGAATCGTCCTTGCAACTGTTTGAAGCGGACTTCCCCGACTTTATAGAAGAGAAAACTCGACAACAGTCCGTCGTTCAAGAACGTATGGGGTGCGAGCGGGACACGCAGTTGATACACGTACTGGGTCAAGCGCTCGTCTTTCGTCTTATATGTCCGGACGAGACCAATCGCCTCGAGCCGGAACAGACAGTCCGTCAGCTCGTTAATCGAGTAGTCGAGCATCTCACAGAGCGCGCTGTGCGACATATAGTTCGATTTCATCTTTCCGGGTTTCAGCTCGCTCCAAAGCGTCTGATACATCGCGAGCGCCTTCACGCCGATGACCGGCTGATATAAGTGATACAACGACTGATACGACTCGCGATCGATGAGCCCGGTGCTCATAATCAACAGTTCGTCAGTCCCGTACAGGATTCGTTCTTTTTCCATGATAGGTCTCCCCTGAAAAAAGGCGACCAGCAGGCCGCCCCTCTAGTTGGTCGATTTTTCTTGCTTCATTAAATCTTCAAGTTCTTTAAAGAACACAGAGATATCTTTGAACTGGCGATAGACGGACGCGAAGCGGACGTAGGCCACTTCATCGACACGTGCCAATTCATTCATCACGAGCTCACCGACTTGTTCACTCGGAATCTCCGATTGGCCAAGGGCCCGTAGCTGCTGTTCGACTTTCGTGACCACACCTTCGAGTTGTTCCAGCGTGACCGGACGTTTCTCGCACGCCCGAATAATGCCGCGAAGCACTTTCTCCCGGCTGAACTCTTCCCGATTCCCGTCTTTTTTGACGATGATGAGCGGGGTCTGTTCGACCGTTTCAAACGTGGTGAAGCGATAGCCGCACTCCTCGCATTCGCGACGGCGACGAATCGAATAGAAATCTTGTACTGGTCGGGAGTCGAGCACTCTCGTTCCATTATGATCGCATTTAGGACAACGCATGCTCAGCCCTCCTTATCGTTCGACAGATTGATTCCCGATGGCGCGGAGCGGGAATTTCACTTGCAGCGCCTCATAATATGTGGTGACGATTTGACCAAGGTCCGGCCCGAGCATCTGATCCCGGTTCAACGTGAAGTCGACAGCCGTACGTCCGCCATCCACTTGAATGACTGTCGCCAGCGCGTCCCAGCCGTCGCCGTTAAACGCCACTTCGCCCCGGTCTGTATCGACACGGCGAACCGTTTGTCCTTGTGCCTCAATTCGTTCGCGGAGCCACGTGAGCACGGCGGTCGGCGATGCTGCCACGTAACGTGTGCGCAGCGCCTCATTTTTATGCGAATCGTCCGTCTGGACATGTGTTTGAAACTTATCCAATAATCCCATTATCCACCTCGACACCTTATTTATATAGGTTAAGCATATCAAAATTAAGCGGTTAACAAAACAATTAAAAGGGCTGACCGAAATTCGGCCAGCCTCAAAAGGTCAATCTGATTATTTGCTGATTGCAACTTGCGCTTCCGGAACACGAATCGGTCCCATTCCGCGATCAAGTTTCACGTCCTCACGAACTTTTGCTTCCAAGCCTTCCGCGATGTACTGCGAAGCTGTGGCCGGATCGATTCGGTCCCCACATGTGAACACATCGACTGATGCGTAGCCATGCTCTGGGAAACTGTGAATCGTTAAGTGTGATTCTGAGATGATAACAACTCCACTTACACCGTGTGGCGCAAATTTGTGGAAAGCGACTTCGCGGACTTCAGCGCCCGAACGAAGTGCTGCATCGACGAACAAGCGCTCGATGTAGTCGATATCGTTCAATTTGTCGGGATTGCACTCCCAAAGTTCTGTAATAATGTGACGTCCCATAGTATCCATATTAGTGGATCCCCCTTTACATCAATGGTCTCAAAGTAGTTGATGTTCACTCACTTTGTGCCTGAATCGCCCACAACCACGGGGGCAAGTTAGTCCTAAGAGGTCCTAACCCTTTAAGTTGCGTTTGTCAGACCAATTGAAGTTCACGAGTTAGAGTGTATCGTGTTTGGGACGTCGATACAAGACATTTGTTTCAATTCATTAAAAATATTTTTGTGTAAATATATTTTTTCAAACGCGGGTTTCTTGTTGACCGATTTGTAAGTAGCTCGCGACCATATCCAACAAGTCGACGACACGGCACGAATAGCCCCATTCGTTATCGTACCAGGCGAGGACTTTGACGTGATTGCCCCCGAGCACCATCGTCGAATCGGCATCGATAATCGATGAACGTTCATCCCCGTTGAAGTCGATGGAGACGAGCGGTTCGTTCGAGACACCGAGGATGCCCGTCATCTCTCCGTGAGCCGCGCGCTCGAACGCCTCGTTCACTTCATCGACCGTCACGTCACGGTGCAACTCGACGACGAGGTCGACGAGTGAGACGTTCGGTGTCGGTACGCGAAGTGCCATCCCGTTCAACTTCCCTTGCAATTCAGGCAAGACGAGTCCGATGGCTTTGGCAGCCCCAGTCGAAGTCGGTATAATGGAACTACCACAAGCGCGAGCGCGCCGTAGGTCTTTATGCGGATTGTCGATATTGTTTTGATCATTCGTATAGGCATGCACGGTCGTGACGAGCCCCGTCTCGATTCCGAACGTCGAGTCCAATACTTTAACGACCGGACCGAGACAGTTCGTCGTGCACGAGGCGTTCGAGATGACGTGATCGTGCTCCGGTAAATAATCACGATCGTTCACCCCCATGACAATCGTCCGCAGCTCCCCTTTTCCTGGTGCCGTCAAAATAACTTTCTTCGCACCTGCCGTCAAATGTTTTTTCGCCCCGACATCTGAATTAAATTTACCAGTCGCCTCGATGACGATTTCAACCCCGAGCTCATTCCACGGCAACCGCTCCGGATCACGCTCGGAGACGAGCATGATTCGCTTCCCATCAACTTCAAGCGCATCCCCATGCGCCCGGACCGTGAGTGTGAACGGTCCGTGGACCGTGTCGTGCTTAATCAAGTGGGCGAGCGTCTCCGCCGGATAACTCGCATTGATGGCGACCACGTCGTGACGCCCTTCGAGCATCAATTTTCGGAACACCATTCTCCCGATTCGACCAAATCCATTGATTGCAACTTTCGTCCCCATGTAAAGTCCCCCTTTTTTCTGCGTTACGACACCATTATAACGGAAAAATGGAAGCGTTTTCACTATGAATCGTCACATTTCTTTCACTTTTTTACAGTTTCAGATTTGAAAAAGAGGGAAATTTGGTGAAGAGCTTGGAAAGGAGCTAGGACAGCATGTTCGATTGGACCGATTTAGACAAATTTATCATCTCGTTTTTCATCATTTTGCCGATAGTGACGATTATCCATCAATTCGGCCATTTCTTCTTCGCGAAACTATTTGGGGGTTCGCTCGATATGGAGATTGGGACCGGTAAGAAATTATTCAAAGTCGGGCGCCTGCAATTCAACCGTGTCTACTTCTATGACGCGTGGTGTCAGTTCAGCGACTTGAAATATAGTAACCGCTTGACCCGGAGTCTCGTCTACGCGGGCGGATCCATCTTCAACCTATCGAGCATTTTGATCGTGAACGCCTTCATTTTGATGCGTGAGATTGAACCGACGCTCTATACGTATCAATTCGCGTACTTCTCGTTTTATTACGTGTTCTTCTCGCTCTATCCGATTTATTATTCGAACGGTCATCCAAGTGACGGCCGAGCCATCTTCGATACATGGAAGAAAGGCCGACCGGACTCAGACCCATTGAACTGAACAAAAAAAGAAGGCGCTCAGTCGCCTTCTTTTTTCATGTCTTCAAATTGTTCGACGAGGCGGGCCACTTGGGCCGACAAATCGCCTAAGGCACCGTTGTTGTTGATTAAAAAATCAGCCTGTTGCTTCTTCTCTTCAATCGGCATTTGGGCATGGATGCGCGCGAGCGCTTCAGCTTTCGTCAAGCCGTTCCGCTCCATGAGGCGCATCAGCTGAATCTCCTCCCGACAATAGACGACGACCGTATAATCGACGAGGTCCCGCATCGTCCCTTCGAACAAGAGCGGGATGTCGAAGATGACGACCTTCTCGCCCGCCGCCTCATAGCCACGCATCTCCTCGAGCATCTCCTCGCGGATGGCCGGATGCATGAGTTGATTCAGCAATTGACGTTTGGCATCATCATGGAAAATCTCACGTCCGAGCGCCTGACGGTTCAATGCGTCGCCCGAGAAGCATTGTGGGAACGCCTCACGAACGGCCGCGAACGCCTTGCCTCCCGGCTCGATGACGATCCGCGCCATTTTATCGGCATCGATAATCGGGATTCCTTGTTTTCGAAACAGACGGGATACGGTCGACTTCCCTGTCGCAATTCCACCTGTCAAACCAATCTTCAACATCGTGTCCACCTCTTACTGTTGGCAGTGCGGACAGTAGTGCGTGCCCCGTCCGCCCAATTTCATCTTTTCAATCGGTCGGCCGCATCGTTTACACGGCTCACCGGTCTGACCATATACGTAGAGCGTCTCTTGATACGTTCCGCTCGCCCCATCCGGATTCGTGTAGCTTCGGATTGTGCTCCCGCCGCGCTCAATCGCTTCAGTCAACACGGCCACAGCTTCTTGATGCACCAAGCGCACCTCGTCAAGCGAGAGCGAGGCCGCCGGGCGCGTCGGATGGACCCCGGCCCGGAACAACGTCTCATCGACGTAAATGTTGCCGAGACCGACGAAAATCGACTGGTCGAGGAGTGCCGTCTTGATGGCACGGACATTCATCCGCTTCAAGCGGGTGTGGAGCGTCTCCGCCGTCACTCCCGAATCGAACGGTTCAAGTGCGAGTAGCGACAGCGGCGGTGTCACATACAACTCGTCATTCGTCTTCAGTTCCATCGTGCCGAACTTTCTGACATCATTGTAATGAAGCGTCGTCCCGTCCGTGAACGTGAAGACGACGTGCGTATGTTTGACCGGATTGACCATTTCGTCATGTGGGAAGAATTTCCCTTCCATTCGGAGATGCGAAACGAGATATCCGTTCGTCAATTTGAACAAAATAAATTTCCCCCGTCGCTCGACGTCTTGTATCGTCTCGTCGAGCAACTGTTGTTTCCAAATCTCCGGTTCGTGTCCCCGAATGATTTTCGCGTCGAGCACTTCGACATTTGCAATCGTTTTTCCGGAGACGAACGGTCGCAATCGGCGACAGACCGTCTCCACTTCTGGTAATTCAGGCATATTGATTTCCTTTCTCGCTCTTATTTCGTGTCGAACCACGTCTCACCAAACGAACCGTCCGCGCGGAGCGGGACATCCAAGGTGATTGTGTGCTCCATCGCTTGCTTGACGATTTTTTCGAGCGCTTCCGTCTCTGCTTTCGGTCCTTCGAAGATGAGTTCATCGTGGACTTGAAGCAATAGTTTCGAGCGTAAGCCCGATTCGCGGAGCGCCACATCGACGTCAATCATCGCTTTCTTGATAATATCGGCTGCCGTCCCTTGAATCGGCGTATTGATGGCCGTCCGTTCGGCGAAACCGCGCAAGTTGAAGTTGCGGGAATGGATGTCCGGGATATTGCGGCGGCGTTTCAACATCGTCTCGACGTAGCCGTGTTCCCGGGCCCGTTCGATGGCGGCATCCATGAATCGTTTCACTCCTGGGAACTGCTCGAAGTACGTATCGATGAACGTCTGCGCTTCTTTTCGGCTAATGCCGAGGTTTTGCGACAGCCCGTAATCACTAATGCCATAGATGATTCCGAAGTTGACCGCTTTCGCTTGGCGTCGCATGAGCGACGTCACTTCTTCTTTGGCGACCCGGAACACGTTGGCTGCCGTCGACGTATGGATATCCTCGTCATGCAGGAACGCCTCGAGCATCTTTTCATCCTGCGACATGTGGGCCATGATGCGGAGTTCGATTTGTGAGTAGTCGACCGCATAGAGCACCCAATCGGATTCGCTCGCCGTGAACGCCTTACGAATCCGGCGCCCTTCTTCCAAGCGAATCGGGATGTTTTGCAAGTTCGGGTTGACCGACGATAATCGTCCCGTCTGCGTCAACGTCTGCGTGTAACGGGTATGGATTTTCCCGTCGTCCTTGATGACTTTCTGTAACCCCTCGACGTACGTCGACTGCAACTTCCCAAGTTCGCGGTAATGCATGATATGTTCGACGATCGGGTGGAGTGGTGCAAGCTTCTCAAGCACGTCCGCCGCCGTCGAGTACCCCGTCTTTGTCTTCTTGACCGGCGGCAACGCCAGCTTCTCGAACAAGATGACGCCGAGTTGCTTCGGTGAATTGATATTGAACGCTTCACCGGCGAGACTGTGAATTTCGGTCTCGAGCTGAAGCAGGCGTTCGCGAAGATCGTCTTCCATCACCTTCAACGTCGCCACATCGACATGAATCCCGGCCCACTCCATCTCAGCGAGCACCGAGGCGAGCGGTCGTTCCAAATCCTCATACAGCGATGTCTGCTCGTTTTTGACGAGTTCGTTACTGACGTTGACGAACAACGTCAAGATGGCCATCGCCTTCTCCCCGAGGTGCTGGTCGAGGACGTTTTGATCCGGCACGTGCAGTTTGGCACCTTTTCCGTATACGGCCTCGTCTTCCGGCAACGCATATTCGAAATGGGCGGCAATCGAGTCGAGCGTCGTCCCGCCCGACAAGTTGAGCAAATAGCCGGCGACGAGCAAGTCCTCGTAGCCTCGAAGCGACACGCCGTGGCGCTTCAGTTGAATGATTGTCTGTTTCGCATCGAGACAAATCGTGGCCCGGTCTTCATCCGCCAGCCACTCGCGGACAGTCGAGACGTCTAAGAGCGACACGTCGCCGACGGTCACTCCGGCTTTTGAAGCGATGGCTACGCCGATGACCGGTTCTTCGAAATAATCGTCGCGAAGTTGTTCGAGGAAGAGGACCGCCTCTGTCAAATCTTGCTCGTCAATCCCGATGTGGTTTACGTCACGCACTTCCACGGCTTCCTCGCTCGACGCGTCGAGACTCAGTTTCCCGAGAAGCGACTTGAACTGCAGGCTCATGAACAGCGGCTTCACTCTTCCAGCGTCATACGGATGGAACGTGAGCTCGTCCATGGTGACGTCAATCGGCACGTCGGTATAAATCGTCGCCAATTGTTTCGACATGAGCGCTTCTCGCTCGTTCGCCTCGACTTTCTCTTTTTGTTTCCCTTTCAGTTCGTGCGTATGTTCATACAGGCCTTCTACGGAACCGTAGGCCGTGAGCAATTTGAGGGCCGTCTTCTCACCGACACCGGGGATGCCCGGGATGTTATCGGATTTATCGCCCATCAGCCCCTTCAAATCAATCATTTGAAGCGGGCTCAGTCCCTCATACCGCTCGTGGAATGTCGCCGCGTCCATCGCCTCAACGTCGGTGATACCGCGCTTCGTCAAATAGACGGTGACACGGTCGTCAATCAACTGCAGTAAATCCTTATCACCGGTGACGACCGTCACTTGGTCGAACGCGGTATTTTTTGAAAGCGTCCCGATGATGTCATCGGCCTCGTACTGGTCGAGCTCAAGTACTTTGATACCGAACGCCTCGCAAATCTCACGGACGATCGGGAATTGCTCGCGGAGCTCACCCGGTGTCTTTTGCCGTCCGCCTTTATAGTCGGCATACGTGTCGTGGCGGAACGTCTTTTTCGACGCATCGAACGCTACCGCGAAATGTGTCGGCTGTTCGTCTTCCATCAGCTTCAATAACATCATCGTGAACCCGTACACGGCGTTCGTGTTTCGACCGCTCGCATCCGTCATCGGAGGCAACGCGAAAAAGGCACGATACGTGAGTGAGTTTCCGTCAAGGAGTAGTAGTTTATTCATTGGACAACCTCCATTCTATCTGGTTCCATCATATCATACGGGTACATGCGTTCGAAAAAAAAGACCCTTTTCTAGGTACTAGAAAAGGGTCGATCTTCCCGATCGAGTGGAGATGAGCACCAATCGGGACACGAGATGATGAAGAGGTCTCATCCATAGAGTAGCATCGCTTTGTAAAGCCGGTATGAATTCACCATGAATTCCTTGTTAAGCACTCGGGAATTTGATGGTGAACGTCGTTCCTTCGCCTTCGACGCTATCGACTTGAATCGTCGCGTGATGGAGATCGACGATATGCTTGACGATGGCAAGACCAAGACCCGTCCCGCCGGAGTTTCGGCTCCGCGCCTTATCGACCCGGTAGAACCGTTCAAAGATTCGGCCCACTTCTTTCGGCGCGATGCCGATGCCGTTGTCTTTGACGATCAAATAAGAGCCGTCCGGTCTCTTCTCGACCGCAATCTCGACCTGGCTACCTTCCGGCGAGTAGTTAATCGCATTGGCGACGAGATTCAAGATGACTTGTTTGATTCGGTTCATGTCCGCCTGCAAGACGACTTCCCCATCATGACGCGACTCCAAGTGAATCGATTTCTGTTCCGCTTTTTGACTGAGCACGAGACAGACTTCCTCGACGAGCTGATTGAGTTGGACCGGGGTGAACTCCAAATGGAAGTCTTCCCGTTCGAGCCGCGACAGTTCGAGCAAGTCCTCGACGAGCATCTGCATGCGCGTCGCTTCCTTTTGAATGATATCCAAGAATTGATCGCGTAGTTCCGGCACTTCTTTCGCCCCGTCGAGCAGCGTCTCGCTGAAACCACGAATCGACGTGAGCGGCGTCTTCAGTTCATGACTGACGTTCGCGACGAAATCCTTGCGCATCTTCTCAAGTCGCTTCAACTCGCTGATGTCGTTAAAGAGAAGCGTCGTCCCGCGCAACATGCCTGTATCACTGAAAATCGGTGCGGCCGATACCATATACGTCTTTTGGTTGAAACCGGACCGAATCGATAGTTGTCGGCGATGCGGCTCCTCTGTCAAATAGACGTCTTCAATCAGCGTCTCAACGTCCGGGCTCGGCAAAATTCCATGATAAAACTGACCGATCATCAACTCATCATATTGGAACATGTCGCGATACGAGCGGTTGACGAGCGTCACGATGCCACGTTCGTCGACCAAAAGTAACCCTGCCCCCATATACTCGATGAGCGACTCAAGCCTTGCCCGTTGAACCGATTCCCCGAGTGAGATTGTCTCCAAGTTGCGGGCGAGCACGTTAATCGACCCGGCCAGGCTGCCCGTCTCCTCATCGTTTCGCAACTCGTAGACGCGGGCCCGATAGTTCCCGTCCGCCAGTTCCCGCAAGACGATGGTCGCCTCGTCGATCGGTCGGATGAATTGGTTCGTCAGGTTGTGTAACACGAAAAGGATTAAGAAGAACGAGAAAATCAAGGCTAGCGCGATGGTAAGCCAAATCCGGTCATACACCCCTTCCAAATCGGAGACATAACGGATAAAACTCAAATATACCGTGTCACCGGATGACAGTTCGATCGGCTTCGTGAACTGAATCAAGTCCTCGCGTGTCTCGTTGCCGAACGTCCCGCCTTCCGGAATCGACGAGGCATCCATCCGGAAATCAAAGGAACCGACCCGAAACGGTGTCCCGGCGATGACTTCCATCCGACGATTGAGGAGCAAGATATCGAAACTGCTCTCATCATCGATTTGACCGACGTAGTCTTGGATGTCCGCAAGGTCGCCTCCGTCTAAATAGAGCGCGGCCAACTCAGCGTCTTCTTTCAAGCGGTCGCGTTCAGAATCTAAATAGAAGTCTTTGAACAATTGACCGAGCACGATCCCGAGGGTCAATAAGACGCCCGTCACGAGCAGGATGAGCGTCGTCAAAAACCGCGAGCGGTACGTCTTCATTCGGGCATCGGCTCTTCCATCTTATAACCGAGGCCGCGAATCGTCTTGATATAGGTCGGTTTTTTTGTCACCGGTTCAATCTTCTCCCGGAGGTGGCTGATGTGAACGTCCACGATGCGCGTATCTCCGACGAAATCGTAATTCCATATCGCCGACAAGAGCTGGTCGCGCGTCAAAACGCGTCCTTTGTTCTTGGCTAAGTAGGCTAACAGTTCGAACTCTTTCGGTGTCAACTCGAGCCGTTCGCCGTTTTTGAACACTTCATAGTTCGACGCGATGATTTTCACGTCGCCAATCTCGATGACGTCCGTGTCTGTCGCCGGAGCTTCTTGTGGGGCCGAACGGCGCAGGATGGCTTTGACCCGGGCCACGACTTCTCGTGGGCTGAACGGCTTCGTCAAATAGTCATCGGCACCGAGTTCGAGGCCGAGTACTTTATCGAACTCATCGTCTTTCGCCGTCAACATGAGAATCGGTGTGTTCACTTTTTGTTGGCGTAGCCGTTTGCAAACTTCGAGACCGTCCATCTCAGGCAACATCAAATCGAGGACAATCAAGACGGCATCTTGTTTCTCGGCCAGTTCAAGTCCGGTCTTTCCATCGTGCGCCGTCTCGACTTCGAATCCGGCTTGTTCTAAATTAAACTTTAATAACGTCGCAATCGACACCTCGTCATCGACAACAATTACTTTATCAGCCACGCTTAGTTCCTCCTCTAATCTATCTGTTCAGTCATGTACACTACCTATTTTACAAATCAATGCCACCTACGACCAACCTCAAAGCAAATCTTTACAAAAACAAAACAAATCCACGTTCTGCTTTCAGTGTAGCATGCGCCACGCATACAAAAAACCTCGTCTGCCATGGCAGACGAGGTAAGCCCTCAGTTGAGGACGTTCAGGACGGAGCGGACCGAGTCGGCTGAACGCTGTAGCGCCGCCGTTTCGGCTTCCGTCAATTCAAGTTCGAGCACACGTTCGATTCCGTTCGCACCAAGAATCGTCGGAACACCGAGATACAAGTCGTGGAAACCGTATTCGCCGTCGAGATACGCGATGGCCGGTAAAATACGCCGTTGATCTTTGAGAATCGCTTCGACCATCTCGACGATGGCCGCGGCCGGCGCATAGTAGGCCGATCCGTTCCCGAGCAGTTGGACGATCTCACCGCCGCCTTTACGGGTCCGATTGACGATTGCTTCGATGCGGTCGGTCGGCAACAATTTCTCGAGCGGGATTCCTCCCGCATACGAGTAGCGGATGAGCGGGACCATGTCATCCCCGTGCCCGCCGAGCACGAATCCAGAAACGTCCTTCACGGATATATTCAACTCCGCAGCGACGAACGTCCGGAACCGGGCCGTATCAAGCACACCGGATTGACCAATGACCCGCTCTTTCGGGAAGCCCGACTCTTTGAAGGCGGCATACGTCATCGCGTCGACCGGGTTCGTCAAGACGATGATAATCGCGTCCGGCGAGTAACGGGCCACTTCTTTCGTGACCGCCCGCATCACTTTGGCGTTCGTCGAGACGAGGTCGTCCCGGCTCATGCCTGGCTTGCGCGCGATTCCCGCTGTGATGACGACGATATCCGAGTCCGCCGTTTCGGCATAGTCCGACGTCCCTGTAATCCACGAGTCAAACCCTTGAATCGGCGCCGTCTCTTGCATATCGAGCGCTTTTCCTTTCGTCGGGTTCTCGTTTTCTTTGATATCGAGCAAGACGACGTTACCGAGTTCTTTTTGAGCCAAATACAGTGCCGTCGTGGCCCCCGTGAATCCGCTACCGATAACCGAGATTTTATTGCGACGAATCATTGTGCTCTCCCCCTTGGTTTAGCTGATGTCTTACATGTTTTTAATTAATTCATCCGCAAACTCTGAACACTTCACTTCTGTCGCGCCGTCCATGAGACGAGCGAAATCGTATGTGACGACTTTCGAGGCGATCGTCTTCTCCATCGAGTTGATGATGAGGTCAGCCGCTTCGTTCCAGTTCATATGACGAAGCATCATTTCACCAGACAAGATGACCGATGACGGGTTGACCTTGTCGAGGCCGGCATACTTCGGTGCCGTACCGTGTGTCGCTTCGAAGATAGCATGGCCCGTCACGTAGTTGATGTTCGCTCCAGGGGCGATCCCGATTCCGCCGACTTGGGCAGCGAGCGCATCCGAGATGTAGTCACCGTTCAAGTTCATCGTGGCCACGACATCGAACTCACGCGGACGTGTCAAAATCTGTTGCAAGAAGATATCAGCGATTGAATCTTTTACGATGATTTTGCCTTCTGCTTCTGCTTTCGATTGCGCTTCATTCGCAGCCGCTTCGCCTGATTCTTCTTTAATACGGTCATACTGCGCCCATGTGAAGACTTTGTCGCCGTACTCTTCTTCTGCAAGCTCATAGCCCCAGTTTTTGAAGGCGCCTTCTGTGAACTTCATGATGTTTCCTTTATGAACGAGCGTGAGCGATTTACGGTTGTTCGCGATGGCGTACTCGAGCGCCGCACGAACAAGACGTTTTGTTCCTTCAGACGAGATTGGCTTGATCCCGATTCCAGACGTTTCTGGGAAACGGATTTTGTTGACGTTCATCTCTTCTTTCAAGAATGAGATCAACTTCTTCACTTCGTCGCTACCTGACGCGTATTCGATTCCTGCGTAGATATCTTCTGTGTTCTCACGGAAGATGACCATGTCTGTATCCTCTGGGCGTTTGACCGGTGAAGGGACGCCTGTGAAGTAACGGACCGGGCGCAAGCACGTGTACAAGTCAAGTTCTTGACGGAGTGCTACGTTGAGTGAACGGATTCCGCCGCCGACCGGTGTCGTCAATGGACCTTTGATGGCAATCAAATATTCACGGATTTGATCGAGTGTCTCGTTTGGAAGCCATTCGCCTTTTTGGTTGTAGGCCTTCTCCCCAGCGTACACTTCCATCCATTCGATTTTCTTCTCGCCGCCATATGCTTTTTCGACAGCCGCATCAAAGACGCGCACTGATGCGTTCCAAATATCAGGTCCTGTGCCGTCGCCGATGATAAATGGAATCGTCGGTACGTTTGGTACGTTTAATACACCGTTTTCAACTGTAATCTTTTCGTTTTGTGTCAACATAATGAATCCCCCTAAGTACATTTATGTAGGCCGACGCGAGCGCCGACCTACGTCAATTGTTAGTTTACCAAAGTTTATGTCTAAATTGTGACTCGAACTTCTCGTTCGGCGTCAATTAACGCTCGTTCACCGGGACGTATGACCGGTTCGTCTCGCCGATGTATTCAGCGCGAGGACGGATCAAACGGTTGTCCGCGTACTGCTCGAGGATGTGGGCAATCCAGCCCGACATGCGTGAGACAGCAAAGATCGGCGTGAACAACTCTTCGTCGAGGCCGAGCGCGTAATATGTTGACGCCGAATAGAAATCGACGTTCGGTTTCAAGCCTTTTTCCGTCTCGACGAGATGATCGATTTTCTCAGACATCTCGTACCATTCCGGTTCGCCGATTTGAGCAGTCAATTGGCGGCTCATCTCTTTCAAGTGTTTCGCGCGTGGGTCGCCGTCCTTATAGACACGGTGACCGAAGCCCATGATCTTCTCACGGCGTTCGAACTTGCCGCGGACGTAGTCTTCGACTTTGTCGACCGATCCGATTTCATGAAGCATCTTCATGACCGCCTCGTTCGCACCTCCGTGGAGCGGGCCTTTAAGGGCGCCCATCGCCGCCGTCACACCAGAATAAATATCCGACAATGTGGCAACGCAGACGCGTGCCGTGAACGTCGAAGCGTTCAATTCATGGTCGGCGTGAAGGATGAGTGCCTTGTCAATCGTCTTCTCGGCGACCTCGCTCGGCTCTTCTCCATTCAACATGTACAAGAAGTTGCCCGCATAAGACAAGCCCTGTTTTGGTGCAACCGGTTGTTCGCCTTTACGAAGACGAGCGAATGCCGTCACAATCGTGGCGATTTGCGCTTGGAGACGAATCGCTTTGCGCATGTTCGCTTCCGGACTCATATCTTCAGACTCTTCATCATAAAGCGCGAGCTGTGAAAGTGCAGTCCGAATCGTCGCCATCGCATTGGCCGATTTCGGTGCCCGTTCGAGCGTCGCGATGACGTCTTCTGGCAATTTGGCTTCTTTCACGAGCGCTGCTGAGAGCTCAGTTAATTCATCTTCTTTCGGAAGGCGGTCGTTCCATAATAGGAAAACAACCTCTTCGAATGTGGCGTGGTCTGCCAAATCGTCAATCGTGTATCCTCCGTAAGTCAATTGTCCGTCGATAATCGAACTGACTTTTGAGGCCGCTGCCACAATTCCTTCTAAACCTTTTGTCGTTGACATCAATAACTCCCCCTCAGTCTTTAAAAGTGATCGACCGCATATACAGTCTGTGTGTAGGGAATAAGGGCGAGGAGTCGAAGACTCTCCCCAATCCGTTTCGAGCTCGCTCCACCCTGTCCTTTATCTAGTATAAACAATTTACTGAAAAAAAGAAATGTAAGCGTATCCAGCCGTCAAAAAATGTCAGAACCATTTTTGTAACAGGCTAAATCCACCTAAAATCAAGGCGGCGATGCCGGCTCCGACGAGCGGTCCGACCGGCACGCCTTTCATGAAACCGACGGCCAGGATGGTCCCAGCGAGCAATGCCGTCGTGACGACGGGGTCGACCCGCATCAGTTGGACCCCTTGGCCGGCGGCAAGCGCGACGAAGATTCCAGAGGCGAACGCGATGATGCCGACTGGACCTTTAATACTATTCCACAATTCCCGGAATCCGATGTCGCCGGTCGCAATCGGCACGAGGACGGCAATTGTAATAATCGTTACCCCCCAATGGATGCCTTTTGAGGCGAGCGTCGGGAACAATTGGTCGCCGAATCCGACCGCTTTAATAATCAAGAGGACGCTGCTGGCGATGATGACCGACTGGTTATGGGAAATAACCCCAATCAATACGAGCAACAGCAAGAATAAATAGGCACTCATCACACACTCTCTTTCTGAATGGAAAAAGAACCGACCTCATGAAAAGGTCGGTTCGATTGGCATTCGATTACGCGTTGTAGATTTTACCAGTAAGTGGGTCGATTGAAATCATCTGTCCGTCGCGGAACGTTGATGTCGCTGATTCGACACCGACGATAACCGGCTTGCGGAGTGATGGTCCAACGATACCGGCATGGCTCGTCAATCCACCGTCTTCTGTGATGATTCCAGCCGCTTTTTCAATCGCTGGCATCATTTCTTTATCTGTGAATGGTGCGACGAGGATCATGCCCTCTTTCGCTTTCGCATTCGCTTCGTCTGCATTGTTCGCAACGACGACTTCACCGACGAGACCACGCTCACCAATCCCACGTCCGTTTGCGAGGGCGTGACCGACGATATGAACTTTCATCATGTTTGTCGTACCAGCAGTCGCAGCCGGGATACCAGCCGAGATGACGACGAGGTCACCGTCTGTAACGAATCCAGCGTGACGAGCTGCTTCTGAAGCTTGTACCAACATCTCATCCGTGTTGTTCGGCATCGTGTCAGCCACGATTGGGTACACGCCCCAAACGAGGTTCAATTGACGTGCCACACGCTCTGACTCTGTGACCGCGATGATGTTCGCCTCTGGACGATACTTCGCTGTACGAGCAGCCGTGTAACCTGATTGTGTCGGTGTCAAGATCGCTTTCGCGTTCAAGTTGATTGCCGTGTGGGCAACCGCTTGTGAGATCGCATCCGTTACCGTGTGCTCACTGCGCTTCTGACGATCTTTGAGCAAGTTTTTGTAGTCGAGCATTTGCTCAGTACGAACAGCGATTGCTGCTTGCATTTGAACTGACTCGATTGGGTAGTCCCCTGCTGCCGTCTCACCTGAAAGCATGACTGCGTCCGTACCATCGAGGATGGCGTTGGCAACGTCAGATGCTTCCGCACGTGTTGGACGCGGGTTGCGTTGCATTGAATCAAGCATTTGTGTAGCCGTGATGACCGGTTTCCCGAGGTCGTTACACTTCTTGATCAATTCTTTTTGAACTGGTGTGACTTCTTCTGTTGGGATCTCGATTCCGAGGTCACCACGAGCGACCATCAAACCGTCAGAAATCGCCAAGATTTCGTCGATGTTGTCGACACCTTCTTGGTTTTCGATTTTTGGATAGATTTTGATGTGTGACGCGTTGTTGCGCTCGAGAAGTTGACGAATCTCAACGACGTCAGACGCACGGCGTACGAACGATGCCGCGATGACATCGATGTCTTGAGAAATACCGAACTCGATGTCGGCGATGTCTTTGTCTGTAAGGGCAGGAAGGTTCACTTTGACGTTAGGCAAGTTGACACCTTTCTTCGTCTTGATGACGCCTTCGTTTTCGATGACGCAGCGAAGGTCACGGTTCGGGAGTTTCTCAACGACAAGGAGACCAATGAGTCCGTCGTCGAGCATGATGCGTGAACCGACTTCAACGTCTTCGTACAAGCCTTCGTACGTGACTGAGAAACGATCTTTCGTTCCGACGATTTCTTCTGTCGAGACGATGATGACTTCTTTGCCTTTTTCGAGGAGTGCTTTTCCTTCTTCAAACGTATGTGTACGAATTTCAGGACCTTTCGTGTCAAGAAGTACCGTCACGACTTTACCCGCAGCTTTTGATGCTTCGCGAATGTCACGGATACGTGCGCCGTGCTCTTCATAGTCACCGTGTGAGAAGTTGAGACGAGCGACGTTCATTCCGGCTTCAATCATTTCTGGAAGACGTTTCTCTGAAGCTGGTCCAATCGTACATACAATTTTCGTTCTACGCATAAATAAAAACCTCCTAGGGGATGTATTACATTTACACACAGAAAACGGGGGGTCAACCGACCTGATCCCGTCTCTGTGGAGTTCACTGCTACTCGTTAAATCGAAAGTTGGTTCGAAAGATCAATCAACTGCATATCAATCGAATGTTTGTTATGGTCGAGCGCTTCATCGATATCAAGATCCATCATCTTACCGCCGCGGATACCGACAACACGTCCGGCTTTGCCTTCGAGTAAAATCTCAACGGCATACGCACCCATGCGGCTCGCAAGCACACGGTCAGCAGCAGTCGGGGAACCGCCGCGTTGGATATGTCCAAGAATCGTTACACGCGTCTCTGAGTTTGTCTTCTCAGCGATCATTTTTCCGATTTCTTCGGCACTGCCTGCGCCTTCGGCGACAACGACGATCGAATGTTTCTTACCGCGCGCCACACCATGGTTGATGCGGTCGACGATGGCACTCAAATCTTCTGGACGTTCTGGGACGAGGATTGACTCGGCACCACCGGCAAGACCGGCATAAAGTGCGATGTCACCTGCATCACGACCCATTACTTCGATGACGTACGTCCGCTCATGCGACGACGCCGTGTCACGGATTTTATCAATCGCGTCAAGCGCCGTATTGAGCGCCGTATCGAACCCGATTGTTGCATCCGTTCCTGGGATATCGTTGTCAATCGTTCCTGGAAGCCCGATTGTCGGGAATCCAAGTTCCGTCAACTTCTGGGCGCCACGGTAAGAACCGTCGCCCCCGATGACTACAAGCGCGTCGATATTGAATTTCTTCAACTGCTCGACCGCTTTGGCACGGCCCTCTTCCGTTCTAAACTCAGGGCAACGGGCAGAACGTAAGAATGTTCCTCCACGCTGGATGATGTCACCGACAGAACCGAGGTTCAATTCAACGAGATCTCCTTCGATTAGACCTTGATAGCCGTTATACACACCGTACACTTCTAGACCTTCGAAAATCGCTTTTCGGGTCACGGCACGGACTGCAGCGTTCATTCCGGGGGCGTCTCCCCCACTTGTCAATACCGCAATACGTTTTAAATTCACGTCACTCACCTCTTATGTGTTTTAACGAAATCTGAAAATAAAATACCATGTCTGACCTTTGTTTTACAACACAAGTATGTGAAAAAAAAGCATGGGGTATGCTCAAAAGCAGTCAACTCGTGAGTGATTTAACGTGAACGCAAAGCGATTGTTAACGTTTTCACGAGCCAATTGTGCCAATTTCATGATATTTGGCAGCGCGCCCTTGCAACAACTCGTTTTGAGTCCGTCCTCGCAACTCAGTCATGTGTTGTGCTAATACAGGCTTTAAGAGTGATGACTGTAATGACACATCGATATGGGCACCACCAAACACCTCGGTGACGACTTCATCGACAATCCCTAAATTCAACAAATCTTGTGCCGTAATCTTCATCGTTTCCGCAGCGCGTTCCGCAAGCTTCGCGTCTTTCCAAAGCAGGGCAGCCGCGCCTTCTGGTGAAATGACCGAGTACGTGCTGTTTTCAAGCATGAGCAACCGGTCGCAAACACCAATCCCGAGCGCACCGCCCGATCCGCCTTCCCCGATGACAATCGAGATAATCGGAACTTTCAACGTCGCCATTTCAAACAAGTTGCGGGCAATCGCTTCGCTTTGTCCACGCTCTTCGGCCGCTTTCCCAGGGTAGGCGCCTTTTGTATCGATGAACGTGATGACCGGACGATTGAACTTCTCTGCTTGCTTCATGAAACGAAGCGCTTTGCGATAGCCTTCTGGATGTGGCATCCCGAAGTTGCGTTTCATGTTCTCTTTCGTGTTCCGCCCACGTTGATGACCGATAATCGTCACCGGGACGCCGTCGAGTGTGGCCAATCCCGCTACAATCGCAGCGTCATCATAGCCGTGACGGTCACCGTGCAACTCGATGAAATCCGGGAACAGGCGATCGATATAATCGAGCGTCGTCGGGCGTTTCGGATTTCGCGCCAGCTGCACGCGATCCCACGGTTTCATATTCCCATAAATGTCTTTTTCTAATCGATGAAGCTTCGCTTCAAGGTGACGGATTTCACGGGATAAATCGATTCCTTTCGTCTCCGCCGTCTCACGCAACTTCCCGAGCTGTTCATTTACTTCTTTGATTGGATCAAACATGATGGACCTCCCCGCCGTGTAACACGATCATCTTCTTCAAGAACGAACGCATCTGTTCACGATGAACGACGGCGTCCAATTGACCCGCTTCTAATAGAAACTCGGCAGTTTGGAAGTTGTCTGGCAATTTTTCACGAATCGTCTGTTCGATGATGCGACGACCGGCAAAGCCGATCAACGCTCCAGGTTCGGCGACGTTCACATCACCAAGCATCGCGAAACTCGCCGACACGCCACCTGTTGTCGGATGCGTCAAGTAGGCGACATACAGAAGACCCGCCTCGTCATGTTCTTTCAAGGCGATTGACGTATTGGCCATCTGCATCAAGCTGACCATGCCTTCTTGCATGCGGGCACCGCCCGAGGCCGTGAACAAGACGACCGGCAATCCGTCTTTCGTCGCGGTCCGGACCGCCGAGGCGATTGCTTCTCCGACGTAGGCGCCCATCGACCCCATACGGAAACGGGCATCCATGACGCAGACGACGACCGGGAGCCCATCGATTGTGGCACGACCGCAAACGATTGCTTCCTCAATCCCAGTTCGTTCCCTGTCTTTTTTCAATTTATCTTCATAATCTGGAAAATCAAGCGGGTTCTCTTTGACGAGCGGTCCCGCAAATTTTTCAAAAGATTGACCATCGACCAACATGTGAATCCGCTCATCTGCACTGAGCGGGAAATGGTAGCCGCAATCACACACTTTATGATTCTCGTTTAACTGTTTCGTGTAATGCATATATTTACAAGATGGACATTTCGTCATCAAGCCTTGTGGTGCATCAATCTTTGGTTCTCGTTGACGCAATGGCATATATCGTTTAGGTTTCTTGAAAAAAGCAGTCATCGCTTCCCCCTCGTTCATTCCGGCATCCCCGCCCCACGCCACATCTCAAACAATCGTCTACGTTCGTCTTCCGTATATAGGTCGCCTGCGTCCGTGCCGTCATAAAACCGGTTCACTTCGCTCCAGATTCGAATGAACAGTTCATTCTTTAATCCGAAGATAAGGTTTTGCCTGAAGGCGCGGTCCGTCTCAACGCTCGACTCGAGCAACGCGATGCGTTCCGGGGTCGGTTCGACCTCCGTCAACGCCAAGCGCTCAAGCAAACGCAACATATCGACGATGTCCGACGCCTTCGTCTGTTTCGTGACGATGAACTCTGACAAGATTTCAATGTAACGGTGCCGATCCTGTTCACACAAAAACGTGCCGCCGCCGTGTTTCGTCTCAACAATCCCAAGGAAGCTGAGAGCCCGTAATGCTTCACGGACTGACGCACGGCTGATGGACAGCGTTTCAGCGAGTTCCCGTTCTGACGGGAGACGGTCGCCCGGCTCGAGTGCGGCCTGGACGATTAACGTTCTGATTTTAGAAATGTTTTCGTGAAATGAGGATGCGTGTTTTCCATGCATCTGACCGTTCAACTCCCTTTTGGATGGCATTATCTCTAAAGTGGTCAGACCAATTAAACAGATTATACCACTTTTTATGACTTGGTACTAGTTCCCGTGCCGGGCAATTTCGAGTCGACCCGTTTCAACACGACATCCGTATCGCCGAACCGTTGCCTCAATCCTTGCAACAATGCTTCTGTCGGATTGACGGCATATGTCGAGGCGAGTTGTTTCACTTCTTTCGAATCAGAGAATCGGCAAATGACGGGGACATCCCCTGGCGCTGTTCGCAATAGTTCTTCAAGGTCGGCGAACGACTCCAGACGCAATCGGACAAACAACGCTTGGCCGTGGAGAGGCCGGACGCGTTCGACGACGAGTTGGCGACGCCCGTCCCGTTCATTCGGATGCACCTCGAGCAAGAGGACGTTCCCGACGTAAAGTGAACGAGAGAATTGGGTGAACACGCGTGGAAAAATCACGACCTCGTCTTGCGAGACGCCGTCATCGACCATGACAACACCCATCTCTTCATTCTTTTTCGTCTTGAACGTACGAATCGCATCGACATAGACGACGATGAATCCCCGTTCGCCGTTCAACACTTCATCGATCGTCACCGTCTCAATCGAGAGCGGGGCGACCGTCGTCAACGGCGAGTGGACGATCCACGTCCCGAGTGCTTCCCGTTCTTCTTCGGACCAATTCGGCTCGATTGGTGCCGAGCGCTTCAAACCGAGTGCGGACAGCTCATCTGGGAGCAGATGCGTCTCTGTCTCCTCGCGAAGCCGTTCAACGGCCTCGAACGCACGGTGGCGATCGCCGTGATACATCCGGTCGAGGGCACCGGCTCCGAGCAGGCGCCGCAACTTCGGCTGGTCTTTCGAGCCCCACTCCATCAGTTCGAGCAGACGTTTTACGTCGGTGAATTCGGAATGGTGTTCAATCAACCGTTCGACGTCGCGTTTCGTCAAGCCTTGGACCGCCTTCAACCCGAGACGGACCCCTGGCCCTTCTAAAAAGGCCCCGGCTTGGCCATGAAGGACGTCCGGCGGATAGACGGGAATTTTCCCTTTTCGCAGCATGCGAACGAGTTGGTTCGTCTTGTCGTACGTAACGAGATAAAAAATCCGCTCGAAGTGCGCCTTCACGAAAGCCAAGCGATAACTGATTAAACTGTAGGCCACCGCGTGCGAACGGTTGAAACCGTAGCCCGCGAACTTCTCAATCCACGAGAATACTTGTCGCATCGAGTCGCTGTCGAACCGCTCCGACGAACGTTCCAAGAATCGACTCTTCTCAACGTCGATGGCCGCTACATCTTTCTTGGCGATGGCACGGCGAATCAAATCGGCCTCGGCATACGAGTAGCCGGCAAGTTCTCGCAGGAGGCGCATGACTTGCTCCTGATAGACGAGCACGCCGTTCGTCGTACGCATAATCTCACCGACGACCGGGTGGACCGGCTGATGCGGCATGCCATGCTTTCGCTTCGCATACGTATCGATAAACTGCATCGGACCTGGACGATAGAGCGACATCGTGACGACGATATCCTCGAACGTGGTCGGCTTCACTTGCCGGAGCGCTTGTTTCATCCCTTCCGATTCGAACTGAAAAATCCCGTCCGTGTCACCGCGAGCGAGCACCCGCAACGTCTTGGCGTCATTCAATGGAATCGTCTTCAGCGAGAACAGTTCATCCGTCTCGCGAATGAGCGTCTCCATCTGACGGAGTCTCGTCAAGTTGCGCAGGCCGAGCAAATCGATTTTCAACAGGCCGAGCGCTTCGAGATCCTTCATATTATATTGGGTCACTTGCTCCCCTGCTGTCGGCTGTAACGGGGTGACGTCATCAAGCGCGTCACGACTGAGTACGAGTCCGGCCGCGTGGACCGAGGCTTGACGGGGCAATCCTTCGAGCTGGGCGGCGATGTGTAACAGTTGCGACCGCTTCTGACTGCCGGCGAACCATTTCATCTTCGTCGGATTGGCCAAAATCCCGGCCAACCCGTCGTCTTTCACTTGTTTGCTGGCCGCCTGTCCTTCTTCAAGCGTCAGCCCGAGCGCCCGCGCGACATCACGTAGCGCCGCTTTCGCGCCGAACGTCGCGAGCGTCCCGATTTGGGCGGCGTGGTTGGCCCCGTATTTATCGAGGACATAGCGGACGACCTCGTCGCGCCGCTCGTCTTCGAAGTCTAAATCGATATCCGGCATCGTGATTCGTTCCGGGTTCAAAAAGCGTTCGAATAACAGCTCGAACCGGACCGGGTCGACCTCGGTGATGTGAAGCGCGAAACTGACGAGTGATCCGGCCGCGGACCCACGCCCCGGACCGACTTCAATGCCTTGCTCCCTAGCGTAGCGGACGATGTCCTCGACGATGAGGAAATACGAGGCGAAACCGGTCCGCGCAATGACGTCGAGTTCATAGCGGGCTCGTTCGATATATTCCTCTTGGAACAAGTCGAGCGCCTTTAATCGTTCGGCGACGAGACGCTTCAGTCGGTCGATCGCATGTTCAATCTCTGGAATCGACGAGGTCGCCTCCGGCAAGCGTGTGACCGAGATGAGGGATTCGAACTCGTCCAACGCCTCAAGCTCGATCGGGTCGAACCAATCGTTCATTTCGCTCGGCAGTCTTACGTACTTTCCTTTCCGATGCACATCTTCTTGTGAGATGAGCTCGCCTTCACCGATGGCGACGATGGCGCGATACGCCTCGAAATCCTCCGGTCTCATGTAACACGTGTCCGGGGCCGGTACGAGTCGTGTCCCCAGTTCGTCACGCATCTCGCGTAATTGCCGGAGCATCAGCGTCTGTTCCGTCGACTGCGGCGCCGGCAACCCGAGCCACAGTCTGTCTTCATTCACATAACCGAGCAAATGGTTATAGAGACGGCGACGGTGAACCGGGTCGTTCGCTTTCCAGTTCTCCGGTAAGATGAGCACCGCCAGTTCGGTCGCTTCGGTCAAGCCATCGGCCTGGACGATGCGATACAGTTCGGGCACTTGTTCATCGGTCAACGCATAGACGAGAACGGAGACGTCGAATCCATCCATTCGCAGCGTCGTCCGTAATCCAATAACGGGTTTAACCGCATAGCGTTCACATAACCGGACGAATTGCGGCAAGCCGTATAACGCATCGTCGGCCAAAGCGACTGCTCGACTCCCCCGTTCGGCCATCTGGGCGACATACTGTTCGAGCCGAATCGTACTTTGCATCAAGCTATAAGCCGATCTTACATTCAAGTGGATCACAAGAGTCCCCCTTTCTTTTTTCACAATTGTCAAACTCATTTTGGCACTTGTCTGATACAATAATTATAGACAAAACTTCTCCTAAAAGGGGGTATAAACCGTATGATTATTAATCGGGGTAAAATCGCACGTGACAAGCTAGAGAATTTACAGAACGGCCAGACCGTCTTCGCCGATAGTCCGGAGATTATCGAACGACTCCGTCGTTATATCACCGAGTATCAACTCGATGTCGTCGAGGATGTGACCGACCGTGGTACGTGGTTCATTCCACAAGAAGAGGATAAACGCTGAAGAGAGCTGACCAACGGGTCAGCTCTCTTCAGTTTCGAACGTGAACGGGGCCGCGACTTCATCGAGCGCCATGATCACCTCGTCCATCTCTTCCCATTTATAGATCGTGGCACCGGCGGCCATCGGATGACCACCGCCGCGATAGCGTTTCGCCACTTCATTGATGACCGGCCCTTTCGAACGGATCCGGACACGAATCTCGTCCTTGTTCTCGACGAACATGACCCAACACTTCAGCCCTTCAAGGCCAGAGAAGCTGTTGACGAGCAGCGACGCCGCTTCCGGTGTCGCATGGAACGTGCGCAAGACGTCTGCATCGATTTTGACGTAGCCGACACCCGCGTCGGTCACATTGACGTTTTGTAAGACATAGCCTTGGAGTTGCAACGTCGCCAAATTCGTCTTATACATTTGACGATACAACCGGTTCGTATCGATACCATGGTTAATCAGTTCGGCCGCGACTTCGAACGTACGTGGCGTCGCGTTGCGGAACTGGAACCGTCCCGTGTCGCCGACGATTCCGGCGAACAACAAGAATGCGGATGCCTCGTCAAGTTCAAGCCCCCAAATCCCTGCAAGTTCAGCAATCATCTCTGAGGTGGAACTGACCGTCGTGTCGACGATTTGATGGGTCGCATACGCATCTTCGTCAGGGTGGTGATCAATCTTGACGACCGTTTTGCCGGTCAAGGCGTGCGGCCCATCGATTCGTTCATGGTTAGCCGTATCGAGCACGATGACGAGCGCCTCTTGATACATCTCCGGTTCGACATGCTCCATCTTACCTAAAAACTCTAAATCACGGACGATACCGCCGACGACATAGACCTGCTTTTCCGGATAGGCGACTTCAAGAATCCGCTTTAATCCGAGCTGACTCCCGAGTGCGTCAGGGTCGGGACGGACGTGTCGGTGAATCATAATCGTGTCCGCCGCTTCAATCAATTTCAATATCGTTGCTGCCTCTGGCCAATGTGCCATTGCCATTCCTCGCTTTCTTGAACACTATTCTATGGTATGATGATAACAGATTACACGTCTGAAAGGGGTTTCTTCACTTGGGTCAATTAGTTATGATCGGACTCATTCTGTTTTCGCTAGGCGCCTACTTCGTTTCCAAACGACGCGCTTATTTGACGAAGACACCGTACCGGAAAGCACTGTTCAACACGCAAGCGCTCATCTGGCTGAGCATGTTTCTCGCACTCTTCGCCGTCAACCAAATGGTTGGCGGACTCGGACTCGGCTCGACGATCGGTTGGATCGTCAGCATCGCCATGCTCGTCTTGGGTGTCGGCAACGCCATCGTCGGGTTCATTCGCTATCGTAAAATCTATCCGCTCGCTAGCGAAGAGCCAATCAACCAATCATAAGAGAAATAGAAACGAGCTGATGATGGCATCAGCTCGTTTTTTTGTTAGCGGTCAATCAATTGCGCCGTGACAAGCGCCTTGGCGACGAGTTGGGTGCCTTGTGTCATCTCGACATCGACTTTCCCGAACTTCCGGCCAAGGTCGAACACGTTGGCCGAGACGCGAATTTGACTCTCGATTTGAATCGGTTTCATAAAGTAGACCGTAATATTTTCGACGACGAGGTCGCCTTTTTTCATATGGCGCAGACTGCGGGTCGCTCCTTCGACGAGCAACGTCGTCAACACCCCTGACGATGCCGTCCCCATGTGGCTCGTCATCTGTGGCGCGACCTCGACGGTGAACGCCGTCCCGTTCGAAGCCGGGTCTTCTTTCAACTGGTTCGTGATCATATTGTCGAACGTCTCGCCGACTTGCGGTTGGCGGTTGGCGAGTTGGAGCGCCTTCAACACGTCTTGGCGGCTGATGATACCGAGCAGACGGCCATAGTTATCAACGACCGGCAACATCTCGATGCCTTCCCAAACCATTTGGTGAGCCGCATTGGTGACGCTCGTCTGAACGCCAACCGTGATCGGGCTCTTCGTCATCACTTTCTCGATCTCGGTATCATGCGGCCGGTCGAGCAAGTCTTTCGCCGTGATGACGCCAACGACTTTCATCTGCTCGTCGATGACGGGATAACGGTTATGTTTCGTCCGTTCGTTCAGTTCGTGCCACCGTTTGACCGTATCGTCCACTTTCAAATAGAACGTGTCGTGCAGCGGGATGACGATATCCGAGACGAGTAGAATCTCTTTTTTAATCAAGCGGTCATAGATGGCCCGGTTGATCATCGTCGCGACGGTGAAACTGTCATACGACGTCGAGATGACCGGCATGTGATACTTATCGGCCATCCGTTTCACTTCATCGGTCGTGTCGAATCCCCCCGTGATCAACACGGCGCCACCGGACTGGAGCACAAGTTCATGCGCCTTTTCCCGGTTTCCGATGATGACGAGTGAGTCGACGTCGATATATCGCATCATCGCCTCAAGCTTCATCGCCCCGATGACGAACTTCGAGAGCGTTTTATGGAGCCCGTCTCGGCCACCGAGCACTTGCCCGTCGACGATATTGACGACTTCTGCGAACGTCAGCTTCTCAATATTCTCTTTATGTTTACGCTTGATGCGAATGGTGCCGACCCGTTCAATCGTCGAGACGAAGCCTAAATTCTCCGCTTCCTTGATGGCCCGATACGCCGTTCCTTCTGATACTGCCAATTCCTTCGCGATTTGGCGGACCGAAATTTTAGATCCGACATCGAGCGACTCGATATGTGCTATGATCTGTTCATGTTTTGTTGTCATGTCACGAGTCCCTTTCCTCAATACATTTTCTGTCATCCTCAGTATACTGTATCAGTCTTCCTTCTTCAAACTGTACTACTGAAAATGTGACATTTCCTTTCCGTTTTGGAAAACGGTATAATGAAACAGAACGCCAATGAACGAGAAGGAAGGGAAACGAGTTGAATCAACGAACCAACCATATTGCACAATCTTTGGCCACTAAAGGGTTAGACGCTGCTTTTGTCACGTCGAAAGCATCGGTCTTTTATTTTTCGGGAGTATATGCCGAGGCACATGAGCGGCTCATCGCCATCCTCGTCTTGAAGAACGGCACGACCGCTCTCGTCTGTCCGGCACTTGAAAAAGGCATCGTCGAGGCGAGCGACTGGAATGGCGATATCGTCACGTACATGGACCACGAAAATCCATGGGACAAAGTCGTCAAACTGTTCCTCGACCAACAGATTATCCCCGAGCGCATCGGGATTGAAGGCGAGCATTTGACCTACAACCGCGTCGAACAGCTCCGCGCCGGCTTTGCCGGTCTCTCAATCATCGACTTGACCGAAGAGCTTCAGGCGCTTCGCATGATTAAGTCTCCGGACGAGGTCCGCCTGATGAAACGCGCCGCCGAACTCGCTGATATGGCGATTGAGGCAGGGATTCGCACCTTGCGTGAAGGCGTGACCGAGCTCGAGGTCATCGCCGAGATCGAATATGCGATGAAGAAACAAGGTGTCCGCGAGATGTCGTTCGACACGCTCGTCTTGTTCGGCGAGAACAGTGCCGATCCGCACGGCGTACCTGGTAACAATCGCTTGAAGAAAGGCGACTTCGCCTTGTTCGACCTCGGTGTCATTTGGCAAGGCTACGCCTCGGATATCACGCGCACCGTCGTCTACGGCGAAGCGAGCACGAAGCAACGTGAGATTTACGAGACCGTCCTTAAGGCCGAAGAAGCCGCCATCGAGATGGCGAACGTCGGGACGACGCTCGGATCCATCGACATCGCGGCTCGCCAAGTCATCACGTCGGCCGGCTACGGCGAATACTTCACGCATCGCGTCGGACACGGAATCGGCATCGAGGTGCACGAATTCCCGTCGATGGCGGCCAACAATGATATGACGGCCCAAGTCGGGATGACGTTCACCGTCGAACCAGGAATTTATCTCCCTGGCGTCGGCGGCGTCCGCATCGAAGACGATATCGTCATGACCGAGAGTGGTCCGATCTTGTTGACGAGTTATCCGAAGACGCTCCAAGAAATCAATTGAGTCACAACAAAGACCAGCCGTACGCGGCTGGTCTTTTTCACGGTCAATAAAAGAGTCGGAACATGACGTCACGTTGCGGCACATCATTCCGTTCCATCGCTTCCAGAAATGCCTGCTTGTCATAACGGACCGACTGCGGATGGATGGCGAAGCCTGTCTCATCCCACTCGAGGATGCCGTAACGGGCCAAATCGTCACGGGCGACACCGAGCGCACCGGGATTGAAATAATGTTTCGTGTCGTCATGGAACACATGCTCCGGATGATGATGCCCGAAACAGATGACGTCCGCTTCATAAGACCCATACAACGACTGCATGTTCGAAAGTGTCGCCTCGACGATGTCATGGAACGGCTCCTCGGTGATCGGCACGTCCCGCTTCTCGCTCGGGATATGATAATGAATCCCATATACCCGCGTACCCTCGACAACGCGTTCAATCGTACGCGGCAACTTGAAGAGCGCGTCCGCATAGTCAGGCCTAAGCGTGCGCGCCACCCACTCGTGATGCGGACGGGTATGGGCATAACTGTCAGGGTGACCCGTCCCGGCCATGAGCGACAAGACAGCCTCATCATGGTTGCCGGTGATCATGTGTACACCACGGTCGAGCAGACGTGCCATCACTTCGTTCGAGTCGGGCCCCATCGCGATCATATCGCCCAAACTCCAAATCTCGTCGACCTGCTGGCGATCGAGCTCGGCCAGCACCGCGTCGAGCGCTTGGACGTTTCCATGGATATCGGTCAACATGGCCAATTTCATGCGGTTTCCTCCTTATTTTCGGTATTGATGGACGACGTTGACACCTCCGGTCACATCGATGATGGCACCTGTGACCATATCGGAATCACGGGCGAGCAGGAATAGAATCATGCGGGCGATGTCTTCGCCCGTCCCGTGTCGTCCGACCGGGGTCTGGTCGTCCGGTTCGGCCGCTTCGATTCGCATTTCTTTTTGCGCGCCGACGATATTGCCCGGGTTAATCATATTGGCTGTGATGCCGTGTGCCGCTTCCTCGAGTGCGACCGATTTCGTCAAACTGACGAGCCCGGTTTTGGCGGCCGCGAAAGCCGACCGATGAACCCAGCCTGGTGCCGTCCCACTCTCCGGGAAGCCATATGTGATGATGCGGCCGAATCGTTTTGCCCGCATACTCGGGATAGCCCGGCGCATCAGCCAAAACGAGGCTGACAAATTGCCGCTGATGACCTCGTCCCACTCCTCGTCCGTCAAATCGACGAGACACTTCCGTTCGAAGATGTAAGGCCCGGCGTTCAAGATGAGCGCGTCCGGCTCTCCGAATTTGGCCACCGCCTCTTCATAGCCACTCAGGACAGCTTCGCGGTCCGTCAACGGGGCCTCGACCATATGTAACCGTTCATGTTGCCAATCGATCGGCTTCCGCTGCAATACACTGACGTGCCAACCTTCCTCCAATAATCGTTCCGTCACAATGCGGCCGATCCCTTTCGCACCGGCCGTGATGACTACATGTTTCATCGTCATCCCTCCTCTGTATCATCTTACCCGTTCCGCTTGCCCATTTCCAAACTTCAACCTGTTCCATCAGAAAGTTGTGAAAATTTCACACATTTCTGAAAGAACCGGGCGTGAATTGAAGCAGAAGTGGTATACTATACATGTAAGCCGCACGTACATTTCAAGCGAAAGGTTGGGATTTACATGGCAATTGTCTACAAACATATTCTATCTGCCGTCGACGGCTCGAAAGAGGCCGAACGTGCATTTGAAACAGCAATCGACGTCGCACTTCGAAACGATGGCAAACTGTATATCGGACACGTCATCGATACACGGACATTCGCCACGGTTGAAGCGTACGACCGGACGATTACCGAGCGTGCCGAGACGTATGCGAAAGAACTGCTCGAGGACTACGTCAATCGCGCGAAAGAACGAGGTGTCAAAGAAGTAGAGACGGTCATCGAGTACGGCTCTCCGAAAGTGACAATCGCTAAAAAAATCGCACCGAATCACGACATTGATCTCATCATCTGTGGAGCGACCGGGTTGAACGCCGTCGAACGCTTCTTCATCGGTAGCGTCTCTGAAAGCATCGTCCGCTACTCGAAGTGTGACGTGCTGATCGTCCGCCAATAACGTTTCAAGGGCCAACGCGCATGCGTTGGCCCTTTCGTGTGTAGTCGCTTATGGCATCAGGTTATCAATCGGTCGAACCGTCTCAGCCGCCAAATTACTGAACTCGCGAAGGTAATCGAGGTATCGATCGCCACCATAATTATAGAGTTTGTTATACATCCTGACGACGACGGTTCGATAAGCAGGAATAACCAATAGCAATGGCCCGGTGTTCCCAAGAATTTGATACGACCCAGCTGGTACAGCCTCCCCTAGTTCGCTCCACGCTTTCGGCTCGCCTTGGACATACCAAAACAGCCCGTTTGTCGGGAACGTTGAGTTGGGATATGCGGGACTTTGAATCGATGTCGCGAGACGAATCATTTCTTTCGGCACAATCTGAACTCCACGATGACGTCCGTTATTCAGATGAAGATTGCCCCATTCCGCGAATTCTCGCGCAGTCGTATGTAGGTTCGACCCCATTCCATCATCAAAAGGATACAACTTATACGACGCTTCCTCGTCAGGATCGTCAATGACTTTGACGAAACTCGGTGCCGCGCATCGGTCGCCCATTCCGTCCGCGAGAGTCCCATCGGCTGAAACACCCGCTCTCTTAATAAGTGAGTGAAGTCATATCCGTATAACCGTGTGAACTACTCACCACTTATTTGCTTCGCGAATTGAAGTGGGAGCTTCTTGGGAAGACCGTGCTTTGACCAGCCACGATTATGGGCCAAGCTCGTCGGGCAGTCCCTGCCCTGAGGTGTTTCAGTTGGCGAGGCGCAACAGGTTGAGGCTCGCGTTGACGTCGCGGTCGTGGTGCGCGCCGCACGCGGCACACGTCCACTCCCGAATTTGTAAGTCTTTCTTGCCGCCGTTCTCGCCACAGCTCGAACAGACTTGGGTCGAGGCGAACCACGGGTCGGCCTTGATCAGCGTCCGGCCGTAGAATTTACATTTATATTCGAGTTGTCGGACGAACTCGCCCCACCCGGCGTCCCCGATTGATTTCGCCAGGCGGCGGTTTTGCATCATCTCCCTCGGCTTCAGCGTCTCGACCACGACGACTTGGTTCTCGTCGACGATGCGTCGCGACAGCTTGTGGAGGAAGTCGTGCCGGCGATTCCGTACCTTTTCATGCTTTTTAGCCAAAAGGAGCCGGGCCTTCTCGCGGTTCCGGCTGCCGGGCTTCTTGCGGGCGAGGGCGCGCTGCGCTTGTTTGAGCCGATCTTCGGCCTGTCGCAGGTTGCGCGGGTTCGCGATCTTCTCCGTGACGAAATCGTCGTTCGTCATGGTGGCGAAGTGTTCCAGCCCGAGGTCGATCCCTATGTTGTGCTCGGCCGGGCCCCACGGCTCGTCATCCTGCTCGACGAGGAGCGACACGAAGAACGTGCCCGTCCTCGTCATCGACACGGTCGCCGAGCGGATCTCCCCGTCGAAGCCGCGATGCTGTGTGAACCGGATGAACCCGACCTTCGGCAGACGGACTTTTCCCGTCTCGATGCGGATCGTGCCGTGCTGGTTGTTCGTCGTGTAGGACGCGCGCGATTTCCGTCTCGACTTGAACACCGGGAAGCCGGCCGTCCCGGCGAAGAACTTCGCGAACGCCGCGTCGAGGTGCAGCTTCGCGTTAGCGAGCGCGAGGCTGTCCGCCTCGCACAGGAACGGGAACAGCGGCTTGTAAGAGGCCGGTGTCGGCGGTTTCCGCCTCGGTCCGCCGGCCGCCTTCGCCTCCTCGTGGATGGTGATGCGGTCCTCGAGCAGCTTGTTGTAGATGAAGCGGGCGCAGCCGATCGTCTTGATCAGGAACTCGGCCTGCGTCGCCGTCGGGTGGAGCCGATATCGGTAGCCCTTCAGCATGTCCGTCCCTCCTTTGCCCGGTACCAGGATGATGCTTGTCCCATTCCGATACCCGCGGAGGGGGCGAGGAAATCTGACGGAATCACGAACTTTTGTTCGTCGTCCTGTCACAGCGGTGGCCAAGGGCGTCGGGGACGGGCGATTCATCTCCTACCTACGCTGGGCCGTGCCCCGAGACGCTTAGAGGAGGGAGAATTCTCGCCTAATTTAGTTAAAAAAGGGCCACCGCAAATGCGATGGCCCCTCGTTCACGTATTATAACACTTTGACAGTAACCGTCTTACGACCGAAGTTGAGGGCCGCACTTTGTGAGTACATTAAGATGTCGATTTTGTTACCTTTGATGGCGCCGCCTGTGTCAGCCGCTGTGTATGTGCCCATCAACTTCCCGCCGACGTACACTTGTACTTTCTTACCGAGCGGAATGACGCGCGGGTCGACAGCGACGACGTTACGTTTTTGTGCCCGTACGTTCCAGCCTAATGCCGTAACGCCTGAACATCCTTTGCAGTACGGTGTGTAAGCCGATGCGTTCATCGTATATGTTTTCACATTAGCCTTCGCGACCGTTTTCTTCACGGTGCGTAAGTACTTTGTAGCGATCCAACCTGACTTGCCTTTGTAGTTGACGCGAATCCAAGCTCCTTTTGAGCCAGTGCGTTGAAGTTGTTGTCCTTTATTGATTTTCCCAATCACTTTACCGCTGAGCGTCCCTGCCGAGCGGACGTTCAATCCGTTGACTTGGCTTTGTACGTAAACTTTTGAAGACGCCTCAACTTGTTGTTGGGGTAAGAGCATAGCGAGTGTCATGACCGTCAGTAGTAAGACCGTTCCAATTTTTTTGAGCATGTGGTTTGTCCTCTCCTAGTCGGTTTGTTCGTTGTAAGTTCGTGTTGTCGAATCTGTTGTGCTGTTCCAGTTGAAACATGTCGTATCGATTACGGAATGTTTCGTCCAGATAACTATATGACGAATCGTATGACCGTGCGTTTACAACTAAAATTCATTTGAGTGTCAGCTAAGTTACGATTACATTACAAAACCGCCATCTTTTAAGGGAAGATGACGGCTTTGATAAAAATCTTTAGGTTTCGTCATATTAATTCCCAATTAAAGGGATTAATATATCTGCTTTGTTACGGAAACCATGTTTTCTTACGTCAAATGTTACAAACGAGCACTTTCGATTCGGCCCATCGTCACAAAACCATCTCATGCCGTATGCCAAAAGCACTAAAAAAAGCCCGTCCCGTATGAATACGGAACGGACGTTGTAACAGCTTAAACGTGTGATTCGACGAGGTTGGCGATGCGAACAGTATCGCGTGCGATGACCAATTCTTCGTTCGTCGGGATGATGATGACTTTGACCGGTGAGTGCGGGTAGTTGATGAACAACTCTTTGCCGCGTGCTCCGTTGTTGAGTGATGGATCCCAGTAGACGCCCATGAACTCAAGGCCACGAAGGATGCGCTCACGGATGACGTCAGAGTTTTCTCCGACACCAGCTGTGAAGATGATTGCATCGACACCGTTCATCTCTGCCGCATATTGACCGATATAGCCGTGGATGCGGTTCGAAAAGATTTTGAGCGAGACTTCGGCACGGTGGTTGCCTTCAGCCGCTGCTTGCTCGATGTCACGCAAGTCACTCGAGATACCCGAGAGACCGTAGACACCTGACTCTTTGTTCATGACGTTCAATACGTCTTCAGCCGACTTGCCAGTCTTCTGCATCAAGAACGGGATGAGGGCCGGGTCAAGTGATCCCGAGCGCGTTCCCATCGTGATTCCTTCGAGTGGCGTGAAGCCCATCGTCGTGTCAATCGAACGACCGCCGGCAACCGCTGCGATTGATGCACCGCTACCGAGGTGGCATGAGATTAAACGAAGGTCTTCAAGCGGACGACCGAGAAGCTCTGCCGCACGTTGCGTGACGTACTTGTGGCTCGTTCCGTGGAAACCGTACTTCCGGACGCCGTGCTCCGTGTAGTACTCGTACGGAAGGCTGTACAAGAAGTTCTCTTCCGGCATCGACTGGTGGAACGCCGTGTCGAAGACCGCGACTTGCGGTACGTTCGGTAAAATCGTTTGGAACGCACGAATCCCCGTCAAGTTTGGCGGGATGTGGAGCGGTCCGAGTTCGACGAACGATTCGATGTTCTTCATGACTTCATCGTCGATAACGACCGAATCCGCGTACAACTCTTTTCCGTGAAGGACACGGTGACCGACGCCTGCGATTTCGTCGAACGACTGAATGATATCAAGGTCAATCAATTTTTCGAGCGAGAGCTCGACCGCTTCTTTATGTGAATGAAGCGGTGTGACGATATGGAACTTTTGTCCTTCGCCATATTTAATCGTGAAGATCGCATCTTCTTTTCCGACACGCTCGACGAGCCCGACGGCGAGCATCTTCTCAGATGGCATTTCGAGAAGTTGGAACTTTAATGACGAACTACCTGCGTTGACTGCCATAATTTTTGTCATGTCATACACCTCTTACCTTTCGATTTAAACACGAGTCTTTATCTGTTCTCTTAAAAACCGATAACTGTATCATAATGAAGATACTTGATATGGCATATGTTTTTCAAGTCTTTTGCCCAATAAAAATTATGTTGTTTTAAACCAATCGTCAATCTGTTTCACAATATTGGCAACAGCACGCACATCCGTGAACGATGGCAACTCGACGAGGAGTGCTTGTTTCGGGCGTTTGACGCCTTCCCCAAGCTTTTGTAACATCAATAGGCTTTTCGCATATCGCTCGTCTTTGAACATCGTCGTCGGTAATTGAAGAACACCTTTGACGACAGCCTCACGGTCCATCCACTGTTTTAATTTCCCTTCGTCATCCTGTTCAAACAAATTGTTCGGGATGACAAAAATCCCGTGACCGCCTGGTTTCAAGTGACGCATCGCCTGCTCGATCAACAAGAAGTGCGAGTAAGAATGGCCTTCATCCCGTTTCAAGGCGTAGCCAGACGCCATGTCATCGTTCGGATAATAGCCGATCGGCAAATCGACGAGTGCCAAGTCGCTCGGCTCGACGAACAGCGGTGCGAGTGCGTCTTGATGGAAGTACGATACCGGCTTCCCGAGCAGGTTGCTGATTGCGTAAGACAGACGCAGCATCGTCTCATCGACTTCGACCGCCTGTGCGGTGGCATCTTTCAATTGTGTCAACACGGCGTGGACGAGTGTCCCCGTCCCGCTACCGAGCTCGAGCACGTTCGCCCCGTCCTTGACGAGTTTCGTCGCCAAGTACCCGATGAACAGGCTGACGGCGTCCGGCGTCGGTTGATGGTTCGGCGGGAGTGTCGTCGTCTCCTCGAGGACGAGCAGACTGACGGCTTTGCGGACATCATCCGTTTTCTCCTGTTCGACATTGACTCGCTCAAACACTTCAATCAATGCCTCGAGCGGCAATAAGTCAAGGTCTGTCGTCAGCTTCTTCGCTTCTTTCTTCCAATCCCGATACAGTTGTTCAAATCGTTCCATCTTCGATCATCCTTTCCATACAAAACCGGCCCTCTTGTGGAGAGCCGGTCGGTTCACTTCTATTAGTGTAAGCGATTCGTGGTCGATTCGCCAAGCGAATCAGTTCGCAGCGTCAAACGCCTCGAGCGCCGCATCGAAATCAACTTCCTCAGTCATCTCATCCATGTACTGGACGTACTGGACCGTACCGGCCGAGTCGATGACGAATACCGAACGTGCGAGAAGACGGAGTTCTTCCATCAATACGCCGTACGATTTCGCGAACGATTGGTCGCGGTGATCCGATAACATGACGACATTATCAAGTCCTGACGCCGCACACCAGCGACGCTGTGCGAACGGTAAGTCGTTTGACACCGTCAAGACGGTACCGCCGAGCGATGACGCCTTCTCGTTGAATGCGCGTGTTTGCGTGTCACAGACACCTGTGTCGATCGATGGAACGACACTAATCAATTTCTTGCCTGGGTATGACGCGAGCGTCACCTCTTCAAGTGCCGTCGTGAGCGCTGTAAAGTCCGGTGCAGTATCTCCGACTTTGACCGGGTTCCCTTGCAGTGTAACGGTATTGCCTTTAAATGTTGGCATCGTTTCATCCCCTTTTGCATGATTTATACTTCTTCATCATAGCGATGGCGCCGTCTCGATGACAAGCATCCTGCCTCAGACGGCCTGATTGTGATTTTCCCTATATCGAGCGTCTAAAACGCTGTATAATGAAAGAGACTCAATTGACAAAGGGGATGACTAGGATGAGAAACAACGTTTTTTTGTACCATCGTAACGTCAACGACTTTACAAAAGAAGTAAAGAAATTAATCGAAATCGGTGAGAAATACGGCTTCAACGTCGTCAATCGTCCTGAAGACGCCAACATCATCGTCGCCATCGGGGGAGATGGCGCGTTCTTGCAGGCCGTCCGCTATACAGGATTCCGTCAAGATGCTATCTACGTCGGGTTTGGCCGCGGCTTGAACGAGTTTTATTGCGACTTCGATATACATAAACTCGACGAAGTCGATCGCTTGTTCTCGGACAACAGCGCCCGTATCGAAGCCGGTCTCGAAGTGCGGAAATACCCGCTCTTGTCGGCATCCATCAATGAATCGACTCCGATGCTTTGTTTGAACGAAGCCTCAATCAAATCGAGTATCATCAAATCGCTCGCCATCGAAGTGTACATCGATGATCTCCATTTCGAGACGTTCCGCGGTGACGGCATGGTCGTCTCGACACCGACCGGCTCGACAGCGTACAACAAATCACTCGACGGCGCCATCGTCGACCCGCTCATCCCTTGTATGCAAGTGAGCGAGATCGCCTCGGTGAACAATAATCGTTACCGCACGCTCGGCTCGTCGTTCATCGTGCACGACTCACGCAAACTCTCGCTCCGCATCGTTGAGGACGGGAACGACTATCCGATTATCGGCATGGACAACGAGGCGCTCAGCTTGAAGTATACAGACCGCATCGATATCGAACTGTCTGACCAGGTCATCAAGACGGTCAAACTGAAAAACAACTCGTTCTGGCACAAAGTCCAACGCTCATTCTTCTAAACGACAAAAGGCTAGCCGTCCTCGTGGATGGCTAGCCTTTTTTTATTACGTGTTGACGACGTCGGCCTCGTATACCGGAGCCCCGTCGACGACCGTCATGACGAGTCGGTTGTCGAGGATGTCGCGTCCACGCAAGTCGAAGAAGTCCTCTTCCCACACTGTGAACGTCGCGTTATAGCTCTGAATCAACAAGCCGTCGCGTCCGTGTGTGCCTGTGGCGACACGTGGTGCATACGTGAAGCTACGGAGCGCCTCATACATCGATAGGCGTTCCGGCGGGTTGAGCGCCCCTGACTCCTCAAATGACTGACGGGTGACCGCCGCATACAAACCTTTCCGTACATCGACGGTAGAAATCGGGGCGTCACTGCCTCCAAGGACGAGCGCTCCCGTATCGAGCATCGATTTGAAGCGGTAGGCGTCATCGACGCGGTCGTTGCCGAGCCGATCGAACAACAAGTTCATGTCGTCCGACAAGAAAATCGGTTGGGCATCAATCAACACCGGCAACGCTTGAATCCGTTTCAAGAGCGCGTCGTTCAAGAGTGAAGCGTGAATGATTCGGTCTCTCGTCCCGCGCTTGGCCGGATATTTCTCAAGCAGCGTGATGAACTGTTCGGCGGCGGCGTCCCCAATCACGTGGGCCGCCACGTTCATCCCGTAGGACCGCGCCTTTTTGACAAGCGCCTCGAGATGATCCGGACGATGGACCTCGATTCCCCGCTGTGCCGGATCATCCGTGTACGGTTCCGACAAGAGTGCCGTCCGTCCCCCGAACGATCCGTCGACGAACAATTTCATCGCCCCGAAATCAAAACGCGGGCGCTTGGCGAGCGCATCGTGACGAATCAACGTATCGACGACTTGTTCATGGACGAGCAGATGCGCGTGGAACGGGAGATCCGCCAACACGTCTTCATACGCTTGAATCGTCTCGAGCGGGTCACCGTGATAGAACAAGTCTTCCGTATGGGCATTGACGATGCCGTGGGCGAACAGAGAGTCGATGGCCCGGTGGAGCGAGGCGACATTTTTCTCGCGATTCCCGCCCAGCTCTTTGTGGAGCAGGTCGAGCGCCGCATCGTACAGTACCCCGTTCAACTTGCCGTCCGCATCGCGTCCGAGCTTCCCGCCTTCGATGACGGTATGATGAATCAAGCCGAGCCGTTCCAACCCTTTCGAGTTGACGACGGCAACGTGGCGACAGACCCGTTTCAAGACGACGGGGCGGTCCGGAATGACGGCATCAATCATCTCACGCGTCGGCATCTCGCCAAGCAGACGGTCATTGAACCCTTCCGCGACGATCCAATCGTCGTTTCCACCCTTTTGCTTCATCGATTCGAGCAGAGCTTGCAAGTCCGTCGTCTCGGTCGCATCGATCCGGTCGAGCGCTTCCCCGTACCCGATCAAGTGGATGTGTGAGTCGGTGAACGCCGGATAGACGCTCTTCCCTTCAAGATTCACAATTTGCTTGATTCTTCCGGCGTATGTACGACGAAGGTGGCCTTCTTCTCCCATCTTCAAGATCCGGCCGTGCTCCACGTACATGGCACGAGCTTGTTCATGCTCTTTGTTCATCGTATAAATCTTTCCGTTAACCCATAGCGTTCCCATCACAAAATTCCTCCTCGATTCAAAAAAGATTGACGTACACGTTAATTCCCGTTTACGTCAATCTTCATGCATCATTATTTTCGTAATAGCTCTTGCTGTTCCAATCCTTTTTCGACACGTTGGCGAATCTCACGGGCCGCTCCTTCATCGAAACGTCCGAGGACACGCTCGCCAATCTCGACGGCCGTCCCATACTCACCATGTAAAAACTTGTTCTCGGCGAGCGTCAAGGCGATATGCACCTCGTTGTCGCGACGGCGATAGCGGTTCGCATACTGCAGAAGCTGTTCGGCGTACGTGACTTGGCGCAAGAGCGCTTTGACCCGGTCCCGGAAGTTGTCCATCGTCTCTTCGACGTCGTGGCTGAGGCCGACGATATACGTCATATTAAACGGTGCTTTCTCGAACTGTTCATCCAACGATTGCACGCCTTTTTGCAACTGGCGCATATCGCTCGTCAAATCAGTCGGAACGACCGGCATGGCGCTCTTCGCGAGCAAACGGCGATGGGCAGACAGTTCGCGCTTCCATGACTCGAGTTTGTTGCGGACTTCGAGTTCTTCTTTGCGAAGGGAGTTCGTGTTCTCGATGAACCGTTCATGCATTGCACTGAACTGATCGAGCGAACGTTTCGCTTCTTGTACTTTTGATTTAATCATGCTGAACGGAATCATCTGGGCGACGAGCGCCTGTTCGATGTCGAGTACGTTCGCCGTGAGCGTCGCACGCTCCCGTTCGAGCTGTTCAAACTCTTCGCCGACACGGGCATTAATCTCGTAATTGCTGACGAGCCGGGTCATCTCTTGATGGAGACGAGCCATGACTTCACTCGTCTGGCGGTCACGTTCTTTCACGGTCGCGAATTCTTTTTTCACGTATTGGCGTGCATCGACTTCGGTCCGGAACGCTTCGAACAGCTGATCGATGTCCGAGCTGAGCTGTTGCATGTCCATCTCGAAATGATCGAAGTCGAGTTGTTCAATCCGGTCCATGAGCGCGGCCCGGCGATCTTCCGCTTGCTCGATCTCTTCCATTAAACCGAGCGGCTCAAGCGCGTAGCCGTCCATTTGCATCTCTTTATGACCCGAGCGCAACTGGTTGAGCTGTTGTTTCAAATCGATTTGCACCGTGCGCACGAACTGCGGGATGACGCCGACGAGTTCACGAATCTTCGTCACTTTCTCAGACAAGACTTGGCCGGCGATATACGCCTCCGACACTTGTCCTTCCTGCTTCAACGTGATCATCTCGGTCCGCTTCGCTTCCGCTGCCGCGATTTCAGACTCGACGAGCTCGTATGTCGGACCAAACGCACTGTTTTGGGCGACGAGCGTCTTCCGGAATTGATACAACTCTTTCTCGTCTTTTTTGACGATATCGAGAAGCGACGAATGGTGTTGATTGAACTCATCCATCTCATCGAGCATGGCGTGTACCATCGACTCGAGCTCTTCAATCAACTGTTCCGTCGCGTTCAAATCGGATTTCACTTTAAGGAAGCGATATTTGTCCAAATCTTCTTCGGCATGATAGAGCGCCTCATCGATTTGTCCCGTATGTACGCTGACGAGTTCGTCCCACGACTGATGCCACCGTTCGAACTTCTCTTTCGTCTCGCCTTCCATCGGCCATTGTTTGAACTTCTGCAGTTCAGCCGGCACACTGGCGCTGAGCACACTTTGTTTGCGCATGTCTAAATCATCAATTTTCTGGTAAAAATTCCTTCGCACGAGCATGCTTCCCAGCATGGCCCCTAATGCGATGACAATGATTCCAATTAAAATTCCGTAGATTCCGTAATCCATCTCTGTCACAACCTCCAAGCCGCTTTCGTGGACTTATGTATCTAAATGAATAAATGAAGTATTTTATGAGTATAGATAATACTAATCATATTATAGAACCAATGATTTGCATAGGTTTTCCAACAGTTTAGGGAGAGAATGTTATTTTCCACGCGAATCTTTTGAGAAGACAAACCGAAAAAATGCGTGTACCATAATGCTAATTCATCATGCATTCATTCATAGGAGGGAATCAAATGTTTCAAACAACGACTTACACCGGCGATTTGGCCGCCGGGTACGACATGCTCAATAAACAGTTGGCAGCACTTCTAGAAGGCGAGACGAACCGTGTCGCCAATCTATCGAACGCGAGCGCATTGCTCAACCAGTTCCTCGACCGCATCAACTGGGTCGGATTCTATTTAACAGAGGGAGAAGATGCCCTCATCCTCGGACCGTTCCAAGGCCTTCCGGCTTGTGTCCATATCGCGTTCGGTAAAGGAGTTTGCGGCACGGCGGCCTCGACGCAAGAGACGCAACTCATCGCAGACGTCCATCAATTCCCGGGCCATATCGCTTGTGACGCGGCTTCTAACTCAGAAATCGTCGTCCCGCTCGTTCGCGACGGCAAGACGATCGGTGTCCTCGATATCGACAGCCCCGAGTTCGACCGCTTCTCAGATGTCGACCGCCAAGGGCTCGAGCAATTTTGCCAGACATTACTTCGCTTCATCTGATTGACAAGCGAATCGTTTCGTCGTATACTGATTTTTGTGCATGAAATGACGATAGCAGTCATTGACAGACGTATCCACCTTTCGGGCCTCGACTGAGTCGGAGGAGCATCTCGTAGCTTCGCTATCAAGTGAAGGTGCTTGAACCTAGAAAGGGGCGTCACCCGTCTTTGACACCGTTGTTCTTTTGTGCAAAATACATGAACAACAAGGAGGAGTCCAAACATGGCTCGTTACACAGGTCCAGCTTGGAAACTCTCGCGTCGCTTAGGCATCTCGCTTAGCGAAACGGGTAAAGAATTAGCAAAACGTCCTTACGCACCAGGTCAACACGGAAATGGTCGTCGTAAAATCTCTGAATACGGTCTTCAGCTTCAAGCGAAGCAAGCACTCCGTCACATGTACGGAATCAACGAGAAGCAATTCCGTCGCATCTTCAACGATGCTGGGAAAATGCAAGGTATCCACGGTGAGAACTTCATGTTCTTGCTCGAGTCACGCCTTGACAACCTCGTTTACCGTATGGGTCTCGCTCGCACACGTCGCGGAGCGCGCCAACTCGTCAACCACGGTCACATCCAAGTTGACGGTTCACGTGTAGACATCGCGTCTTACCGTGTAAAACCAGGTCAAGTCATTTCAGTTCGCGAGAAGTCTAAAAACTTCAAAGCGATCGCTGAAGCTCTCGAAGTAGCACCAGCTACAAAAGACTACGTCACATTCGATGCTGAGAAGCTCGAAGGTACATTCGTACGTCTTCCTGAGCGCGCTGAATTGAACGACCAAATCAAAGAGCAACTCATCGTTGAGTACTACTCACGTTAATGCTTTTATCCCCTTTCCTGCCGAGGCAGGAAAGGGGATTTTTTTATTTCTTTAAAATCTGTTCACGAATCCGGCCCATCTGGGTATCGAGCGCATCCGCCATCTTCGCCGCTTCAATCAATTCGAGTTTCGACGCCTCCGGGACGACGTGCTGGTATTTATAATGAAGCTTATGCTCCGTCGCCGCCCAAAAGTCCATGGCGAGCGTGCGAATTTGAATCTCGGCGGGCACCCAGATGACGCGTTCCGCCAAATACACTTTCGTTCGGACGATAAGATGCAGGCTCCGATAGCCGCTCGGTTTCGGATGTTGGATGTAATCCTTAATCTCATCAATTTCTAAATCGTCCCGTTTTTTCAAATGATCGAGGATGGCGTAAATGTCATCGCGGAAACTCGTGACGATCCGCACTCCGGCGACGTCAGATATATTGTCCCACAGCGCTTCCACTTCTAGGGGAAGTCCTTTTTGATTCATCTTCCGAATGATGGACGGCAGCGTCTTCATCCTCGTCTTCACGTGTTCAATCGGCGAATAGCCGAGCCGCGTCTGCCAATCGAGGTCGATGATGCCGAGATCGCTCTCGAGTTCAGTGATCGCCATCTCGTAGTACCGGAACCGCTCGCGCCATTGATGGAACTGCTCGCCAAAAAATTCTTCAATATCCATAACAAATCCTCCTTGTCGTCTATACTTGCTATCGTAGCAGACCGAATCGATGTTGAGACAGAAAAAAACGTCCATGTTCGCAACATTGGCGGACATGGACGCATGCATCAGACGTGACGGATCACGAAGTATTTTTTCTTACCGCGACGGATGATGGTGAACTCACCGAGCGTATCGGCGCGTGTCACCGTCTTATCGAGCGACTGCTCCCGCTCCCCATTCAAGTAAATCGCCCCGTTTTGAACGTCTTCACGGGCTTGACGTTTCGATGGTGCAATCTTCGCTTCGACAAGAAGGTCGACGAGGTTGCGCTCGCCGTCAAGCTCGAACTGTGGCATGCCTTTAAATGCGGCATCCATGTCTTCTGGTTTGAGCGTTTTCAAGTCGCCACTAAAGAAGGCAGTCGTGATGCGTTGCGCTTGATCGAGACCTGCTTCTCCGTGGACGAGTTTTGTCATCTCTTCGGCGAGACGACGTTGGGCGACACGCTTCTCCGGTGCAGCGACCACTTCTGCTTCGAGCGCCAAGATATCTTCGTGCGACATGAACGTGAAGTATTTGATGAACTTGATGACGTCAGCGTCGTCGACGTTAATCCAGAACTGGTAAAACTCGTATGGCGTCGTCTTATCGGCGTCGAGCCAGACTGCACCGCCCGCCGTCTTCCCGAACTTTTGACCGTCCGACTTCGTCACGAGCGGCACCGTCAACCCGAACGCCTTCTCCGAGTGACCGAAGCGGCGGATGAGTTCGAGACCGGCCGTGATGTTGCCCCACTGGTCGCTGCCCCCGACTTGAAGGCGGCAGTTCTCGTTTTCGTACAACTTTAAGAAGTCGAACGATTGCAACAACATGTATGAGAATTCCGTGTACGAGATTCCGTTCTCCAAACGTGAGTCGACCGAGTCTTTGGCGAGCATGTAGCTGATCGGGAAGTGTTTCCCGATATCACGTAAGAAATCGATAATCGATAACTCTTCCGTCCACTCGTAGTTGTTGCGGATAGAGATTGGATTCTCACCTTCGAGCGGGAGGAAACGGCTCAATTGGTCTTTGATCCGATCCGAGAACTGTTTGACCGTGTCGAGCGTGTTGAGCGAACGCTCGTCCGAACGACCTGACGGATCACCAATCATCCCGGTCGCGCCACCGACGAGGGCGATGACGTGGTGTCCCGCCTCTTGGAAACGTTTGAGTGTTAAAATCGGGAGCAAGTGCCCGATATGAAGCGAGTCCGCCGTCGGGTCGAACCCGGTGTAAAGCGTCGTCGGTTTGTTCAACTGTTCTTTCAATCCTGCTTCGTCCGTCATTTGGTTGACGAGACCTCGAAATTCTAAATCCTTCAATAATTCCATCTGTTCCACTCCTTCGATTGACATAAAAAAAACGTCCCTTCTCATATGAGAAGGGACGGAGATTCCGCGGTACCACCCTAATTGCCACAGCTGTGGCCACTTGTAGCGAGAGATAACGGTCTCGACCCGGCCGAACGGCACGCTCCAAAAGTGTAATTCATCGATTGACATTGGCTAGTTCACAGCACCCACTAGCTTTCTGGACAAGCGGTCAGTCGACTACTTCGCTTTCTTCATAGCATCTTTGTTTATGGACTATGCTTTACATTTTATAAGTTCCATTTCCAAATTGTCAACTGGAAGATGGAAACTTGCAGCCGACAGTTGATTGTGAGGAAGGTCAGCAATGACTTGTGCTATAATCGTATATATTACTGTCCAAAATAGTTTTACACCATATTAAGGAGGCTGTCATGCTGCAAAAGATTCGAGACACATGGAACCAACCAAAGTCCTTGAAAGCCCGCCGTTATGCCAATGTATTTTACGATGTATCGTGGAACGTCCTGCTCCTAACGATTATATCAGTCGTTCTCATTGGATTTTTAGGCGCCGGGATCGGAGCGGGTTATTTCGCTTCTCTCGTCAAGGATATGCCGGCACCTGCATATAAGACGATGACGTCACAAATCAACACGTACTCATCGACTTCTGACATTTATTTTGGAAGCGGTGAACGAATCGGAAACTACACGACGGATGAAGTACGGATTCCCGTCGCCGTCGATAAAGTTTCTCCGTTCGTCGTCGACGCATTACTCGCCACAGAGGACGTCGAGTTTTACGAACATGATGGTGTCGTCCCGAAAGCGACGCTCCGTGCCATCTTACAAGAAGCGACCGGATCGGAAGATCGGACCGGTGGCTCTACGCTCACACAACAGCTCATCAAGAACCAAATGCTGACGAACGAAGTGTCGTTCGAACGAAAAGCGAAAGAGATTTTACTCGCCCTTCGCCTCGAGAAAGCAATGAACAAAGATGAGATCTTGAACGCGTACTTGAACGTCGTCTCATTCGGACGAAACTCGATGGGACGCAACATCTCAGGGATTGAAGCAGCCGCTCGCGGTGTCTTCAACACATCGGCTGAGAAATTGACGTTGCCACAAGCTGCTTTCCTCGCCGGGATTCCGAAAAACCCGTTCTTGTACACACCGTATTACCAAGGCGGTGTCATTAAAGAGGACGTGGCACCGGCCATCAACCGGATGAAAACGGTACTCAACCGGATGTACGTAGCCGGGAAAATCACGAAAAAAGACTACGACGCTGCATACAACTACGACATCACAAAAGACTTCATGAAGACGCAATCGAAGCCGCGTGACCGCTATCCGTATGTCGTGCAATGGGCTGAAGAAGATGCTCTCATTATCGTTCGGGACCACATGCTTAAACAAGATGGCGTGAACGTGAACGAATTGAGTGCAGAAGAGCGCAAAGAAATTACGAACACGTACGGACGTCGCGCTCACAACGCGCTCCGTCAAGGTGGATACAAGATTCATTTGTCACTCGATAAACAAGTTCACGAATCGATGCAACAACCGGCCCGGAACGTCAATAACTTTGGACCAAACAATTCACCAAATGTCGATCCTGACCAAGGTCCGGAGCAAACGGCAGCCATCATGCTCGACAACAAGACCGGTCGCATCCTCGGATTCGTCGGTGGTCGTTATGTGAACGGTAAGGCCGATGACTTCAACCGCGCCCGTTTAATGGAACGCCAAATCGGGTCGACAGCGAAGCCGTTACTCGTTTATGCGAACGCGATTGAAAAAGGTCTCATCACGACGGATACGGTCATCATCGATGAGGAGTATAAATACCAAAACGGTACAAACCCGAATACGATTTCGGTTCGAAACGAAGACCGCGGCTACCGTGGACCGATGACGGCTCGTGACGCGTTGAAGCTATCGCGAAACGTCCCGGCCGTGAAAATTTACGAAGAGCAAGGCGACTTTAGAAATGATACGGAGAAATTGATTCAGATGGGCATGAACGTCCCTGACGATACACGCGACGCGCCATCAATGGCACTCGGTGTCAGCTCGGTCTCACTCGCATCACTTGCCTCAGGTTATGCGATGCTTGCCAACGGTGGTGAACATGTCGAACCGTATATCATCGACCGCGTCGAGTATCAAGGTGAAGTCATTTACGAGAAAAATCCGAAGAAGACACGTATCTACTCAGATCGTACGGCCTACTTGATTGTCGATATGCTCCGTGACGTCTATACGTCAGGAACAGCGACGTATGCCAACTCGCTCTTGAACGTCCCCGGCGACTGGATGGGTAAAACGGGTACGACCCAAGATATTCGCGACTCCTACTTGGTCGGTTCGACACCGGGTGTCACGCTTGCCGTCTGGACAGGATATGATAAAGAAAATGGTTTGACTGACGGAGGCGCTTATGGCCGCTACTACCAACGGACACAAGGTATGTGGTCTAAGATTGCCAACAACGTCTATCTCGATCGTCCAGAAGTGTTCAACTCGAACGCTCGCTTCGTACAACCGGCTAGCGTAAGAGCTGGCGACTTCGGTGACTCTGGTTCATTCTCTGAGAAGAAAAAAGTCGAAGAGAAGAAGAAGGAAGAGGAAGCGAAGAAGAAAGCCGAAGAAGAGGCGAAGAAGAAAGAAGAAGCCGAAGAGAAGAAACAAGAGGCTGAAGAGCAGAAACAGGAAGCTGAAGAAGAGAAACAAGAAGCTGACGCTGCTGCGAAGGAAAAGGCAGCGGCTGACGCAAAAGCGAAAGCAGAAGCCGACGCAAAGAAAAAAGCGGAAGCTGATAAGAAGAAAGCTGAAGAAGAAGCAAAGAAGAAAGCCGAAGCTGAGAAAAAGGCTGAGGAAGACAAGAAGAAAGAAGACGCCGAAGCTGCAGACGGCGCCTAATCCGACAAGAAAGGTCGACACATCGCGTGTCGACCTTTTGTCGTTCAATCTTCCATTGTCGATAAGTCACCCGTCTCGAGGTTCAACTCCCATGCTTTCAAGACGCGACGCATGATTTTCCCGCTTCGCGTTTTCGGCAATTTGTCTTTGAACTCGATCTCACGCGGAGCCGCGTGAGCCGCGAGACCTTCTTTGACGAACTTTTGAATCTCCGCCTTCAACTCGTCCGACGGCTCATAGCCTTTACGGAGCGCGATGAACGCCTTGATGATCTCGCCGCGGACCGGATCTGGTTTCCCGATAACCCCGGCCTCGGCGACAGCTGGATGCTCGACGAGACGGCTCTCGACTTCGAACGGACCGACCCGTTCCCCTGCCGTCATGATGACGTCATCGACGCGGCCTTGGAACCAGAAGTAACCGTCCTCGTCCATATACGCCGAGTCACCTGAGACGTACCAGTCACCCCAGAAGTAGCTCTCATACTTGGCGTCATTCTTCCAAATTTTCCGCATCATCGACGGCCATGGCGTCTTGAGTGCCAAGTTGCCCATCCGGTGAGGCGGGAGTGGTTGACCGCGGTCGTCTAAGATGGCCGCTTCACAACCCGGGATAGCTTTGCCCATCGACCCCGGTTTGATATCCATCGTCGGATAGTTACAAATCATCATCGCGCCGGTCTCTGTCATCCACCACGTGTCATGAATCCGTAATCCGAACGATTCGTTCCCCCAACGAATGACTTCCGGATTGAGCGGTTCTCCGACCGACAGGATATGGCGGAGTGACGACAAATCATATTTTTCAAACGCCTCTTCTCCGGCACCCATGAGCATCCGAAACGCTGTCGGCGCGCTGTACCAGACCGTGACACCGAACCGTTCGATGACCGAATACCAGAACTCAGGATTGAATCGTCCCCCGACGATTACGTTCGTCGCCCCGTTCAAGAACGGTGCGAAAATCCCGTAGCTCGTACCCGTCACCCAACCTGGATCGGCTGTGCACCAGTAAATGTCGTCCGGTTGCAAGTCAAGCACCCATTTGCCGGTCATCAAATGCTGCACCATGGCGTTATGGACATGCAAGACACCTTTCGGTTTCCCGGTCGACCCTGACGTATAATGCAAAATCATGCCGTCTTCGCGGTCGACCCACGTGATGTCGAGATCGGTCGAGGCATCACCCGCCAATTTGCGGTAGTCGATGATTTTCCCTGCCTCTTTTACCTCGTCACCGACGATTAAAATCGTCTCCAAGTGCGGGAGTTGATCGACCGGGATACGCGGTAGGAGCGCCTCGGTCGTGACGATGACTTTCGCTTCCGAGTCGAGCAGACGGTCGTGGACGGCTTGCTCCATGAACGCCTCAAACAACGGACCGACGATCGCCCCGAGCTTGAGTGTACCGAGCAAAATAAAATAAAGTTCTGGACTCCGTGGCATGAAGATGAAGACGCGGTCGCCTTTCTCCACTCCAACCGATTTCAGAACGTTTCCGGCCCGATTGCTTTCTCGTTTCATGTCCTCATACGTGTAGCGCTCTTCTCGTTCCCCATCGAAATAGAGCAACGCCAGCTTTGTGGCGAGTTCACCTTCTGCGTGACGGTCGATTGCTTCGTACGCCATATTGACGTTCCCCGTCAAATTCCAAGAAAATAATGCTTCTGCTTGTGTCCACTCGAACGACTGACAAGCATCTTCATACGACGCCAATTGATGTTCCCCTGATAACGCTTTCAATTTTTCCATCGCTAAAGATTCGCCTCCCCTGTAATGAATGGTATAACCACTTTCAGTATAGTGTTAATATTATGACAAATCAATGAATTTCCAAAATCTCCAAAAGAGTGTGAAACAAGCTAAATGAAAGCGCTATAATAGAAGGTGGAAAAGGTGGTGACTCCATGGAAAAACAATATCATTCAAAGGTGTGGGAAACCTCACTCGGAGCCGTAATCATCGATGGACCGATCGAGAGCGACGTGTTGGCCACGTATCGGCTCGATGAGGGATTGACCGCATTTCGTGAACCTGAGGACCAACATAAGGCGCTCGTCGAAATCGCTGACTTGAAAGAAGGCCGCATCATCGTGGCCCGCGTCGATGACCTCGTCATCGGTTATGTCACGTATTTATATCCGGACCCATATGAACGTTGGAGCGAAGGGAACGACCCCTATATCCTCGAGCTCGGCGCGATCGAAGTGAGCCCGCGCTTCCGTGGCCAACGGATTGGCAAGCAGCTACTCGAAGTGTCGATGATGGACTCGCATATGGATGACTTCTTGATTTTGACGACAGAATATTATTGGCACTGGGACTTGAAAGGGAGCGGGCTCTCGATCTGGGACTATCGGAAAGTGATGGAAAAGATGATGAACCACGGCGGACTCGTCTTCTTCCCGACCGATGACCCGGAGATTGCCTCGCATCCGGCCAACTGTCTCATGGCACGGATTGGCAAGAACGTCCGGCAAGAAACGATCGACCATTTCGATTCGCTCCGGCTGCGGCGCCGGTTCATGTATGACTAAGGAGGGACCTGGATGTTGATTGAACAAATGATGAATCGTCATGTCGTGACGATTCAACCGACCAACACGATCGCCCATGCGGCCAAGCTCATGCGTGATCATAAAGTGCGCCATCTCATCGTCACCAACCCGGCCCGACAAGTCGTCGGAATCGTCGGCCAGTTCGAGATGAGCGGAGCGACGAGCGTGTTCCATCCGGAGAGCGAGAGCGCCGACTTCAAAAACCCCGTTTCGAGCATCATGCGTCAAGATGTGACGACGGCACATCCGTACGACTTCTTCGAAGATGCGGCCGCTCTGTTTTATGAGTATCGCCTGACCTGCCTGCCGATTGTCGAACAAGGCAAACTCGTCGGCGTCTTGACCGAGACAGACTTATTGCGTTACTTCGTCCAATTGACGGGCGCGCTCGAGCCGAGCTCTCAGATTGAGCTCTTGGTCGCTAACACGACGGGGACGCTCGAGAAAGTGACCCGGCTCCTCGCCAAGACGAACGTCAACATCATCAACGTGTTCGTTCATCCGACGCCCGACCCATATAAACGCATCATCTCGTTCCGCGTCCAGACGATGAATCCGCTCCGCATCATCGAACGGTTGAAACGCGAGGGTTACGACGTGCTCGGTCCGGAGATGTCCCAATGAGACCGGCCTACATATTCGGGGAGAACGAGAACTCGTACCGCTTCCATGCGGATCATCCGTTCAATCCGGTCCGCCTGGAGCTGACGACGTCCCTGCTCATCGCCTCAGGTAAACTTCAGGCCTCCGAGTGCATCGCCCCGTCCCTCGCCTCGGTCGAGTCGCTCGCGCTCGTCCATGACCTTGATTATATCGAAGCGGTTCAAGCGGCGGCGGCCGGTGAGCTGTCGACATTGAAAGCGAACAAGTTCGGCCTCGGCACTGAAGACACGCCGATTTTCCCAACCATCCATGAAGGGGCGGCCCGGCTCGTCGGGGGCACCGTTCACGCACTCGATTTGGTCGCGAGCGGTAAACTGGAGCGCGCCTTTCACGTCGGGGGCGGCCTCCATCACGGGATGAGGCGGAAAGCGTCCGGATTTTGCGTGTATAACGACGCAGCGGTTGCCATCGCCCACGTCCGTAAAGCGTACGGCAGCCGGGTCCTCTATGTCGATACTGACGCCCACCACGGAGACGGCGTACAATGGCTGTTTTATGACGATGACGATGTGATGACGTTATCCATCCACGAGACCGGCCGCTACCTGTTCCCGGGGACAGGAGCCGTCACAGAGCGCGGCAACGGGAATGGGTACGGCTATAGCTGGAACGTCCCGGTCGATGCGTTCACCCAAGACGAGTCGTTCTTGCGCTGTTACGAGACAGTGTTCCGGGAAGCGTGCGAATGGTTCAAGCCGGATATCATCGTGACGCAGAACGGGGCCGACGCTCATGCCTTTGATCCGTTGACGCACCTTGCCTCGACGATTCGGACGTTCGAACAGATTCCTCAAATCGCCTCTCGACTTGCCGACGAGTATACGGAAGGAAGACTCGTCGCCCTCGGCGGCGGCGGCTATGATTGGTATCGAACCGTACCCCGGGCTTGGGCGCAAGTGTGGGCCGGACTGACGCGCGAGGCGCCGTACAGCGGCGACATTCCGTCCGAATGGATCGAGCAGTGGCAGGACAAAGCGGATTTAGCCTTGCCGACACGCTGGGATGACCATCCGTACACGTTCCAACATATTCCCCGACGCCAACAAATTGAGGAGAAAAATTGGGAAGTGACGAAACGGGCGTTCTGGCCGTTCATTTCGAACGATCGCAAATCAATATATGTCTAAAAAAATCCCCTCGTCCGCGGAGTGACTCCGACAGGCGAGGGGATTTTTATTCAGTCTTGACGTACCGAATCGCGACGTTCGATGCGGTGCGGCAAGACAACGTTCTTCTCTTCGACTTCTTCCGCATTCAAGATTTTCGTCAAGAGACGCATGGCAACGGCACCGATGTCATACATCGGTTGGACGACCGTCGTCAATTTCGGACGAATCATCGTAGCGAGACGCGTGTTATCATGGCCGACGACTTCAAAATCGTTCGGGACCGAGAAACCGGCGTCTTGAATCGCGTGAATGACACCGAGTGCCATCTCATCCGTACCGGCGAAAATCGCTTTCGGGCAATCGTCACGTTCGAGCATCTTCTGCATCGCCTCAAGGCCTGATGCGTACGTGTAATTCCCAAGGACGACGTCACTCTCACGGAACGGGAGTCCGGCGTCGTCAAGGGCACGGCGGTAGCCAGAGAATTTCTTCTCGCCATTGATTTGTTGCTCGAGTGGACCTGTGATGAAGCCGACTTGTTTATGACCGTGGCCAATCAACATTTCGGTCGCGTCGTATGCCGCTTGCTCATAATCGATGTTGACCGCAGGGAGGTCATACCCTTGGTTGAGTGTCGCCGCGAGGACGATTGGGACCGGTGACTTCTTAAACTCGTTGACGAGGTCTTCATGCAGACGACCGCCCATGAAAATGATGCCGTCGACTTGTTTCCCGAGCAATGTGTTCAACAAATGGATCTCTTTGTCACGGTTCGAGTCCGAGTTCCCGAGGATGATGTTGTACTTGTACATCGTCGCGACGTCCTCGATTCCGCGGGCAAGGTCTGCGAAGAAGATGTTCGAGATATCTGGGACGATGACGCCGACCGTCGTCGTCTTCTTACTGGCCAGTCCACGTGCGACAGCGTTCGGACGATAGCCGAGACGGTCAATCGCATCCTGGACTTTCTTGCGGGTCGTCGGTTTGACGTTCGGGTTTCCGTTGACGACGCGTGAGACGGTTGCCATCGACACCCCGGCTTCTCGTGCGACATCATAGATGGTTACATTGTTACTATTCATTAAAACTCCTCCTACAAGCAATGATTTTCAAACGATTTTCAAAAAACGTGTCAAAAAAGGAAGACAGGTATCTGTCATCATTTTACCCTGTCTTCACGCTATATAAAACGTTTCCAATTGGAAAGCTTACTTTTTCACCAAATCAAGTTGAGGGAACTGGGCCGTTAGCCCGTCCACGAATTGATCGAACTGATCGAAATCGAGTTGTTGCTGGGCATCCGATAAGGCGATGGCCGGGTTCGGGTGTACTTCCACCATGACTCCGTCCGCTCCGACTGCAAGCGCCGCTTTGGCCGCTGGCAGTAACAAGTCGCGTCGTCCTGTCGAGTGCGTCACGTCGACCATGACCGGCAAATGCGTCTCTTGTTTCAAAATCGGGACCGCTGTGATGTCGAGCGTGTTGCGTGTCGCCCGTTCATATGTCCGGATGCCGCGTTCGCACAAGATGACTTGGCTGTTGCCGCTCGCCATGATGTACTCGGCCGCATAGATGAACTCTTCAATCGTAGCCGATAAGCCACGCTTCAAGAGCACCGGTTTATCCGTCTTCCCGACTTCTTTCAGCAAGTCGAAGTTTTGCATATTGCGCGCACCGACTTGGATGATGTCCACGTATGGAAGTGCCGATTCGACCGCACCAGGCGTCATGATTTCAGAGATGACCCGTAAGTCATGACGATCTGCCGCTTGCTTAAGCAGTTTCAACCCCTCGAAGCCGAGACCTTGGAAGTCGTATGGTGAAGTACGTGGCTTGTACGCCCCGCCTCGCAAGATTTTCACTCCGGACAGCGCCAATTTCTCAGCGACGGCGTTCACTTGCTCAAACGATTCGACCGCACATGGTCCCGCAATCAGTTGCGGACGTCCATTGCCAATTTTGACATCATCGAGCGTGACAATCGTGTCTTCGGCTTGGCGTTTCCGTGAAACGAGCAGCGTCTTGTCACGATCTTCGCCTTGCAGTTCGGCCGAAGCTTTAAACATCTCTTTGAACAGATGTTGCAAGCGAGCCGTCTCGAACGGACCCGGATTCTCTGCCGCGATGAAGTCGAGCATCTCACGTTCACGTACCGGATCGTATCGCTCCACACCTTGCAGACGTTTTACTTTTCCAATCTCAACAGCGAGTGTGCCACGGCGGCTGAGCAAGTCGAGCATCTCACGATTCAACTCATCCATCTCGCGACGTAATCGATTCAACTGATCTTGTGGACTCATAATTACCCTCTCATTTCTAAGCCGTTCTTTCCAGATTCCTAATTATAACGAACTTTAATCGCTTTGTCATAGGGAAATGGGCTGACGACACAAAATCAACAAAAAAAGCGCCCGGCTAGTCCCGGACGCGTCATCACTTATTTGTTGCCGTTTTTAAGGTCTTGCTTCAAGTTGTTCAATTCTTGTTTCGACTCATCGTCGAGCAAGTCTTTCACAGGTGCCTCGAAGTCTGACTCATAGTCTTCCGATTGGTCACGGCTGCTCGTTGTTTTTTGTTTGTTTGCAGCCGATTTCGTCGCGTTCGATTTGTTCGCGTTCGGCTTATTGTCTGATTGTTTCGGTTTGTCTGTCGACGCTTCTGACTTCGACGACTCGTTTGACTCATTTGAGGCTTTCGCTTCGTTCGAATCTTTTGCTTCGTTCGACTGCTCTTCTGAAGCCTTATCGAGTTGCTCTTTCACTTCGGCTTCCGCCTCCGCTACGAGTTGATCAGCTTTCTCCATCGCTTCTTCGATTGACAATTCGTCTTCATCGACTTGTTGTTTCAATTCAGCCGCTTCACGGGCCTTGTCTTTGACGAGGTTTAAGACCGGAGCCGCTTTATCGCTCGCTACTTTAATCCATTCGCCGACGACCGGTTCTGCTTTTTCACGAACTTCTTTCGACTTGACGGTCAATCGCTCACGCGACGTCGCCGTTTTCTCGTCGAGGTATGTCCGTACTTCACGTCCGCTCTTCGGTGATGTGAGGAGTGCTACTGCTGCACCAATCACGCCGCCGAGGACGACACCAGCTAAAAACCCACCGCTTGATTGCTGTTCATTCGTATATGTCTTGTTCTTGTCGTATGTCATCGTTACTTCCTCCTTGTGATAGTTATGATTTGATTGTATCGTCTGTCGCAATCAACCCTGGTGAAACCGTAGTCGGTTCTTGTTTACGGTCCCGACGGCCGCGACGACGTGATGGTCGTTCGTCTGAAGACGTTTCTGTTTTGTTTTTCTTAAATAATTCTACAGCGACCGATCCCCAACGTACCGCTTGGGCAATCTGCTCTTTATTCTCGTCTGCTGCTACGTGAACAGAAGAAGAAACCGTCCGTACCGACTCTGTCACTTCGTTGAGTGACGTGCCGAGCTCATCAAGGGCGTGTGCCACCGGTGCGAGCAATTCTGTTTTCTCCTCGACGTTATCCACGAGACGGTTCGTCTTATGTAAGAGCGCCGTCACTTCCATTGTGATTCCGTCTAATTGACGTTCTAAGTTTTCAGTTGTGTTGGCGACGCTGCCGAGTGTCCGATTGACGTTCGACAAGACACGTGCCAAGAAAAATACGAGTACGACAAATGCGAGTGCTGCGACGAGCCCTGCAATGCCTCCTAATGTGATTTCCATGCATCCATTCCTCCTATTCGATAATGTGGTGGTTTCATTATAGCACCATTATGACTCAAAAGATTTGTCACAACCGTTTTCGCCATCCGGTCTGATTATTCCTTTACCCGTTTTTATGTTTTCGATTACACTAAAATAGAAATAAATTTAAAAAAGTTAAAAGGGGTGTTCGTATGAGAGATCCAAGAATCACGCAACTCGCTGATGGATTAATCAATTATTCAGTCGAATTGAAACCGGGGGAACGCGTTCTCATTGAAAATTTCGGCGTCGAGGAATCGCTTGTCGAAGCGCTCGTCGAAAAGGCGTATGAGGCTGGGGGGCATCCGTTCGTCTTATTGAAAGAGAGCCGCATCTTGCGCAAACTTTATACGGGAGCGAGCCGGGAACAGCTCGAACTCATGGCCGACATCGAACGCAAACAGATGCAAGCGATGGACGCTTACATCGGCCTTCGTGCCGGTGACAACATCAACGAACTGTCAGACGTGCCGGCCGAGCAACAAAAACTCGTCGGGGCCACTATCGGTAAAATGCATACCGAGGACCGCGTCAAAGGAACGAGATGGGTCGTGCTCCGTTATCCATCGCCGTCGATGGCACAACTCGCTGGTAAATCGACTGAGGCGTTCGAAGACTTCTACTTCAACGTCTGCACACTCGACTACGGTAAGATGGACCGGGCCATGGACGCGCTCGTCAGCCTCATGAATGAGACCGATCGTGTCACAATCAAAGGACCAGGGACGGACCTCACGTTCTCAATTAAAGACATTCCGGCCATCAAGTGTTCTGGCCAAATGAACATTCCGGACGGTGAAGTGTTCACAGCTCCGGTCAAAGATTCGATCAACGGTGTCATCACGTACAACACGCCGTCACCGTATCACGGCTTCACGTTCGAGAACGTGTCGTTGACGTTCAAAGATGGAAAGATTGTCGATGCGACAGCGAACGACACAGACCGAATCAATGAAGTGTTCAATACGGACGAAGGGGCACGTTTCGTCGGCGAGTTCGCCATCGGCGTCAACCCGTACATCCAACATCCGATGAAGGATATCTTGTTCGATGAGAAAATCGACGGCAGTTTCCACTTTACACCGGGTCAGGCGTATGATGACGCTTATAACGGCAACAACTCGTCAATCCATTGGGACCTCGTCAATATCCAACGCCCTGATTACGGCGGCGGCGAGATTTGGTTCGATGATGTCTTGATTCGTAAGGACGGGCGTTTCGTCGTCGACTCGCTCTTGCCACTCAACCCAGAGAACTTGAAATAACAAAAACAAGCGTGCCGATGACGGTACGCTTGTTTTTTCGTTACAGCTTCGTCTTTTTACCGAGCGCAGCCGACATCATCCAAATCTCTTTTTCGAGTCGTTCGATATGAGACACGAATGTGTCCTCGATGGCTTCGTCCCCGTCTTCGAAGTTCTCCATCGCGTCTTGCATCTCTTGGCGAATCTGTTTGAAGTCACTGATGACATCTTTAATCATCTGCTCGGTATCCGCGTGGCGGTCCCCTTCTTGCAACGTCGAATGTTCGAGATACTCCTTCATCGTCGCATACGGTTCGCCATCGTTCATCAATAGACGTTCCGCCACGTCATCGTACAGTTCGGCGACGAGATTATACAGTTCCTCTAATTTTTCATGATACGTGAAGAAGTGAGGGCCGCTAATGTACCAATGGTAGTTGTGCAGTTTGACGAATAAGAGGCCATAGTTGGCTACCTCTTTGTTCAATGTGTTTAATGCGCCTTGGCTTGCCATCCTTAACATCTCCTTTTCCAAATTCAGTCGCTAGTATTATTACCGTCTTAGCTCGATGTTAAACACAAAAAAAACGAACGGCATCAGCCGTTCGCTCTCGATTCACGCTTCAAGTTGGACGTGTTTCTCATATTCGCGTTGATAAGTCTGGATGTCCCCAGCCCCCATGAACAGGAGGACGGCATTGTCATGTGCCTGGAGCACTTGCGTTCCGCCACGCTTTAACACGTTCGCGCCTTCGATGCGCGATTGCAGGTCTTCAATCGTAACTGTACCTTCTTGTTCGCGAGCCGAACCGAAGATGTCACACAAGTAAACGGCATCCGCTTCGGCTAATGCCGCAGCGAAATCATCCATGAATGATTTAAGACGCGTGTACGTGTGCGGTTGGAAGATAGCTACAACTTCACGGCCGACGTATTTTTTACGCGCCGCTTCCACTGTCGCACTGATTTCCCGTGGATGGTGGGCATAATCATCCACTAACACTTGGCTTCCGAGCGTCGATTCGCTGAAACGACGTTTCACGCCGTTGAACGTCTCGAGGCGGTCTTTGACCAACTCTTTCGGTAAGTTCTCGTAGTCACATGTCGCGATGACGGCAAGTGCGTTCAAGACGCTATGGTTCCCGTATCCTGGAATCCGGAACGTCCCATAGAAGTCGTCACGCAAATACACGTCAAACGTCGTCCCGTTATCCGTCGAGTTCACGTTCTCGGCGCGGAAGTCGTTATGAGCGCCAAAACCGTAATAGACGATTGGCACGTTCGCTTGAATGTGTTGAAGATTTTCATCATCCCCGCAAGCGATGATGCCTTTCTTCACTTGCTTGGCCATCTCTTGGAATGCGTCGATGACGTCATCGAGTCCTGAGAAGTAATCAGAATGATCAAAGTCGATGTTCGTCATGATGGCATAGTCCGGACGATAGTATAAGAAGTGACGCTTATACTCACAAGCCTCGAAGACGAAGTTTTTCGAGTCTTCGACACCTTCACCCGTACCATCGCCAATCAAGAATGATGTCGGCTCGATGCCACGCATGACGTGGGCCAACAGACCTGTCGTCGATGTTTTCCCGTGAGATCCAGTGATGGCGACACTAGTGTAGTGGTCAGCCAACTCGCCTAGAAACTCATAGTACTTGTATATCGTCAATCCGAGTTCGCGTGCCCGAACAACTTCAGGGTGATCGTCTGTGAAGGCGTTACCTTGGACGACGATTTGCCCTTCAGTAATGTTTTCAGGGTCAAACGGAAGGATTTCAATTCCTTTACGGTTCAATGCTTCTTCAGTAAAAAATGCTTTGTCAACGTCCGAACCTCGGACCTCATTATTCATGTCATTTAAAATTTGAGCTAAAGGACTCATGCCCGTTCCTTTAATTCCGACGAAGTGATAACGGTTCATCTGTAAATAGCCCCCCTAATTCATTGCGGTCTGTTTCAAAAATGCGACAAACCTTTGTCATTATAGCAAAACTACCGGAGTCATGCTATTACAGATTATTGTTTTTTTTAGCCAATCGGCGACTCTTGTACATCGCCATCCGGTCTTGCGGCGTCATCATGACGTTGAGCGGAGGGCCATCCGCTTTGTATGACACGCCCATGGCGGGCGTCAATGTTTCTTCATCAGGCACATCGACCGGTTCGTCCGACTGTAATGTTTTCGCAACATCCTCAACAATCGGTGCCACCGTCTCGACCGATGCTTCAGTCGGCAACGATGGTTCGGTCACATCTTGTTTTTCTTCACGAACGGCAATCTTTGACGATTTCAAATCGGTCGACCCCATGAAGACCGAGGCAAATCCGCTCTCTACAATCGAGACTTCCCCGAGGAGCGGTTTTGTATCTGATTCATCCGGCTCATCTTCCAAGACGGTCGGACTCTCGTCAATTGGTTGCGATGTTTCCGCGGAAATAATTGACGCTTCGATTGGTGAATCTGTTTGCTCGGCCACCATTTCCTCAAGCGTCTCCGCTACTGGCGCTTCGTCCGCTGTGACATCAAAGTCAGACTGTGGTGTCATCGCTTCGTCCGTGTCCGGCGCCGATTCATCAACCGACTCCATCACCGGTTCATCTACTGATTCGATCACCGATTCGTCTACTGATTCAACAACGGATTCGTCTACTGACTCCATCACCGATTCATCTACAGAATCAATTACCGGTTCGTTCTCAGGCTCAGGCGTTACGCTTGGTGGCACCGCCTCTGACATTTCCTCAACTGGGACGGCCACTCGCTTCGCTTGGCGCATCGCTGAATCGTCTCGCGTCTCCGGAGAATGTTCAGTCGGCAAGATGATTTTCGGTTTCGGTCGGGCGTATCCATAAATCGGAGACGGTACATCCGACGGCACAAATTCATCCTTCGGCTCGGGCTTCGGTGCAGGCGCACCTTTCTTCCCTTCTTGGGATAGTTCGCGTCGAATTCGGTCTGCTTGCTGTTTTAATGAACGTTCATATGCATCCATACTTGATTCCTCGCTTTTTCACTCAATCCTATTTAGCAAAAAATCGGTCGAGTTTAGCGACCGATTTCAAATGCTTTACCTACTTCATATTCGTCATCTAATACGAGAATTCCTTTTTCTTGCGGTGCATCAGGCAAGTTCAATTCACGCGCCGAACAAATCATCCCGTGTGAGCTCTCACCACGTAATTTAGACGGGCGAATGATCAAACCTGATGGCATGACTGCACCCGGTTTCGCGACGACGACTTTTTGGCCGGCCGCAACGTTCGGTGCGCCACAGACGATTTGGACCATACCTTGGTCAGTCTCGACCTGACAAATCGACAATTTATCGGCATCCGGGTGTTTCTCAGCTTCTTTGACATAGCCGACGACGAATTTCGGGGTAAAGTCCACGCCCGACAACTCGGCTTCGATATTTTGTTTGCGCAAGATGACACCGAGCGTCTCAATCAATTCGGCCGTCAATTCGACCGGTCCATGCCAATCGCTGACATCAAAATAGTTGCTCGCGTTGAACACGTTGTAGCCATTGACTTTCCCTGTCGTCGACTTAACGATGGCGACATCGTCTTTCCGTTCAACAACTTGATGATGGCGATCGCCTTCTCTTAACAGGACCATGAGGACATCGCCGATTCCTTCACGGTTATAAAAAGCATTGATTTGCATACGTAAAAACGCCCCTTCTTTCAAACTAGACACAAATAGTTTAGCAGATTATGCGTCGGTTGGTGGGTTCTTTTTTCCGACAATGAAAATTGGCTCGAGTACGCCAGCCTCATAATGGAAAGAAAGAGCCGTCACCGGAATCCGACCGTTCGTGAAAAAGTCGAACATGAGCTGCTGCATCGCATCATAACCCTGATCGTTGCGGATGTCCGCGATGATCATCACGTCCTGGTGCGGTACCCCGACGAGCATATCGCCTTCGATACGGCGCTCCATGACCCGCAAGAACTCATCATTTAAAATCCGTGACGCTTCATACCCGTCCCGAGCAGCCAGAAAATAGAACGTATTCCCGGCCACGGTATCTTCTTTTAAATCGGTCGGCAACTTCTTGACGTTGTCTCGTGCCAATTCGTCAAGACGCGTCAAAGGCATCCCGTCCAAATGCCGCTCTTCGATCAAGCGATAGCCGTTGCCCAAATCGAGTGCATAAAAGACAGCCGTCTCAGCTGTATGTGGCGTCATCGCGAGTGCTTCCCCACGCTTCGTCTCCGTCGAGAACGAGGCCGAACGGATGACGGGATAAATGTTCGCTTCATTGCCAGCGAGTGTGACCGCATCGTCGGCCGAGAGCGCTGTCTCGATGTAGTCGACGACCTCTTCAATGGCGACTTCTCCCCGGACTTTCGCTTTCGCTACGAGCGGGGCGAGACGGATGTTGACGCCGAACCGGTCCGTGGACCGCTCGATGCGCAACACCTCGTTCTCACGGTCATACGAGGTCCGGTACCCTTCCGTAAACCGGCGTTCGAGATGGCGACGTAATTCATTCCGTTCCATCTAGCTCACCCTAACCCATGAAGGAAGGCTTCGACTTGCTCAGGCGTCTTCCGTTCGCGTCCGACATAGCGGTCGACTTCTTGTCCGCCGTTGAAAGCGACGAAGCTTGGAATCCCGAAAATGTCGAGTTCTTGAGCAAGCTCCATCCATTCATCACGATCGACGTAATAAAATGACCAGTCTGAGAACTTCGCTTCAATGTCCGGCATGAATGGGTCGAGGAAACGGCAATCGCCGCACCACGTTGCTGAAAACATGAGGACGCTCTTCCCTTGTTTCGCTGCTGTATATTCGTTCATCGTTGTCAGTTGTTTCATCTTCACCACTCCTGTTCTTTTTTCCTCATTCATGATAGCATAAGTCCGTTGTCACATTCCGCTCTCGTGTTTTATGATAGTCGGGAGTGAAGACTACGTGAAAAAGGTGAAGTCATGACAAAATGGACACGCGAACAGTTGAATCCAGAAATGAAGCATCCACTTGAACAACTCGTCGGCGTCATCGGCATGTTGGCGATTCTGCGCTACGGTTATTTGTTTATCGATACGGACAAATCACGAGGCGAGATTTTCATTTGGCTCGTCGTCGGATTCGCCGTGATTTACATACTTGAACGCGTCGTCAAGCGTCTTGTGCGCAGGCTGCCCATCATTCGAAAACGTTTTTTACTCCCCGTTTATGCCGTCCTGCTCGTACTATTCCTCGCGAGCTTCCGCGTCCCGCGGGAAACGGTCGAAATCGTCCGGAATTTTTTCGGGTGGTGAACGAAAGAGAGCGTCCCGCTTATTTGCCGGGACGCTCTCTTTCGTATGTTCAATATTCGATTTTCATGTCGTTCGGTCGAATCCGGTTCATCCGGACCAACACTTGATAGACGGCGTAGCTGAGCACCGCTGGCCCGACGATTAAAAAGCCGAAGACGACGATGAACGTATACCAACTGAAGCCCATCGTTTCGAGCATGACGATCGGTCCGACGAGTCCACTTGTTCCCATGCCAGCGCCTGCCGCGACGCTATCGAGTTCAAACAACAGAATCGCAATCGGCGCGAGCACGGCGCCGGCCACGGTCGGCGGCAACAGAATCCATGGGTTTTTGACAATATTGCCGACTTGGAGCATAGATGTACCGATGCCTTGGGCGATGGCGCCTCCGATGCCATTGTCCCGATAGCTCGTGATGGCAAACCCGACCATTTGGGCAGCACACCCGACCGTCGCCGCGCCGGCGGCAATCCCGCTCAAACCGAGCATGAGGGCGATGGCCGCGCTCGAGATCGGAGCCGTGAGGGCGAGCCCCATCAACGTCGCGACGACGACTCCCATGAACAGTGGTTGTTGTTCCGTTCCCCATTCGATCCATGTGCCGAGCTGTGTCATGAACAACCCGACGTATTTACCGATATAGGTCGCACTCAAATAACCGATGCCGATCGTCGTGAACGGCGTGACCAAAATATCGAGTTTCGTCGACTTCGAGACGAGCTTGGCGACTTCGACGGCGAGCAACGTCGCCACATAACTGCCGGCTGGTCCGAACTCATAGCCGAACGCCCCGACGACGAGTGCCGAGAACAAGATGAGTGGTGGTGCCTGGAGCGCATAGGCGATGGCGATTCCGATGGCAGGCCCGGTCAAGCCGATGGCCACGTCACCAATTTCGATGAGCGTCGAACCAAATCCAGACAGGTTCGTCTCGAGCAACTGTCCTCCGGCCGTCTTCATAATCAAGCCGATAATGAGCGTACTGAATAATCCGAGTGCCATATAACTGAGAGCCGTCACGAAATAGAGCGACGGACTGAGCGTAATCCCTTTTTTCTTAAGCATGGAAATTCCTCATTTCTGTCTTGTCAGTCGTAAAGTTCCTGTCTTCACACTTTTATCAGTATAAACGTTTCTCGTGAAATTTCAATATGAAAAAAACGCCACTCCACGAGTGACGTTCTTCGTTCAATTAGCGTGAAGCCCGGAGCGTCTCCATCGTCGAGCGATCGAGTCGTTTGACGAGTGCCTTCAGGAGCGCTTTCGCCGCGTCGTAGTCGTCCGTATGCAAAATCGAGGCATGCGTGTGGATATAACGCGCCGCGACACCGATGACGGCCGTCGGCACCCCTTCCCCGCTCATGTGGATGCGACCCGCATCCGTGCCACCTGGCGAGACGAAATACTGGGTCTTAATGTTTTCATCAGATGCCGTATCGAGCAGGAAGTCACGCATCTCAGGAGACATGACCATGACTCGATCGAGGATACGAATGAGTGCCCCTTCCCCGAGCTGTCCGAACTCTGTCTTATTGCCTGATGCATCGTTGGCTGGTGATGCGTCGAGGACGAGCGCGACATCCGGACGAATCATTTCGGCTGCTGTTTGGGCACCACGGAGACCGACTTCTTCTTGTACGGTCGCCCCGGCGAACAAGATGTTCGGGTGATCGGCTTTTGTCGTCTCTTCGAGCAACTCGACGGCGAGCCCGACGCCGTAGCGGTTGTCCCATGCCTTGGCCATAATTTTTTTCGGATGTTTGAGCGGCGTGAACTCGCTCGTCGGCACAGCCGGTAGACCCGGACGTACGCCCCACGATTCGGCCTCTTCTTTCGTATCGGCCCCGATATCGATAAACATTTGCTTCATGTCCATCGGCTTGTTCATCGCCTCCGGTCCAAGCAAGTGCGGCGGCGTCGATGCGACGACCCCTGGAATCAATCCATCGGCCGTAACGATGTCAAATCGTTGTGCCATGAGCACTTGGCTCCACCATCCGCCGAGCGGTTGTATGTACAGCATCCCGTTTTCTGTGATCCGGGTGACCATGAACGCGACTTCGTCCATATGTCCAGCGACCATGATGCGTGGGCCCGCCTCGTCCCCGACCCGTTTCCCAAAGATTGAGCCGATGCCATCCGTCATGACTTCATCGACGTGCGGTGTGATTCGGTCACGAACAAACCGGCGGACCTCTGATTCAAACCCGGGCGCGCCCGGAAGCTCTGTCAACGTCTTGAATAAGTCTCTCGTTTTTTGTTCCATTTCCATCCATCCCTTCAACCGTTCTTGTATCATTATATACAGAACTTTTCGACAGATGCGAATGGTTTTCGTTCCAATGGGGTACAGGTTTTGGTACGATGTACATGATAGCCATAGTTCAAGGGGAGGTAGTCATATGAAGAAAAGATATTGGTTAGTTGGAATCGGGGTTGCCATCGCAGCCGCACTTATGACGAAAAAAGTGTTAGATGAACGAAGCTTATCGGCCGAGGATGCGCTTGAGTACACGAAGCGTGCATTTTCAGCCAAAGGTCACGTCCAAGGGGCATGGATCTCGGCATCACCTGAGATTTATACGTATGACGGACGCGAGTACGACGTCTTCAAAGGCGGCATCTCGGTTCTCGAGAACGACGAAGAGAAGACGTACCAATTCACAGTCGATTCAGAGACTGGCGCTCTACTTGAATATGCATGAGATGAGGTCGGCGAATATTTTCGCCGACTTTTTTTGTTTAATTCACCCAAAAGAGTGGAAAATTGAATATGGTACTTTTCAAACTCAAAAAGGAGTGATCCCACGTGAAGAAACTGATCGGTGAAGCAAACGAGCTCGTGTCACAAATGGTCGAAGGTATGGTCCACGCCCACCCTGAACTGTACGGTCGTGTGGAAGGATTCAATGTCATCTGTCGTGCCGACGGGGCCAAGTCCGGGAAAGTCGGACTCGTCTCAGGTGGAGGGAGCGGTCACGAACCAGCGCACGCCGGTTATGTAGGCGATGGGATGCTCGATGCCGCCGTATGCGGTGAAGTGTTCACGTCCCCGACGCCGGACATGGTGCTCGAAGGCATCAAAGCGGCCGATGGCGGCAATGGCGTATTGCTCGTCGTCAAAAATTACGCAGGTGACGTCATGAACTTCGAACTCGCCGCCGAGCTCGCGGACGCCGAAGGGATTAAAGTCGATCACGTCGTCGTCGCCGACGATGTCGCTATCACGAACAAAGAAGACCGTCGCGGTGTCGCCGGTACCGTGTTCGTCCACAAGATTGCCGGTGCAGCCGCAGCGAGCGGGAAATCACTCGACGAAGTGAAAGCGCTTGCAGATAAAGTCGCGGCCAATGTCCGCTCAATGGGGATGGCCGTCGAACCTTGCTATATGCCAGTGAGCGGTAAACCTGGATTCGATTTGAACGAAGAAGAAATGGAAATTGGAATCGGGATTCACGGAGAACGCGGCGTCGAACGGAAACCGACGACGAACGTCGATGCGATTGTCGATGACTTGCTCGATCATTTGAAAAAAGAAGTCAGCCCCGGCGAAGTCGCCGTCATGGTCAACGGTATGGGCGGAACGCCTCTATCTGAACTGTACGTGACGTATCACTTCGTCGCGAAAAAATTGGAAGATGCCGGCTATTCATTGAAACGGAAATACGTCGGCAACTATATGACGTCACTCGAGATGCACGGCTTCTCGATCACACTCTTGCCGCTCGATGAAGAGTTGACGGGCTATCTCGATGCACCATCGGCGGCACTCGGTTTCAAACTCTAATCTACGAATGAGGTGTTCATGCAATGTTGACGATTGAAGGATTCAAGCAAGCATTACGGCACGCCCAATCAGAGATTGAGGCGAACAAGGATACATTGACCGATCTCGACCGCACTATCGGCGACGGAGATCACGGCATCAATATGTCACGTGGCTTTGAAGCGGTTGTCGCTGTCCTCGATGATGACTACGCAACTCTCGGCGACTTGAGTAAGAAAGTCGGGATGACGCTCATGTCGAAAGTCGGTGGTGCAGCCGGTCCACTTTACGGTTCCGCCTTCGTCAAGGCAGCGCCTAAGTTTGGTGACGCGACCGAAGCCGATTTCAATCTCGTCAAAGAAGCGCTCGTCGAAGCAGCGACAGCAATCAAGGCGCGCGGGAAATCGGAAGTTGGCCAAAAGACGATGGTCGATGTGTGGGACCCGTTCTTGAGTGACTTGAACGAGTCCGACGACTTTGACGCGAAACTTGATCAACTCGTCGGTGCGACCGAGGATATGGTCGCCACGAAAGGACGGGCGTCTTATTTCGGTGAGAACTCTCGCGGCACCGTCGACCCGGGGGCACTCTCGAGTTCAATCGTCTTAAAAGCGATTATGAAGGAGGTTGAGTGATATCGTAGAGCTCATCATCGTATCCCATAGCGCCAAAATCGCTGAAGGGATTCAAGACTTGATGAAAGAGATGGCCCCATCCGTTCCGATTCATTTAGCGAGCGGGCTTGAAGACGGCAGCATCGGGACTGATGTGACCCGAATCCTTGAGGCCATCGAAGCCGTCGACAAAGAGGCACTCATCTTATCGGATATCGGTTCGGCCACGATGAACGCCGAACTGGCCGTCGATATGTATGAAGGCGAGAAGACCGTCCAGTTTTATGACGGTCCAATCGTCGAGAGCGCCTTCGTCGCTTCCGTTTCAGCCGGTAACGGCATGGACGTTGCTCAAATCGTCGAACAGTTAAAGATGGCATAAAAAAAGAGCCTCGCGGCTCTTTTTTTAACGTGGGTTATCGTTTTTCTCGTAAATCGGGTTCATGTATTCAGTCGTCGAGTAGAAACGTGGTACGACAACGAACAAGATGACAGCCGGGATTGCGATCAAAAGTAACAAGATCAACACAGGCAACCAATAGACGATTTGTTGTCCGAGCATGTCGATGTTTGCGTCTGCAAATTCAGTCGCGCCTTCGACTTCTGCAAGGTCAGCTGTTGCGAGGATTTTGTTGTCCGTCGCATCATAGTAATGGAACTCCGTCTTACGTGTGATGAAGATGCCGTCACGGATCGTATCAATTTCAACGACCGCCGCGATGACTTCGTTGCCATTCGAGTGACGGAGCGTCTCTTCTTTTACGATTTCAGCCGTTCCTTCTTTGTAATCATAGTGCGTGGCCTTCAAATCCTCTTCAAGGGCGTCCAAAAACGCCTCATTTGCCGAGGTATTAAGTGGTGCGATTGTTAGAATGAAGATTAGTGCAAGCAGGCTTGCCCATGCTTTTTTCAACATCCCCATGTTCCCCCTTCTCTAATTCCAGTTTAGCGTCATTCCTATTGTACCAAGAAGAAAGAAAAAAGTGTGAAGAAAATGCTATTAAAATAAGAAAAAAGCGTGTCAAATTTTCGGGCGGAACGCGGCCTCCATCCGATAAATCGGTTGTCCCATGGCGCTGAAGCGCTCTTCGTACTCGGTACGGACGTTATCTGCCGGTTCGTTCGCGTGAAGATCAAGTGAAATATCTGTGAAGTACATGCCGTATTGACTCATGCTTTCGAGTGAATATTCGAACAGTCCGCGGTTATCCGTCTTGAAGTGAATCTCGCCTCCGCGTGGCAACACAGCCTCGTACGTGGCGAGGAATGTCTTATACGTCAAACGACGTTTCGCATGTCGGGTCTTCGGCCATGGATCTGAGAAGTTCAAATAGACGCGGTCGACTTCGCCGGCTTCGAAATAGTCGACGAGTTGCTTGGCATCCACAGTCAAGACGCGGACGTTCGGCATCGGCGTTTCGACGAGCTTTTGCACGATCGACACGGCGACGCTCTCGAACAACTCGATAGCGATGAAGTTGACGTCCGGGAACTGCTGGGCCATCCCTAAAATGAATTGCCCTTTCCCCGACCCGACTTCGATGAAGAGCGGATTGTCGTTCTTAAATTCTGATGTCCAGTTCCCTTTTAACGTTTCGGGATGAGTGATAAAGACGTGTTCTTGAGCTTCCATGTATTCTTTAGCCCAAGGCTTGTGACGTAAACGCATGTTTTTCCAACCTTTCGTTCAAGAAATGTTCAAGTTTCAGCTGACTAACCGCTTCGCGCGAGCAGTCCCCTTGCGATTATACACGAAATCATTGTTTAATGAACATGAATCATCCTTCACAAGGAGGTTATATCGATGAGCACGTTAGATCAATTTCTTATTTTTTACGCGGCTCCGTTGACGTTCTTCGGCGCCGTCATCGCGACGTTCGTATGGGCGTATTTTATGAAACCTGATGATGTCTGATGCATATGGAAAGGGATGGCTCACACTCGTGATCCATCCCTTTTTTCATTGTGTCCGTTCCTCTGCTTCATCGAGCAATTCCCGGAGCACGGTCAATCCTTCTGCGCGGGCGATGCCGTTCTGTTCCCCATATAAGGTCAGAACCGTCTGGGCAATCGCATACCAGTGCATTCGATAGTGTAACTCGGAGGTGAAACGGATGCCGTAATGACTGAACCACGTCTCCCAGTCCACCTCGTCGACGTAGCTGTAGACGACCATGGCCAAATCAAAAGCACGGTCGGCGATGATAGCGTCATCCCAGTCGGTCAAATATAACAGACCGGTCTCATCCTCAATCCAATTGTTATGGTTCAAGTCTGAATGGCAGACGACGAGTTCACGTTCGTCATCAATCGGCTGATGGACCGACAACCAACGAATTGCCTCATCAATCGTCACGTCTGCCTCGTCTTGCTCGTAAGCGGCACATTGCCGGAGCAACAGTGAGGACGTGACCGGTGTATGATTCAACTGCTGCAACATGAATAATAGTTCTTTCGAATGATGAATCTTCCCAAGCTGTGCCGCCACATCAGCCCGTTTCATATCGGCTGGCGAGAGCTCACGACCTTCGATGAACTGTTGGGCACTGAGGACGTCACCGTTAAACATCCGTTTCGTCCACAGCAATTTGGGGACGATGCCTTCGGCGGAAAGAATGGCTAAAAACGGGGACGAGTTTCGTTTGACAAAGATTTTTTGTTGGCGCGTCGTCGCTACGTACGCTTCGCCTGTAATCCCGCCTGCGGAAGCCACCGTCCACTCTTCACCGAGCGCACCGATTATATCTGAATACATATTCATCACGCTCAAATCTCATTAAGAATTACAAAGATACAATCACCATATTAACACGCGATAATCGTCATTGACAACGACTCGACTTGAATCTGACTCGGATTTCGTTCAATCGGGACGAGGCTAGCCGTTTCCCCTTGAACATACACGTTCCAGTCCCCTTCCGCTTGGAACGTCACATCGTGGAATGTCCCGTTCAAATAGACGCGAACGCGTTGCCAGGCGTCATAAGAATGGCTCGCCGTCAGCTCGTAGGCAATCACGCCCGGGGGCGACGGAAGGAACTTGAACTGCTCGATGACTTTCTGCCGGGTGTCGTAGCGGAAACATGTGTGACGGCGCCGCAGTTTAAGGAGCGTCTTCACGAACTCGACCTCGCTTTGGCGTTCGTCACGCAAGTCCCAATCGAAATGATTGATGCGGTCCGGCGCATTATAGCTGTTCTCGACCCCTTGTTTCGTCCGGCCGAACTCTTGACCGGCGTGGAGGAATGGGACGCCTTGCGATGTGATGACGATGGCCGTGGCGAACCGTTGCATCCGCAACCGCATCGTCTCGTCCATATCCTCACACGATAACAGCAATTTATCGTACGTCGTATAATTGTCATGCGCTTCTACGTAGTTAATCGTGTATTGCGGGCTCGGGAAGCGCCCGACGGTGACATTCGGGATTTGAACTGCCCCAGTGATACATTCGCGCAGCTCCCACTCCCGCCATTCGTTCCCGGAGACGAATCCACGCTCCCGGTCGTTGAACGTCGACCCTTTCAAAGCGTCTCGCATCATGTCATTGAAATGACCGATTCGGGGCATGAAGGCCGCGTTATGTGACGAGGCTTTCAATGACGGGCTGAGAGGCGTTGCTAAGTCCCACCCTTCCCCGTAAATCAAAATCGAGCGGTCGATTTTATCGAGTGAGGCCCGAATTTGATTCATCGTCTCGACGTCATGAATGCCCATTAAGTCGAATCGGAAGCCGTCAACGTGATACGTCTCGGCAAAATACGTCACACAATCGACGATCATCCGCCGCATCATATATCGCTCCGACGCCGTGTCGTTTCCGACCCCAGTCCCGTTCGCGACCGTCCCGTCATGTTCGTAACGGAAATAGTAGTACGGCACGAGTGCTTCGAGCGATGATTGTTCTCGAATGAAGATATGGTTCATGACGACGTCTACGACGACGCGCATGTCATGGCGGTGCAAGGTATCGACCATCTCGGCATACTCGAGGATACGCGATAGCGGCTCGTCCGGTTGCGAGGCATAGCTACCCTCCAAACCGAACCAGTGAATCGGGTCGTAGCCCCAGTTGTATGGCATCCGGGTCGCCTCGTCGACGCTGCCAAAATCATGGACCGGCAATAACTGCAGGTGGGTGATCCCGAACTCTTTCAAATAATCGAAGCCGGCACTGTTCCCTGCGCGCGTTTTCAGCCCGGTCTCGATGATACTGGCATATAGCCCTTGCCATCGACTCGTCGAGGCTGGGTGGCTCGTGAAATCACGAATATGCAGTTCATAGATGACGGCATCTGTCGCTTTGCGGAGAGGCGGGCGTTCTGCCGGCTCCACGTGCTCAGCGACGGCTGTCTCAACATCGATCAATACGCCAAATTCGCCATTTAGGCTGACGGCTTTGGCGTAAGGATCGACGACCTCGTTCGTTTCGACAGGTGTCTTGACGTACAGTCGATAAAAATAGCCTTCGTACAGTCTAGGAACATCGGCATGCCAGACGCCTCGACCGCTCCGAGACATGCGAAACCGTTCAATCTCACGATGCGTTTCGGGATCATGGATGACGAACCAAATCGAAAACGCGACGGGCGACCAGACATATGCTTCAATCGATTGCCCGGAAAATGAAAGGCCGAGCGGTCCGTCATAGGCATAGCGACGTTCAAACTCGTCCGTATGCACAATTTCGCGGGGCACGACGACAATCGTCTTATGTCCAGGGTGAAACACGGTATAGACCGCTTCGAGCGTAACCGGGCGCGTCAATTGGATATCTCGTTCAATCGTACCCGCCTCTGTCGTCCATTCATTGAGCACCACATAATCGACCGGTCGACCGTTTTGTTCGATTTGTACCGGTACGGATTCATATTTGGCAATGACCTCGAGTCGAATCGTCTCGAATGAGAGCAAGGAAGCCCGTTCAATCGTCACATGAGACGTCGTTTGCTGATTTGGTGTGTGATGCATACACGTTCCATCCTCTCCTACCTACTGGTCCAAAAATTGTCGAAACGGCATCTGGGCTGTCGCATCTAGTAGTTTCGCCACATCTCGAATTTGTTGGGCTTTGACGATCGGCGCCCTCGTGTTCACTTGTTTCATCCACGGTTCATAATCCGCGCGTGAGATGAACTGAGTCGACCGAATTTCAGGCACATGATCGAAATAGCCTTGTGGGGCCACCGTCACTTTTTGGATGACCCCGTCATAGGACGGAAGAAACTGTCGAACGATTTCTTCGGTGCGCGTCAACGCGATGAGCGGGTTGACTACACGTTTATTTTCCCCTTTGAGCGGTTGATGAATCCACGTCTTCTGCTTCGATATGTGATAGATGCTGCGGTCGCCGTCGAGCCATTCGACCAGGTAAATATGCGATGGTCCGATGATGAGGTGGCTCAGTTCGACCGTCGCCCCGTTCCATTCGACGACCGGACGATACATGAAGAAATGTTGATCGTTCCATTCGGATACCATCTTGCGATATCCGTATTCTCGCAAGAATGGCAATAACGGGACGTCCGCCTCGGTCGCCCCTTCACAGGCGTACTGCAATTTTTGGATATGACGGCGGTTTGTGAGCAGTGTCTGGAACTGTGACTCCGAGAGCGGCGTCGGTTCGAGCTCGATGCGTTCCGTACGGCGCCAAAATTTCCACCACGGGTTCACAAACTCCATGATTTCGGGCGGATTCAACCGATTGGAATCGTGGAGACGACGCATGCGCGCGACGTCGGATTCGACATACTCTTGAAAGCGATTGAATTGGTCGAGCATGTTTCGTTCATATTTAGATGTTACGTCAAAAATTTTAATCGGGATCGCCATGTGTCCTCCTCTGACCGCTTTAACGGAAATGCTTCGACTGCCTCATAGGCAGGGGTGTGACTCGGGTTGATTTGATAAAGGACGACCGCTTCAACCGATTCCTCGATGGTGAACGTCGGGGCGATGTACGGGATGCGTGTGCCCGTGTCCCACTTTTTTGCGAGTGTGACATGTGGGACGAACGGTTTACGGTCGAGTGCCGGAATCTCTTCGGCTAACTTGCGTCGAAGCGTCCCGGTGAGTGTCGTCAACTCCACGGACGGTTCCGGGACGATCGTCAAGACACGCGGACGATCCGGTCTCCCGAAGTGGTCGATTTGCTGGAACGTCAGCGCGAACGGGGCCGTCGACGTTGTCACTTCACGTGTGAGTTCTTTCACTGCCTCGACTTCATCATCGTCCAATGAACCGAGAAACTGAAGTGTCAAATGAAATTCCTCCGGACGATACGTCCGACGATACGAATAAAACGGCAAGATGTCCTGCTGTACGTGTTCGAACGTGTCGTCCTCGATCGGTAGCGCCAAAAAGTAATGTGTCGACATGACCATCATCCTTTCACTCGAAAACGTCTCGGTCCAAAGAAAAGGACCGCGCCAATGATGCTGACCACCGTGTACATCCAAAATACACCGATGATGCTGTTATATTCAATGATAAATCCACTGAGGAGGTTGAATCCGGCCGTCGCTAGTCCTGACGTGATGGCCATATAGACGCCAATCGCCGTCGAGACGACGTTGCGGCTGACAAGGCTGCGGACAAATTGAAGTGCGACCGGAATCAATAATCCGACGACCAGTCCTTGAACGATGGCAAGAATCCAAACGACCCAAATCGGGGGCTCAAGTGCTAACCAGCCGTTGCGAAGCGCAGAAATCAAGGCGGCTCCCGCCAGCACGTTGACCGTACCTAGACGTGAGACGATTTGGTACGCCACTTTCATGAATGGAATTTCGCATAATACCGCGACAAGGAACAGTGTCCCGACGAGCGTCGTCGAGCCTCCGATGCTCGTCACATAAATTCCGAAGTAATAGTTATTCGCGTAAATCGGGCCGAAGACGAGCATGCCCCCAATCAAAAAGGCGATGAACGGCCCATTCCAGACGGCCGACCATTGGAACGGTGCCGTCGTGTGCACTTGCTTCGGTTCCTGTTCAGATACGCTCCGCACGAACAGCGTACCGATTGCCAGCATGACCGCGCTGAGTAAAAACGTACTCGCGAGGCCCCATGTCGTGTCCGAGATGCGACCCATGACGAACACCGCAATCGCAAATCCGGCCGATCCGAACAGCCGGATGGCCCCGTAGTCGATTTTGGCGCGTGACGTATACTCGAGTGTCATCATATCGACGAGCGGGATGTGTGCACATTGGAAGATGGACCAGGCGATCATCAATATAATAATCCATACGTAAGACGTCGCGAACAAGAACGTGAGCGATAAGGCAGCCGCCCCGAGCATCGCAATAATCAACCAAGCCCGAACCCGCCCCGTTCGGTCGGCGAGCATGCCCCATAGCGGTTGGACACCGATTGAGAGGATCGGCATGATGGCGACGATTGTTCCGACCTGACCTGGAGACAAATCAAAACGTGACTGCGAGAAGAAAAGCGTCATGTAAGGAATGAGGGCTCCTTGGGCAAAGAAAATGGCGACGTAAATCGATTGAAACGATATTTTTTGTTGGTTCACAGTAAACTTCCTTCCTAACAGACAGAGAGCCGACCGAATCAGTCAGCTCTCACGGGTCATTATTTAGCGAGCTCATAAATCGCTTCCGCATAGATGGCGGCGGCGCGAAGTAAATCTTCAATTTCCATGTATTCATCGACTTGGTGGGCGACGTCTTTCGCTCCAGGGAACAGCGCCCCAAAAGCGACACCAGCCTCGAGCGAGCGCGCATACGTCCCTCCGCCAATGGCCATCAAGTGCGCTGACTCGCCGGTCTGACGCTCATAGACGCCTGCCAACGTTTTCACGAGCGGATGGTCTTCGGCCACATGGTGCGGCGGCATATGATGACGCGTCGACAGTTCGAACCCGAACGACAAGGCGATTTCTTTCAAGTTTTGCAACCGTTCCTCGAATTTCGCGGTGTATGGATAACGGATATTCACCGTCGCCGTCCGTTCGTCCCCTTGATAGCGGAACACACCACCGTTAATCGTCAAATCGCCCGTCTCATCACTCGCTTCGATACCGAGTGAAATCCCGCGTGAATCGGCGAACACGTGACGAATGAACTCGATGTAGCGCTCTCCTTGAATGTCGAGCGGGAGCGTCAACAAGAAGCCGGCGAGGACGTAGGCCGCGTTGACTCCGTTATCTGGTTCCATGGCGTGGGCGGCCACACCTTTCATCGTGAACGTATACGTCCCTTGGTCCCATGTGCACGTGCCGTCCGCTTCATATTTTTCGAGATACGCTTCAAACTTTTCTTCGAGAACGTCTTCTGTCTCGAGTACCGCTGTCGCAAAGTCCGGGACCATGTTCGGCCGTTCTCCGCTCACGAACGAGACCAAGTGATGTTTCGAGCCTGGCACCCGTTGAATTGGGAGCTGCTTCAAGACGCCATCGTATAGCCCCTTTTCAGCATTGATAATTGGAAAGTCAGCGTCCGGTGCGAAGCCATATGTCGGCATCGCCTCTTGTTTGAAGTATTCGCGGACACAACGCCATTCGCTCTCCTCGTCGCAACCTGCAATCAGGCGGACGCGTTTCGATAGCGGCAATCCAAGTTCCTTCACGATGCGCAGTCCGTAATAAGCAGCCATCGTCGGTCCTTTATCGTCATTGCTGCCACGGGCGAATATTTTCCCGTCGGCGATGGTAGGATTGAACGCCCCATACGTCCATCCCTCCCCAGCCGGCACCACGTCTAAGTGACAGAGGATGCCAACGATTTCTTCCCCTGACCCGTATTCTAAATGCCCCGCGTATCCGGCGACGTCTTTCGTAGCGAACCCGTCTCGCTCTCCGAGTGCAAACATGTAATCGAGAGCTCGGCGGACTTCAGGTCCAAACGGTTCGTTCGGGCCGGTCTTCGTCTCATCAAGCACGCTTGGGATTTGCAATAACCCTGTTAAATCTTCTAAAAATGCGTCTTTTCGTGCGTCGACTTCTTGTCTCCAATTCATATGGATCTCCCCTTTGCGAATGTTCTCTCCCTTATTAGTATATCCAAATGTTAGAAAGACGAACATTCATTTCGAAAATATTTTTTCGTTCGTCTTTTAGCCTTTTGTCTACGTCTTTACATATCCTTCATTCGATATTTACGTTCATAATCGTTTCTTTACATTTCGATTGTTCGTTCTTTTCTCTTGCAATTCTATGCAGGAGCGGTATACTAAAGGTGTAATTTTAGAAAATAACAATTTCATATTTCATTTGTCGTCCGTAGGTTTTGTCTTTCATCATTCTACGCATTGGGAGGTTATCCAATGAAAGGTTCAACAGATCGTATGCTAACCCGCATCAAGTCCATTTATTTGTTCATTAACGAAAGGGAATGCGTCACCACTTCTGAACTAGTAGAGGAGTTCGGGATCACATCACGCACCGTACAGCGTGATTTGAACGTGCTTGAATACAACAATCTGGTTGAAAGTCCGAGTCGCGGAACGTGGACATCATCAAAACGTTCGCTCAAGACGGCAAATTAAATAACAAGTTACGAGGGATTCCGGCAACGGGTCCCTTTTTTTGCGCCCAAAAAGGCACGTGTCGGCTGACACGTGCCTTCATTTCATGTGAAGAACAAGTCGACTTCCTCTTCGCTCAACTCCCGATACGCCCCGGGTTCGAGCGTCGGGTCGAGCTCGAGTGCGCCGATTTGGACCCGTTCGAGCTGCTCGACGTGTTTCCCGACCGCGGCAATCATCCGTTTTACTTGATGATACTTCCCTTCCGAGAGCGTCAGACGGACCGTCGAACGACGTCCGGATTTGCTGATGAGCTCAAGTCGGGCCGGTTTCGTCGTATAGCCGTCCTCAAGCTCGACACCCTCGGCGAAGTGACGGACATCGTCTGTCGTCATCTCCCCGTCAACTTCGGCGACATACACTTTGTCGACATGCTTACGCGGTGACATGAGCGCATGATTGAACGCCCCATCGTTTGTGAGAAGCAACAGACCGGTCGTGTCCTTGTCGAGACGTCCGACCGGGAACAACTCGTAATGGGCGTAGGACGGGTCGATCAAATCGACGACCGTCGATTCGACCTTGTCCTCGGTCGCACTGATGACACCTGCCGGCTTGTTCATCATCAAGTAGACGAACGGTTTGTACTCGACGACCTCGCCTTGCACGGTCACCCGTTCCGTTTCAAGGTTGACTTGACGTTTCGCGTCTTTGACAGGTTGGTCATCGACACGGACGACCCCTTGTTTCAGTAAAATCTTGACGTCTTTGCGCGAACCGTATCCCATGTTCGCCAATAATTTATCAATTCGCATTAAGCTTTCCTCCGATACTGGAATCGTTTCCCTAATAGTTTTCCGGCCAAGTGGCTTCTCCAACCGAGATAGCCGTATACGACGAGACCGATTCCGAAACCGACGATCGTGGCAACGATATCATTGCCCCAACTCGGTTCATTCCGGAGCGTGACGAACAGCGAGCCATACACGGCGATAAACATCGCGCCACCCATGGCAAACATGAGCATCGTCCGACGCAACAGTTGCTTATACGGAAACTGGAGCGCCCGTTGGATTTTCCAAACCATGAGGATAATCGCGACGATATAACCGGCGATCGTCGCATAACCAGCGCCGATCCCGCCGATTGCATACACGAACGGTACGTTGAGCACAGCTTTCGTGATGAGACCCATCGCCGTCGCGAAAATCGTGAAATATTGACGGTTGATCCCTTGCAGGATGGCCGCCGCCACCGAGTAATAAGCGAGGAAGAACGCACTCGGTGCGTAGTGGAGCAGGTAGACCCACCCTTCGCGGTCACCTGGGAACAACGTCCCGAACAACGGCTCCGCGAGCGCGACCAATCCGATGACGGCCGGGATGGTGACAAAGAACGATACTTGGAAAATATGGTTCACTTGATTGCGAACTTTGTTCATATCGCCGTGCGTGAACGATTTTGTCACGAGCGGGATGGTCGCCATCGACACACTCGCCGCAATCGATACCGGAATCAACACGATTTTATGGGCGTTCCCCGTCAAGAATCCGAACGCGGACGTCGCTTCGGCGACCGACTTCCCAGAGTTGAGCAACGTATTGACCATCGTCAACTGGTCGACGAACTGATAGAGCGGCGTCGACAGACCGACCATGACGATTGGAATCGAATAGCTGAGCAACTCGAGCAATAGTGATTTCATCGAACGGACCGGTGTGCCGGCCGGATTATCGGTTTGACGATGGATGTCTTTCCGTTTGCGCCAGTACATGGCGAGCACGACGATACTCCCAATCGCACCGATAAAGGCGCTGAACGTCGCAATCGTGACGGCGAGCACTTTCAAACCGTTCAACTCGGTCGTCGCCACAGCAGCGGTGCCACCGAGCGAGTCAGCGAGCGGACGAATGAGTGCCGAGTCCGAGAAGACGAACAAGACGAGCATCGTCCCACTGAGGAGGAACATGATGCGGACGATCTGTTCGATGACTTGGGAGATGGCCGTCGGGGCCATGTCCTGATGTCCTTGGAAATAGCCGCGCACCATACTCATCGCTGGGATGAGCAGGAGGGCGAAACTGACGCTACGCGTGACGAGCGTCAACGAGTCGATATATTGCTGATTGTTCTCCGAGTTGCGGACCATGAGTTCCGATAACCACGGTGCTGAGAAGAACAGTAATAAAAAAGCGACGACTCCGGTCACGAGCATCAGCTTCATCCCTTGACGGAACAAGCGCTGACTCGTGCCATATTCGCCGAGCGCATTATACTTGGCGATGAATTTCGATACGGCCACGGGAATCCCCGCCGTCGAAATGGCGATCATGAGCGCATAATAGGTGTACGCCGCCTGATAGAGCGTGACACCGGCAATCCCGACCATCGCTTGGAACGGGAACGTATAGAGCAGTCCGAGTGCACGTGAAATCAAATTTCCGGCTGACAGCAGCAGCGTGCCTTTGACGAAGGACTCTCGTCCTGAATCTTGTTTGACGCTTGATGACATGAGATACCTCCATCTATTGTTTCACAACTAATGTACCTAATTTTACAAAACGACCGTTTCTCATTATACTCTTACTGTTGCAGATAATAAAGTTACGAATTTGATTTGAAAGAGAAACGAGGGATACCATGATGAAAGATGTAATCGTCATCGGAGGAGGCCCAAGCGGTCTGATGGCGACCTATGCCGCCGCCAAAGCAGGAGCGAACACGCTCCTAATTGATAAAGGTTCGAAGCTCGGACGCAAGCTCGCCATTTCTGGCGGAGGACGCTGTAACGTGACGAACCGCAAGCCCGTCGACGAGTTGATTCAATTCATCCCGGGGAACGGACGCTTCTTATATAGCGCCCTCGCCCAGTTCGACAACCAGTCGATTATCGACTTGTTCACCGGGTTCGGCATCCCGTTAAAAGAGGAAGATAACGGCCGGATGTTCCCGGTGACGGATAAAGCGCAAGACGTCGTCAACACGCTCCTCGGGGCCATCGACCAACTCGGTGTCGAGATTCGCAAAAATGCGAAAGTGAAGACGCTCCATTTTAATGAAGCAAATGAGTTCGAAGCGGTCGAACTCGAGGACGGAGAGCGGATCGAGGCCGGCGCTTGCGTCATCGCCGTCGGTGGACAATCCGTCCCTCACACCGGCTCGACCGGGGACGGCTATCCATGGGCCGAGAAAGCCGGCCATACGATCACCGAGCTGTTCCCGACTGAAGTACCGATTTTGTTGAACGATGCGTTCATCGGCACGAAACAGCTGCAAGGGCTGTCGCTCCGTGACGTCGCCCTCACCGTTCACGGCAAGAAAGGCAAGCCGATTAAGACACACCGCGGCGACATGATTTTCACGCATTTCGGCATCTCGGGTCCGATTGCCCTCCGGTGCAGTCAATATACGATTAAAGAACGCAAACGTAGCAAAGAGCGCGTCGTCGCCCTCTCGCTCGACTTGTTCCCGGACATGGCACGTGACGAGCTGTATCAAGAGCTTTGGAACCAAGTGCAAGACCAACCGAAGCGGGCCGTCAAGAACGTCTGGAAAGGATTCATCCCGGAACGGATGCTCGACTTGTTGTTGGCCGACCTCGCGTTCGGCGAAGAGGACGCGAGCCAGCTGAAGAAACAATCGGTTATCGATTTCGCGACCCGATTGAAGACGTTCGAGTTGCACGCCACCGGAACGCTCGATTTCGATAAAGCGTTCGTCACGGGCGGCGGCGTTTCCGTCAAAGAAATCGCCCCACAAACGATGATGTCGAAGAAAGCAGACGGCTTGTTCTTCGCCGGCGAAGTGCTCGATATTCACGGCTATACGGGTGGTTATAACATCACGGCCGCCTTCACGACCGGACACTGTGCCGGTTCACACGCGGCACAGTTCGCGGAACAGACGACCGTATAAACAAAGAGAGTCGATCGCACGTGCGATCGGCTCTCTTTTTAGTGTCACTGTTTTGCTTCAAGTTGACGTCTTACTTCCGCCTCGAGCTCTGGCTCGGGTGGCAACCAGCCTTCCGGCTTCATGACTTTATTGTCTGACGCACGGAGGATCGGCTTGCCGTCTGGTCCGAGCTTCGCCATATTGGCACGCTGCACGATTTCAAACAACGGAACCGGGTCGAGCCCGAGTTCGACGAAACTGCCCATCACGAAATAGAGGGCGTCCGTGAGCGCATCACCTTGTCCGACGAGGCGAGCGACGTCGTCCGTCGGCGGTGCGTCTTGGAGCGATTTTTGAACCGCCTGTTCGAATCCTTGTTGGAACGTGGCGACGGCAGCAAGGAACTCGTCTTCATTCCGTGCCGATTGATGTAAAAATTCGACGACAGCTTCTTCTGCCGTCCAGACCGAACGTTTGACAGCACGGTCTAAGCTAAGCGGTTGCGGTGCACTCGCCTCCGGGTGTCCGAACGTCTCGTGGAACTGGCGAACCTCTTCATAAAAGTAACGTTTGCTCATCTCATTCTCTCCTATCAGTCGACCGAGACGAAATCGTCAAGGTCGAACACATCTGGTCGCACGATGGCGAATATCTCATTGTCTTGCAGGAACATGCCGGTCGAGCCGTAGACGCGAGGTGTCACCATCTGCCCGTTCATCGTCCCTTCGTCCGGGTTGACCGTATAGAGGACGAGTTCTTCCGAATCGAGGACGTAAATGCGCCCTTGGCGTTCGACGAGGCCGACACCGCGGAAGTTCTCGAACTTCTGTTGAATCGAGGCGCTCATCCCTTCGGTCGTGAGCGGTTTTCTCGACTCGACAGCCCATTCCGTCTTCGGTTCCGCTACTGCTTCAGAGTCCGCTTCATCTGTCGTCGATGTCGAATCGTCGTCTGAATCGGTTTCCGTCGCTGTACCCGTTTCCGCCTCACTGTCGTTGGCCGTCTCTTCCTCGAGCGTCCGCTCTTGGACGTACAACAGTTCTACATCCGGCGTGTCCTCCAAACGGCTCATGATAATCAATCGTTTCGTCTCTTCATCGTAACCGAGGCCGAACAACCGGTCTGTCGAGGCGATTCCTTTAATCAATTTACGTCGTTGTTCCGTCCAACGGCCTTCTACCCGCTCGATTGTCACGAGAACCCCGTTCGCCGTGACGGCATATATTTTGTCTTCGGAAATCATGCGCATGCCGATGAACTCGCCGAACCGATAGGGTTGCCCTTCGTTCTCCAATATGAGCGACGAATTCACGCGATTGGCGTTCCCGCTCACTTCGAAGAACTCTTTATTTTTCGTCAAGACGAGATACGATCCGATCGTGTCACTATAGTACACTTCATCAATCTCTTGAATCTGTTCGAGGGCATCGGTCGTATCGATGTCCTCCTCGTCCGGCGAGGCTTCGACGGGAGGTACCGAAGTCGATTGATGGCTCGTTTGAATATCGATTTTCTCAAACGTCGAGGCGATTTGGCTTTGGATGTCCTTGTCCGAAAAGACGAACACATAGCATAAAATCACACCGACGACGACGGCAAATAGCGTCGTATATAGTACGTATGAACGTTTCATGGACGTTTCGTCCCCTTTATATGCAGTATCGCCCTTTAGTGTAACAAACCCGACCCGAAAAGAAAACGACATGACGAAAAAGAAAGGAACGTGTGACAATGTCACACATTCCTTTGCTTATCCTACGACGATATTGACGAGTTTCCCTGGAACGACAATCACTTTGCGGACCGTCTTTCCTTCCGTGAACTCTTGAACGCGTTCGTTCGCAAGCGCATCGGCCTCGAGCGCTTCTTTCGAAGCGTCGCGGGCCACGTGCATCTTCGCACGAAGCTTCCCGTTCACTTGGATGACGACTTCAATCGTGTCGCTGACGAGTTTCGACTCATCGAACGTCGGCCATGCCGCGTACGTCAAGTCTTCTGTCATGCCGAGACGTTCCCATAACTCTTCGGCCAAGTGTGGCGCGACTGGGGAGAGCATCTTGATGAAGTTGACCATCTCTTGTTTTGGAAGCGTGTCTTGTTTGTACGCCTCGTTGATGAAGACCATGAGTTGCGAGATCGCCGTGTTGAAACGGAGCGCCTCGTAGTCTTCTGTCACTTTCTTCACCGTCTGATGGTACGTCCGTTCGAAGTCGGCCGTCGGAGCGCCGTCCGTGAGCTCCGTCTGGTCGAACAAGCGCCAGACGCGGTCAAGGAAGCGACGAGCGCCGTCAAGGCCGTTCGTCGACCAAGCGATGGCTGCGTCGAGCGGTCCCATGAACATCTCGTAAAGGCGAAGCGTGTCAGCACCGTGCGATTTGATGATATCGTCCGGGTTGACGACGTTCCCTTTTGACTTCGACATCTTCTCGTTGTTCTCACCGAGAATCATCCCTTGGTTATAGAGCTTTTGGAATGGCTCGTTCGTTGGAACGATGCCGATATCATAGAGCACTTTATGCCAGAAGCGAGCGTAGAGCAAGTGTAGGACCGCGTGCTCCGTACCACCAATATATAAGTCGACCGGAAGCCAACGCTTCAACTTCTCTGGATCCGCGATCATGTCTTCATTGTGCGGATCGATGAAGCGAATGTAGTACCAGCAGCTACCGGCCCATTGTGGCATCGTGTTCGTCTCGCGCCGCCCCTTCTCACCTGTCACAGGATCCGTGTACGTCAACCACTCGTCGGCGTTCGCAAGCGGTGATTCTCCCGTACCCGACGGCTTGATTTCATCGATAATCGGGAGTTCGAGCGGAAGCTCTTCAATCGCAACGGTCTTGAGCGTACCGTCTTCCATATGAATGATTGGAATCGGCTCGCCCCAATAGCGTTGACGGCTGAACAACCAATCGCGGAGACGATACGTCGTCTTCGCACGGCCAGTGCCGGCGAGTTCGAGTTCTTCGATGATTTTGGCGATCGCGTCGGCTTTATTGAGGCCGTCCAAGCTGCCTGAGTTGACGTGGACGCCGTCCTCGACGTAAGCCGCCTCATCCAAGTTGCCGCCTGTGACGACTTCACGGATCGGAAGGTCGAACGTCTTCGCGAACTCATAGTCGCGCTCATCATGTCCAGGTACGGCCATGACCGCGCCCGTGCCGTATGTCGACAACACGTAGTCAGCGATCCAAATCGGAAGCTTCTCCCCGTTGACCGGGTTGATGGCGTAAGCGCCGGTAAATACACCCGTCTTCTCTTTGGCGAGATCGGTCCGTTCGAGGTCTGTCTTTTTCGAGACTTCTTCGACGTACGCTTCGATGGCGACGACTTGTTCCGGTGTCGCGATTGCTTTCACAAACGGGTGCTCCGGTGCGAGCGTGACGTATGTCGCGCCGTAAAGTGTGTCCGGACGTGTTGTGAACACCGTCACGACTTTATCGTGACCGTCGACTTTGAAATCGACTTCAGCCCCGACCGACTTGCCGATCCAGTTGCGTTGCATCTCTTTGACGCTGTCTGGCCAGTCAAGCCCTTCTAAATCATCGAGCAAGCGCTCGGCGTATTCCGTGATACGAAGCACCCACTGTTTCATCGGCACACGGTAAACCGGATGGCTTCCCCGCTCCGACAACCCGTCGATGACTTCTTCGTTGGCGAGTACCGTCCCGAGGGCCGGGCACCAGTTGACGGCGACTTCGTCGACGTAGGCGAGTCCGCGGTCATGAAGTTGTGTGAAGATCCATTGCGTCCACTTGTAGTATTTCGGGTCGGTCGTGCTGATTTCACGATCCCAATCGTACGAGAAACCGAGCTCTTTCAATTGGCGGCGGAATGTGCCGATGTTGCGCTCTGTGAACTCGCGCGGGTCGTTCCCTGTGTCGAGGGCATATTGCTCGGCCGGAAGACCGAACGCGTCCCAACCCATTGGATGGAGGACGTTGAAGCCTTGCATCCGTTTCATGCGGGCGATGATGTCCGTCGCCGTGTAACCTTCCGGGTGACCGACGTGAAGTCCGGCTCCTGACGGATAAGGGAACATGTCAAGGACGTAGAAACACTCCTTGTCCGGGTCCTCTGTCGTCCGGAATGCATCTTTCTCGTCCCAACGCTTTTGCCATTTCGGCTCGATGTCTTGATGTTTAAAATAGTCCAACATTCATCCTCCTCTGCATAATAAAAAGCCTTCCGCCCCGGTAATGGGACGAAAGGCTTGAAAGCTTTCCGCGGTACCACCCATGTTGCATTTCTGCCACTTGAGACGCCGGTAACGAGGCGTAACTCCGGTTCACCCTACTGTTCGTTCAGGCGAACTGCTCCAAGGCGAGTTCTCGCGGTCCATATACCGGTTCACACCACCCACCGGCTCTCTACAAATACAGACGTCACGATACTATTCCTCTTCTACGCATGTGTATGATCTCACTCGTTCATTTTAGCCCAATCTGTTTTAGAGCGTCAACTTGATTTTTCAGGTACTCGGATGTCCTTCATGAAAATGAAGAACGCGAGCGCGATGGCCGTGAGCAAGAATAGCATTGTAAAGACGGCACCGATGCCGAATACGTCATAGACGAGACCCGACACGGTCGGACCGATCATCCGACCGACCGAGGCTGCGATATTGACGAGTCCTTGGAACTGACCTGCTTTCCCCGGCGGTGCGAGTTTCGCGGCAATCGTCGGAACGGCCGGCCAAATGAACATCTCCCCGATCGTCATGACGATCATCGCGACCATGAACATCGTGAAGCCCCCCGCGAACGGGACGACCGCGAAGGCAGCGAGGAAAATGACGGCGCCGACGATGAGTTGCTTCTTCAAATCATCTTCAAAGTAACGAAGCGCCCGGTTGAGGAGCGGTTGAGCGAACACGATCAAAGCTCCGTTCACCGTCCAAAGGAGTGAATATTGGCTGATTGTCACGCCAAGGTCTTTCGAATGGACGGCGATTGTCCCTTGCCACTGCACGTAAACGAACCAAAGGGCCGCGTAACCGATGGCAACGAACCACATCGATTTCATCGTCGCACTCGATAACGTCGTCGCCGCAGCCTCAAGCTGCGACTGGACGACCGGACGTGCCGGGTCTTTCAAATAACGGAGCCCGAATAAGAGGACGACGACGAATAAGACCGATAAGAAGAAGTTGGCGTAGAAAATCAACTCGATATCGATGCGCGCAATCTGTCCGCTCATCGCTGTCCCGAGGGCGACCCCGACGTTTTGAGCGACGTAAATCGCGTTGAACGAACGGCGTCCGCCTTCCGGCCAAATCAAGCCGGCAAAGGCGTATACCGTCGGGAAGACGAGACCGCCGGAGAACCCGATTAAGCCGAGCCAGCCCAAGTAGCCGAGGAACGTGGCATGGAACAACAAGAACCCGAGCGAGCTCACGAGCAATAGGCCGACCGAGAGGATGAGCGTCCGCTTCCCGCCGATCCGGTCAAACAGCGTCCCCCCGATATAGTTCCCGGCAATGGCGAGGGCCGAGTTAACGAGCAACGCCATCCCTGCGAGCGTCATTGACTCGCCTAAATATCCATTTATATAGAGTGTGTTAAATGGCCATAAAAAAGACGCCGCCGTCGTATTGAGCGCCATCGCGATGACCAAAATCCATACCGAAATCGGCATTTTGTTGTTCATACCAGTTACTCCTTTCCTACCCGTTAAACGATAAAAATTCGGCACGACGGCCGAATCAAAAATAAGTCCTCCTCCAAGCTAACGGAACGCCTCATAACTGTCAAGAAAAATTACTTATTATGAAATAACGGTGACTTATCTTTGTGATAGCATGAGCAAAGAAGGAGAGGATATTCATGCAAAACCCGTTTGGCGAAGCCAAATATCACAAATTAAATGAAGCATATCGCCGCGAGTTCGGCGGAAAAGTGTTCAAAGTACCGCTCGACGGGGGCTTCACTTGTCCGAACCGGGACGGGCTCGTCTCGAAGGGCGGGTGTACGTTCTGCTCGGATGACGGAAGTGGCGACTTCGCAGGCAATGCCTGTGATCCGATTTCGGTCCAATTCGCCGAAGTGAAGGCGCGGCTGCACCGAAAATGGAAACACGCCAGTTACATCGCCTACTTCCAAGCGTTCAGCAACACGTATGCCCCCGTCTCCCGGCTCCGGGAATTATTCGAGCCCGCCCTTGAGGAGGACGGTGTCGTCGGTCTATCGATTGCGACCCGACCGGACTGTCTGCCAGACGACGTCGTCGACTATCTCGCCGAGTTGAATGAACGGACGTCACTCACGGTCGAACTCGGCCTGCAGACGATTCACGATGCGACGGCGAGGAAAATCAATCGTGGTCACGACTACAAGACGTTCTTGGAAGGACTCGACAAACTCCGGCGACGCCAAATCAGCGTCGTTGTCCATATCATCAACGGCCTGCCGGGCGAGACGACGGAGATGATGCTCGACACGGCGCGAGAAGTTGCTAAAATGGACGTACAAGGAATCAAGATCCATTTGCTCCACGTCTTGAAGCAGACCCCGCTCGCCAGACAATACGAAAAAGGACTGCTCGAGCTCATGGACGAGACGACTTACGTCTCGCTCGTCTGTGATCAATTGGAAGTATTACCGCCCGAGATGGTCATCCATCGTCTGACCGGTGACGGTCCACCCGATCTGTTGATCGGTCCGACGTGGAGTCGGCACAAGATGGCCGTCCTAAACGCCATCGATGCCGAATTAATGCGTCGTGATTCTTTCCAAGGAAAAAAGAAGGATGAGAGCCATGGGATTAATGAGAGTTTTACCGTTCGCGAAATACCTACTTCGTGAACATGTGACGCCAGGTGCCGTCGCCATCGATATGACGGCCGGCAACGGGCACGACACATTGTTTTTAGCCGAACTCGTCGAAGCGACGGGACATGTCTATGCGTTCGACGTTCAAGCCGCGGCGGTCGAGGCAACACGGACTCGTATCGAGGAGGCAACATTGACGGACCGTGTCACCGTCATTCATGATAGCCACGACACGGTCCGGGACATCGTGGCAGACGAGACACGCCCAATCACAGCGGCCGTGTTCAATCTCGGCTATTTACCGGGAAGCGACAAGTCGGTCACGACGACCGGCAATACGACCATCGACGCCCTCGAGCAACTGCTCGATGTCATGGCCGTCGGCGGCGTCATCGTCGTCGTCATCTATCACGGCCATGAGAGCGGCAAAGTCGAGCGCGATGAGGTGCTCGCATATGTCGAATCACTCGATCAAAAACGGGCCGGCGTCCTCCGTTACGGCTTTATCAATCAAATCAATCATCCCCCGTTCATCGTGGCGATTGAAAAACGAGAATAAAAACAGGCGACTCATGCGAGTCGCCTGTCTTCATTCTCGAATCAATTCATAAAACGTGATGAGCGTCTCCGCGAACTTCGTATTCAGTCGTTCATAGCCGAAGTGCGGGAACCCTTCAAGCCGGCGGATATACACTTGGTCGCCGCCGATTTTCCGGCAGACGTTGAGTGTCAATTTCACATCGGCGAAGCGATCGTCCGGTGCGTAGAAACAAGCGAGCGGCAGACGCGGCAGATGTTTCTTCTCTTCTTGATGCTCGACGATTTCCTCTTCGATTTCACGGTATTGACCGTACGTGATCTCCCCGAAGCGCGACGACTCTTCCCCGCCACCCATGAACGTCATCATGCCGAGCGGAAGGTCAGGACGGAAACGGTCGACCGCACTGGCCACGACTTGTTTCAGTCCGCCGATTTGGCGGGACGGATGCCAGTCGAACAGCGGTGAGATGTACGTCAGACTGCCGAGCGGCACGTCATATTCCTGGAGCAAGCGGTTCGTCAACAACGCCCCGAGACTGAACGCGATGACGTGAATCGGCAGCTTGTACTGACTCGCCTCACGTAACGTGTTCTTGATTAACAATTTATGGTCTTCCGCCGTCAAACCGACCGTCTGGCCGGTCACGACGAGGACTTCATACTCGTCCCGCAACCGTCCTAAAAACGCCTCACTCAAACGCGACGTGAACTGGAGCGGATACACGATCACGATGACCCCTTTTCGTGATTCTTCTTCATAAGCCATGCTGTCACCTCATTTTGTTATCACATATCTTTATACTAACAAAAAACATCAGCCGAGACTGATGTTTGGTTGAAAATCCGTCTAGGGTCTTAGCGCGGGTCGTACCGTAAATGAATCAGTTCCATCGGTTGATCGTATACTTCTTCTTGGATTCTATTCAGTTCGATGAACGCCTCATGACTCAAAAAAGCGATGGCTTGCTCGTTCGAGCTTTCGACGTACAGCTCGATCGGTTGGACTTTCCGTTCCCGTAGATGCGACAACAGTGCCGTCCCTAGGCCTTGGCGGTGATGAGCCGGATGAAGATAGAGACGGAGTACTTCCCATGTGTCCCCGCGGTCGATGGCGTGATAGAAGCCGATGACGTCGCCTTCGGCCTCACCGACAATGAACAACTGCTCTTTCGCTTCCTCGCTTGAACTGATGGCGCGGACGATCTCTTCTTGTTGATAGGCGCGTTCCATTACTTTCGAACGAACCTCGTCTCGTTCACTGACCGTCGCGAGCGCAATGTCGCGGATGGTGGCGGCATCTTCTGGCACGGCTTCTCGAATCTTCATAACGGCATCCCCCTTTTGGCCAATCTAGTAGTAACATTCCCCATCGGCAAAAAAATATCCTGCCCGTTCATTACTTTTTGATGTCGAAATGAAGGAAAACGTTATTTTCCATTTTGTGTCGGGTATAAGAGTATCAATGCCAACTTACAAAAAGGAGTGTTACCATGGAACCGAAACTACAACACGATCCACAAGTCGAGCAAGCCAATCATCCGAACCGTCAGTTTGAACAAACGAACACAGGAGGTCCAAAAATCACAGTCGTGACTGGGATGCTCCTCGGCGCCCTCGTCGGCGGCCTACTCGCCTTACTTAGTACGTCAAACCGTGAGAACACGAAACAATCGTTCTCGAGCGCGAAGTCATCGGTCGGCGGTCTCGTCGATACGGTCAAGCAAGACCCGGCCGGAACGGCGTCACAAGTCATCGGTCAAGTGAAAGCAGCGAGCGAGGTCATTCAAGACGTCGCGACCGACGTGCAAAACGTCTATGAAAAAGTCGCCGGTGAAGTCGACACGGTCAAACAAGACGTGAACAAAGTCGTCGGGACGGCGCAAGAAGCGAAATCGGATTTACAATCGATCGGCGAGAAAGTCGTCGAAGCGAAAGATACAGCACTTGGCAAAGAGAACTCAACAACTGAAGACAAGCCGCAAGCCTAAAAAAAACGACCTTTCGAGTGAAAGGTCGTTTTTCTATGCTTATGCGAAACGTTTCGCGCCTTCTTCGAGCACTGCCGCTTTGTCCGTTTGCTCCCATGGGAGTTCAACGTCTGTACGACCGAAGTGGCCGTAAGCTGCTGTCTGCTTGTAGATTGGGCGACGAAGGTCGAGCATCTTGATGATGCCGGCCGGACGGAGGTCGAAGTTCTCACGAATGAGTTCGACGAGCTCAGTCTCGCTCAATTTGCCTGTGCCGAACGTATCAACCGCGATCGATACCGGGTGAGCAACACCGATTGCGTAAGCAAGTTGAACTTCTGCTTTGTCAGCAAGTCCCGCTGCAACGAGGTTTTTCGCCACGTAACGAGCTGCATACGCTGCTGAACGGTCAACTTTGGTAGGATCTTTACCTGAGAACGCGCCGCCGCCGTGACGAGCGTATCCACCGTACGTATCGACGATGATTTTACGTCCTGTGAGGCCTGCATCCCCTTGTGGTCCACCGATTACGAAGCGGCCAGTCGGGTTGATGAAGTATTTCGTGTCCGCGTCGATGAGTTCAGCCGGGATGACTGCATCGATGACGTGCTCTTTCAAATCAGCTTGGATTTGCTCGAGCGTGATGTCTTCCGCGTGTTGTGTCGAGATGACGATTGTGTCGATGCGAACTGGGTTGTTCGCTTCGTCGTATTCGACTGTCACTTGTGTCTTACCGTCTGGGCGAAGGTAAGCGAGCGTGCCGTTCTTACGAACTTCTGCCAAACGACGTGACAATTTGTGAGCGAGTGAAATCGGGAGCGGCATGAGTTCCGGCGTCTCTTTTGTTGCGTAACCGAACATGAGACCTTGGTCACCAGCACCGATCGCATCGATTTCTTCTTCAGTCATTTGTCCTTCACGAGCTTCGAGCGCTTGGTCAACACCTTGCGCGATGTCTACCGATTGCTCATCGATCGATGTGAGGACAGCACAAGTCTCTGCATCGAAACCATATTTCGCACGTGTGTAGCCGATCTCACGAACAGTTTCACGAACAACTTTCGGGATATCCACGTAAGTTGATGTTGTGATTTCACCTGCTACGAGCACGAGACCTGTTGTGACAGACGTCTCAGCCGCAACGCGGGCGTTTGGATCTTCAGCTAAAATTGCATCCAAAATCGCATCTGAGATTTGGTCACAAATTTTATCCGGATGTCCTTCCGTGACGGACTCCGAAGTGAAAAGTCGACGGTTCAAGTTTGCCATTTCGAAAAACCTCCTATAATAAAGGGTGATGTGTGGACGGTACTCGTTCCCCTTACGCGTTGCTTTGGGACGGTAATGAAAAAAACCTCTCGCCATGTTCAAATGGGAAAGGTTGAATCGTTCTTCCTTACCCTCTTATCGTTCGAAGCTTACGCTTCGCTTCAGGATAGCACCTTTTCCGAATAACAATGAAAAATCGGACGGTTGCTGGGCTTCGTAGGGCCTTGTTCCCTCCACCGCTCAGAATAAGAGTATCCGTTACGAAGACCATCATATAAATGACACCCCGTTCTGTCAAGCGTATCGACCGAATTCGTCAAACTTTTCACAAACGGTCAAATAGTTATGTTTGTGAAATATCAAACATTTTTTTGTCCGTTTTGGTTTTTGTACTATGACCTGGTACAGAATATGTTAGAATGACAATGTAAGAAAGCGCTTACTTTAAAGGGTAAAAAATGCTTGTTTTTGATTAGTATGTCACATATAATAAAAACGTCATACTGATTAAACGCGGAAGTATGCGGATTTCATCCACATCTATTTAGGGGAAAGGTGGGATTCAGGATGGCGACAACGCTCCTGAAAATCGAAGAATTAATTAAAGGTGCCGACATGATGCGGAACTTGACGGTTCCAGAACTGGTGGAAGAAGCCATTCGCAACGGTGAGGGCGTACTGACGAAAGACGGGGCTTTATCGGTCAGTACCGGGAAATTCACAGGACGGTCACCGAAAGACAAATTCGTCGTGCAAGATGAAGTCAGCAATCATTTAGTAGACTGGGGTCCAGTCAACCAACCGATCGCGGAAGAGAAGTTCACCGCGCTACTCGACAAAGTGTTGACGCACCTCGAAACGAAAGACAAGCTCTATTATCTCGAGGCTTCTGCGGGGGCAGACGAGCACTATACGCTCCCGGTCCGTGCCATCACGGAATACGCGTGGCACAATTTGTTCGCCAAACAGTTGTTCTTGCGTGAATGGCCGACGAAAGGTGCCTTCGAGCCCTTCACGGTCATCTATGCACCGAGTTATAAGGCCGATCCAGTCATCGACGGGACGAACTCCGAAACGTTCATTCTCGTCTCATTCGCCAAGCGGACCATTCTGATCGGGGGAACAGAATACGGCGGTGAGATTAAAAAATCGATTTTCTCGGTCATGAACTTCTTGTTGCCGGAACAACATGTGTTATCGATGCACTGCTCGGCGAACGTATCGGACGCCGGCGAGACGGCCCTTTTCTTCGGTCTATCGGGAACTGGGAAGACGACACTGTCGGCCGACCCGGAACGCCATTTGATTGGGGATGACGAGCACGGTTGGTCACCCGACGGCGTCTTCAATATCGAGGGCGGTTGCTACGCGAAGACGATCAATTTGTCGCGCGAGAACGAGCCGGAAATCTACGATGCCATCCGTTTCGGCTCATTGATTGAGAACGTCGTCTTAGACGAGAACCGGGCACCGGATTATAAGAATATCTCGCTCACCGAGAACACACGGGCCGCCTATCCGATTCAATTCATCGATAACGCGATGCTTCCGTCACGGGCCGGTCATCCGAACACGATCGTCTTCTTGACGGCCGATGCATACGGGGTATTGCCTCCAATCAGCAAATTGACGAAAGAGCAGGCGATGTACCACTTCTTGTCAGGGTATACGTCAAAACTCGCCGGCACGGAGCGCGGCGTCACTGAACCACAGGCGACGTTCTCGACCTGCTTCGGGTCACCGTTCCTGCCGCTCGCACCGGAACGCTATGCGGACATGCTCGGTACGCTGATTGAGAAGCACGACGTCGACGTCTATCTCGTCAACACGGGTTGGACCGGCGGCGCGTACGGAGAAGGATCACGGATGAAGCTCGCCTATACACGGGCGATGGTGAACGCGGCGGTCAACGGCAAATTGCGTGACGTCGAGACGACGCGCCACGACATTTTCAATGTCGAGATTCCACGCCACATTGACGGCGTGCCAGGCGACGTGCTCAATCCGCGGGACACATGGAAAGACGGAGCGCGCTACGATGCCGAAGCAACGGCGCTCGCCCGGAAGTTCCAGGACAATTTCAAACGATTCACGAAAGCGAGTGAGGCGGTCGTTGCGGCCGGACCAATCATCGTATAACGAAAAATGAGACGACTGCCGAATCGGCAATCGTCTCATTTTTTTGAGTTGGCGAGCATCCATTCCATCGCCGCATCGGTCGTCTTCCATTTTTCCCAAAACGGGAGTTGATGGGCGAAGGGGACGACCCAAAGTTCGGCCCGCTCCCCCATCCGTTCCGCGACCGCCGTCGCATGGCGGAGGCGGACTTGTTCATCATCGGTGCCGTGAATCAACAACGTCGGTGCATCCCATTCCTTGTAGAGCGGCGAGCGCTCAACATAAGCGGCACGGGCCGCTTCCGGGTCGCCCCCGGTCATACGGCGCAACATCTTCCGCATCGAACGCTGTTCTTCATATGTCCACTCGAGATTGGTCACACCCGCCCATGACGTGACGGACGTGAGCGGTCGTTCCGCGGCGAGCGACAACGCCATCATGCCCCCGCGCGAGAAACCAAGGGCATGAATGAACGTATCCGTTCGACGGACGCGATCGTAGAGAGACAGGACGTCCTCTAGATCGGCGCCGCCGAAGTCCTCTTTCCCGCTCCCGCCATGGTTACCCCGGTAAACGGGCGCCACGACGTGAAAACCTTTGGCAGCGAACTGCATCAACCGGGGCAAACGCACATCCCCGATGCGTCCTGTTCCGCCGCGCAGATAGAACAGGACGTGTCCGTTCGGCCGTTTCGGTGTGATCGTATAGGCGACGACGTCCTCACCGTCACGCGTCGCATACCAGCCACGATGGACCGGATAACCGGCGTACGGCGGCAGGACCTCGACCTTGTCAAACCAATTGTTTTTCATAGAGCACCTTCATCGTTTCCGGGAGCACCCGGTCTTTCATCATGAAGCTGTACCGATTGTTCCGGAGCAGATTCGTCGGCAATTCCTTCATAAGGACGGCCCCATCGGTCTCGTCGACCGCCGGATGATCGTCGAAACGTTCGATTTCGGCGAAATAAATATTTTTAATGACCGTGTCGCCGCGCCCGAGCACGCGATATTGGCCGAGATAATGGAGCGTCTTCACGACACCACCCGTCTCTTCATACACTTCCCGAATCGCGGCGTCATCCTCGTGTTCGCCGGGTTCGACTTTCCCACCCGGAAACTCGAGTCCGCGCTGCTTGTGCTTCGTCAGCACCCATTGATTTTCAAAGCGAGCGACGACCCAGACGTGGAGCGGTGTATCCGAAAATGGATAGTGCGCAAAGCTCAACTCGACTTTATTGTGATAGTAGTCCGTGAATGTCAACATAGTCCATCCCTTTCTTTCCCCTGTCTACTCTCACTTTACCTTGTCTTCCACTAGTTTCAAACAAAAAAATAGGCCCGCCGGAGCGGACCTACTCAAAATTATTGGTTCAAGCGCTTTTCAAGCTCAGCTTTTTGCTCTTCGTAACCTGGTTTTCCAAGCAACGCGAACATGTTCGCTTTATACGCTTCAACGCCTGGTTGGTTGAACGGATTCACTCCGAGGATGTATCCGCTCATCGCGCATGCCTTCTCGAAGAAGTAGAACAAGTAACCGAGGTGGTACGGCGTCATCTCTGGCAATTCGACGACGAGGTTCGGGACTTCTCCGTCCGTGTGGGCGAGGAGTGTTCCTTCAGCTGCCTTGTCGTTGACGAATTGAATCGTCTCACCAGCGAGGAAGTTCAAGCCATCGAGGTCTTGTGAATCTTCCGGCACGTTCATCGCGTGACGGACGTTCGTGACACGGATAACCGTCTCGAACAAGTCACGACGACCTTCCTGAATGTATTGTCCCATCGAGTGGAGATCCGTCGAGAAGTCGACTGCCGCCGGGAAAATCCCTTTGTTGTCTTTCCCTTCTGACTCGCCATAAAGCTGTTTCCACCACTCCGATACGTAATGCAAGGCTGGTTCGTAGTTGACGAGCAACTCGATCGACTTGCCTTTCGCATATAAAGCGTTACGGACGACCGCGTACTGATACGCTTCGTTGTCCGCCAAGTTCGGAGACGAGTAAGCCGTTTGGGCATCGCGTGCACCTTCCATGAGGGCGTCGATGTCGATGCCTGCTGCCGCGATCGGAAGGAGTCCGACCGGTGTGAGCACCGAGAAGCGACCTCCTACGTCATCTGGAATCACGAACGTCTCGTAGCCTTCTGCATCCGCGAGCGTCTTCAAGGCGCCACGGGCACGGTCTGTCGTCGCATAAATACGTTCACGTGCGCCATCTTGACCATACTTGTCTTCCATGAACTGTTTGAGGACACGGAACGCGATGGCCGGTTCAGTCGTCGTTCCCGATTTCGAGATGACGTTGACTGAGACGTCCTTGCCTTCGAGCACTTGGAGCAACTCCGTCAAGTATGTCGACGAGATGTTGTGGCCGGCGAAGAAGACTTGTGGTGCGTTGCGTTCTTCCTTAGATAACACGTTGAAGAATGAATGTTGGAGCATCTCGATTGCCGCGCGTGCGCCGAGGTATGATCCACCGATTCCGACGACGACGAGGACGTCCGAATTTTCACGGATTCGTTCCGCAGCCGCTTTGATGCGAGCAAACTCATCCGTATCGTAGTTTGTTGGAAGGTCGACCCACCCAAGGAAATCGCTACCTGCCCCACTGCGGTCATGAATGACCGAATGCATTGCTTTCACGGTTTCTTGCAATTGATCGACTTCATGTTCCCCGACGAAAGACAGGGCGTTTGAATAATCGAAACGTACTGTTGACATGTCATTTCCTCCTTTAAATCGCTCATTGAAGAGCCATACATGACCCATCATAAACGGAAACGTCGGATTCGTTCAATCATTATTGCAAAATAGGCATGAAATCGCCTTATTTGCTCAGTTCAAGAATCGCTGCGACGTCTTCACGTTCGAGCGTACGGAAGCGACCGAATGCGCCTCGTTTCATCGCCGAGTCGAGGATGGCGTCAAATGTCGATTCATCGATGTCATAGTCACGGAGTGAGCTTGGTGCACCGAGCTCGTCGAAGAAGGCGCGGACAGCTGCAATCGTCCGTTTCGCCGTCTCAAGATCGTTACCGGCCGGTTCAACGTTGAACACTTCCGTCCCGAGGCGTGCAAATCGAGCGGCGTTGTCTTCTTCAAGCACATGCTCCATCCAGCGCGGGAACAAGATTGCGAGTCCGCCTGCGTGTGGGATGTCATGGACAGCCGAGACCGCATGCTCGATGTTGTGTGACGCCCAGTCGCCCGAGGCGCCCATTTGGAGCACTCCGTTCAAGGCGATCGTTCCGGCGAACAAGATGATGGCGCGCAAGTCGACGTTCTCCAAGTCATTGACGAGTTTCGGTGCCGATTCGACGACCGCTTTCAACACGCCTTCCGTCATACGCTCTTGGACCGGCGCATGGTTCGGGTGGAAGTATTGCTCGAAACAATGACTCATCATATCGACGATGCCGTAAATCGTTTGATCTTTCGGTACCGATACCGTATAACGCGGATCGAGAATCGAGAACGTCGGATAGACAAGCGGGTGGCCCCAACCGTACTTCTCTTGCGTCTCCCAGTTCGTGATGACCGAGCCCGAGTTCATTTCAGAGCCAGTCGCTGCGAGCGTGAGCACCGTACCGAACGGGACCGCTTCTGTCGGGATGTGGTCGCGAAGCACGATATCCCAAGCGTCGCCTTCATACGGGATGGCCGCCGAGATGAGTTTCGTACAATCGATGACCGAACCACCGCCGACCGCGAGCAACGCGTCGATGTTCTCTTCGCGTGCTTGTTTGACCGCGCGACGTACCGTCTCGATGCGCGGGTTCGGCTCGACGCCTGAGAAGTCGACGTAGTCGATCCCAGCATTGTTTAACTCGGCCACGACTTCTTCGTACGTGCCGTTCTTTTTGATGCTCCCGCCTCCATAGACGAGCATCACTTTCTTGGCGTCAAGCGCCTGTAACTCGCTCGCGAGTTTTTCGATTTGATGAGTCCCGAAAATAAGTTTCGTCGGGTTTTTGTATTCAAAGTTGTGCATAATTCATCCTCCTTCGAAAATATGTAACACCTACACTATATACCCTGTTTTTTGTGATTGAAAAGCAATCAGGCCTGAGCGTAGATGCGGTCGATGATTGTATGGAGCGTCACCGCCTGTTCCGCTTGCTGGTACGACGGCTCCTGACGACACGCCTCGAGAAACGTGTGAATCTGTCTCGCATACGGGTCTTCGAGCGCGAGGTGAGCCGGTGTCTTATCGAACAACGCCCCGTGCTCTTCCGTATGGATGACGAGTGGGAACAGCGACGCGCCACCGTTCGTTCCACGCAGTTCGACCCGCATCGTGTCCGCCGCGTCGACGTTGGCCATGAAACTCGCGTCTAAGAACAAGGATGCCCCATTATCGAACGTGACCATCGCCCGCGCCGTGTCTTCGACCGAAAACGCGTCCGCGTCCCAATCGCCCATCAGCCCGACACCAGGTCGTGTTCCGAGATATTGACCGACGTGACCGACCACATCGACCGGCTTCGGATAATCCATCAAATAGAGGGCAAGGTCGAGCATATGTACCCCGATATCGAGCAGTGCGCCGCCGCCCTGCAACTCTTTATTCGTGAACACGCCCCATCCCGGGATGCCACGGCGCCGAAGGGCGAGCGCGGTCGCGGCATAGATGTGTCCGAGTTCACCCGCCTCGATCATCCGCTTCAATAGTTGGGTATCCGACCGATGCCGGTAATGGAAGCCATAATGAAGGGTTCGCTCAGCTCGTCTGGCCGCTTCTAGCATCTCGTTCGCCTCGTAAGCCGAGATGGCCGGCGGTTTCTCGCAGAGGACGTGACAGCCGGCCTCGAGTGCGGCAATGACTTGTTGTTTATGTAAGGCGTTCGGTGTACAGATGCTGACCGCATCGAGTGTCTCTTCGGCGAGCATCTCCTCGACCGTCTCGTACACCCGTTCGATTCCGAACTGCTTCGCCACCGCCTCCCCGCGTTCGCGTGTCCGATTCATAACGGCGACGACGTCTGCGCCTGCTGCGATGTATTGCGGGATATGGGCGGTCTTGGCAATCCCGCCCGTACCGATGATTCCGATTTTCATGGTCCTCACTCCTTTTCTGTACTGTTCGTGAACGTGTGGGACATTTCCTGTACAAAAAAAAGACGACCTGCACAAGGCAGGTCGTCTCAATCACTTACTTTTTGAAGTTCGTGTTTTTGATCCAGTCTTCGAGCTTGTCCTTGAGGACAGTGAAGCCTGGTGCTTCTTCTTGCTTGAAGTTTGAAGCTTCGTTGCGGCGTGGTGCGCCACGACGAGCTGGCTTAGCCGACTTCTCGCGTTTTGGAGCTTCTTGTGTTGCTTTCATTGAAAGCTTGATTTTCTTAGATGCTTCATCAACATCAAGAATTTTCACTTCAACTTCTTGACCGACTTGAACGTACTCGTTCACGTCTTTCACGTAGTCGTGTGAGATTTCAGAGATGTGGACAAGACCTTGAGTCTCGTCGTCGAGTGCGACGAACGCACCGAAAGGTTGGATTCCTGTTACTTTACCTTTTAAAACTTGATCTTTTTCGTATTTTGCCATTACAAACACTCCTATGCTAAATTCATCAACTTACTATAACATACTTTTTTCGATAAAGTGTACAAATTAGTAAAAAAGATTATTTGGGATTGTTTTTGTGTTTCAAAGTCGACGGGTCGGGTAAATACAAATCAAGCAAGACTTCAAGTATTCCCCCCTGATTCCGCTAGGCTAACGCCTAGCCCTTTTTTTGTTCAAAAACTTGTAAACGGTTGCTGCGCGGCCACATCAAACACCGTTTCCCCCATCATTTCATTCAACATGATTGCGTTTCGATACACTGCCATCCCCAAATTCGTCGCTGCCGGACCGTGCGAATGTTCTAAATTCGTATGGGTAAATAAACTTCCCGCCAACGTCGTCTTCGTCGCAATCTGATAGCGATTGTTGACACGCCACTGCTGCTCCGCCTCCCATTCGATGTCGAACCGTTCGACCCATGTCGGGATGCGCGGTCGATATCCGGTCGCCGCTACGACCGCATCATATTCACCCGTAAACGATTGCCCCGTATATTGTTGCGTCCCTTCGACAGTATAAACGATTTCGTGTGCGATGTGCTCGATTTCAATCTGAGTGTACAGGTTCGTCGCTTGATCACTTCCGTCCGCCGTCCGATGATACAAAAATCCATAAATCGCCCGAAGCGTCTCAGGATTGACCCCGTTCCGGAACCGCTCGAACGCTTTCCCGAGCTGCTCCCGCTCCGCATAGGGCAATTGATTGAAATAGTCGACATACGGCAAGCTGAAAATTTCCTCGCCGAGCTTACCGCTCTCTAGTGATTCGAACACATCCGAGCGCGTCACCCAATCGATGCGTTGGCGCATTTTATCGGACCGGGTCAATAAGTCGAGATACACTTCAGCCGCGCTTTGACCGCTACCGATGATGACGATGCGATCGGTTTCAAGCAAGCGCTCCCGCTCCATCCGATACGAACTCGTATGGACGACATCTTGGAAGGCGTCCGGGACAAGCGGTTCTGCTCCCGTACCAATGACGACGTGACGTGACGACAGCACCGTTTCCCCATCCGGTGTCTCGACCGTGACGAGAAACCCATCCGCCGCCGGACGGACATCGGTGACCCGGTGTGAGAACTTGATCGTGTCGAGCGAGGCGGCGACCGATTGTAAATACCGGTTGAACTCCGTCCGGGGAATTGTCGGGCTCTCCTGGACGATGAATGTCTGCAAGCGGCCGTTCTGTTTCAAATAGTTCAAATAACTGTGACGGTTCGTCGGATCGGCAAGCGTCACGAGATCATATAAGTAATGCGTCTGCATCGTCGCCGACTCGAGCAGCATGCCTTCGTGCCACTTGAAGTCGTCCCGTTCCTCAAAACAGACACCCTTCAATGAAGTCGCTTCACTGAGCGCCATCAATCCGAGATTGTACGGCCCACAGCCGATTGCTACAAAATCCACTTGTTCCATTGGCTTCACCTCGCTCGTCTTTTCCCACCTATTATACCGCTAAAACGTAAACAGACCCTCATCGCTGAGAGTCTGTTGTTGTTGTCGTCACCTCGAACTGTTTCATAAACCGATCGATGCGACGAATCGCTTCTTGTAACTGTTCGACCGACGTCGCGTAACTGGCACGGACGAAACCTTCGCCACTCGCACCGAACGCGTTGCCCGGTACGACCGCGACCCGTTCCTCGAGCAAGAGACGCTCGGCGAACTCTTCGCTCGTCAAGCCCGTGTGACGGATTGACGGGAAGGCATAGAACGCGCCTCCCGGCACGTGCGTCGGTAATCCGGCGTCATTGAGGGCCTGGATGAAGTAGTTACGGCGCTGTCGATAGCTCTTCACCATCTTCGGTACATGTTGGTCGCGACTACGGAGCGCCTCGAGACCGCCGAATTGGACGAGTGTCGGGGCACACATCATGCCGTATTGATGGACTTTGAGCATTTCTCGCGTCACGACTTCCGGCGCGCATGTGAACCCGAGCCGCCAGCCCGTCATCGCGAACGCCTTCGAGAACCCGTTGACGACAACCGTCCGCTCGCGCATATCGTGGAGCGTCGCGAAACTCGTGAACGGCTCATCGTAAGACAGCTCGGCATAAATCTCATCGCTGACGACCCAGAGATCGTGTTTCGTCGCGAGTTCCGCAATTTCGGTGAGCTCTTCGCCCGTCATCGTGGCCCCGGTCGGATTCGATGGGAAACAGAGGAGCATCGCCTTCGTCCGTTCGGTGATGGCCGCCTCGACATCGTCCCGGTTCAAACGGAACCCGTTCTCCGGACGACAGGCGACAGGAACGACCGTCCCGCCAGCGAGTTCGATGAGCGGTCCGTATGAAACGAAGGCCGGCTCGACGACGATGACCTCGTCACCCGGGTTGAGGAGTGCCCGGAACGCGATATCGAGCGCTTGCGATGCGCCCGTTGTGACAATCAATTCCGTCGCCGGATCATACGTCGCCCCGAAGCGGTCCGTCATATAACTCGCGATTTCTTGTCGCAATTCGAGGAGTCCTGCGTTGGCGCTATAAGCCGTATAACCTTGCTCGAGCGCTGCATAGCTCGCCTCGCGCACATTCCATGGCGTGATGAAATCTGGCTCCCCCACCCCGAGAGAGACGACGTTTTCCATCGTTTGCGCCAAATCGAAGAAGCGGCGGATGCCGGACGGCTTCATCGAGACGACTTGTTGAGATAGTGACTTCATGGCGTGATGTTCAACCGTTTGTCTTCGACTTGTGGGGTGAACAAGATACCATCGTGTTTATACGTCTTCAGTTTGAAGTGCGTCGTCGTCGAGACGACCGAATCGAGCGGTGACAGTTTATCCGACACGAACGACGCGACGTCTTGGAGTGAGTTTGCCCGAATGACGACTTGCAAATCGTAAGCCCCTGACATTAAATAGAGCGCCGTCACTTCCGGGAAGCGATAAATCCGCTCGGCGACCTCGTCGAAGCCGCGGCCACGTTTCGGTGTGACTTTGACGTCGATGAACGCCGTGACGTCGTGCCGATTGATTTTTTGCCAGTTGACCATCGCCCGGAAACCGAGCAAAATTCCGTCCGCCTTGAACTTCTCGAGCATCGCCTCAACGGTCGCCTCGTCTGTCGCTAGCAAGTTCGCCAACAATTTCGTCTCGAGGTAGCCTTTCTCTTCGAGCAACTCGAGCAGTTCTAATTCTTTCGATGTGTACATAATTTATTCTCCTTCCGTTCTACCGGGGAACGCCCCTGTGAACGTTCTCTCTGTCTGTCTCACGTAGTCCCGTCGCTCGGCTTGAACGATATGGAAGTTTTTCATCTCCATATTGACGAGGCCGTGCTTGTGACAGAACCGATCAAAGTAACGACGACGCGTCTCATCTTGTTTGGCCGACAGATTGTCCGTGCCGTTGAACGCGTATAGCACGGTCGCGCGCGCGGGATGCCGAATCGTCCCGACTTCGCTGACACGTAGAATGAAATCCCAGTCCCAGTAGTTATAGACATCCTCGTCGAACGGTCCAATCGTCTCGTGGAGCTGTTTTCGATACAGCGTGCCGGACGGGATGAACGTCGAGTCTTGACGGAGTCGTTCCAAATCGAGGTCGTAGGCGAACGCTTCCCAGTCGGTGACGCGTCGGCGTCCGTCTTCCCATATGAAGCGGAACAGTTCCGCATCCGTGAAGACGAGGTCGGCCGCGCGGATGTCCTCGAGCGCCTGCTCGAGATGTGTCGGCATGAGCAGATCGTCATCGTCGAGCAACAAGACATACTCGCCGTTCGCCTCTTGCACGCCGAGATTGCGGGCTTTGACGTGATGGTTCTCGCCAAGTTCGATATAACGAATCGACAATCGATTCAAAAAAGGCGCCAAAAGATGCTGTTTTGGCGGCCCGTCATTATTGATTACAAGTACTTCGAACTGTTGAAACGTCTGGACGACCAGGCTTTCCAGCAGTTCGGTCAGTTCTGTCTCCCGTGAATAGACCGGGATGACGATGGAAACGAGCGGGTTCATCCGCGGTAAGCAGTTTCGACGTGTGGCAAGATTGTTTCCCAGCTCACGCCATTCTCTTTTGATACCGTGACGAAATCGCCATAAGCGAATACGCTCTCCACGCCTTCGATGGCGACGAGTTTCGCGAGAAGCGGTTGGTCCGTCTCTTCGCCAGCTTTTACGCTTTGGCTTTTCGCGCCGAAGACGTTCTCAGGAAGTGTGATTTTCATTGCATTTGGATTCGGTGTTGGATCGATACGTAACATCGTGGTTCCCCCTTATAAGTGACAAGATTCTGAAGACGCGAGTAAGTGTGCCGCCATGGCCCGTGTTTCCGATTCGGTCGGACAGTCGCCGAACGCGTCTGTCAAAATCCGGCGAATCGTTTCATCCAACTCATCGATCGTGTCGATGTGGATGAGCGCCAAGGCGATATCATCAAACTCTGGTCCATACGACCCAAGCCCGTAACCGAGTGGGTCCCATGCTAATAATAAGTCTTCTGCTCTCATTTGTTAAACCCTTCTTTTTACCTTGATTTCAAATCGTACTCCCTCAATCTACCTCACTTTTCAATCCGATGCTAGTGAGCGTTCGAATTTCCCTCGTTTTCAAAAACAAGCGACCACTATATATAGTAATGAATCAACAGTGAAAAGAAGCAGGATTTTCTCAAAAAACAACGAAGGCGACTGCCGAATGAGGTCGTTCGCTTCTCGATTGACCGCTTACATAAAAATGAATGTGCTGTCGTTTAACCGTCGCTCAAACTTTTTTCTATCTCAAATCTCATCTCAAATCGGATGACAGCGCCGTTTTTGAGTAAAAGTAATTCAAGCGTCTGCAGTTTGCCGAATGTCAAGATTGCAAAACTAAATATAGGTGATTTATGATTAAAAAGAGAAGAAAACGTCAATATATAGTTAACGGATATTTATCACGTTCCGCTCACATTGACGTCGTATCGGACAAGTTCCGCTATACCTTTATAATATCTACATCCGAAGAAGGAGTGATCGTTTTGACATCCCCTATCCACCACGAGACGCTGTTGGCTGCGACGCCAACGCTCGCTGACGTCTCGCCATTGATCCAATCCCTTAAACAACGCTACCCACAACTCAGTGTTGAACGATATGAAGAACGGGCCGTTCGGGCGCTCGAAGGAAAGACACTGACACAAGATGTAGTATATGAACTCTTGACGATGCACGCCCTCGACATGTTGCAGGCAGAAGAGCCGGACTGGACGTTCGTTGCCACTGAGATGTACTTAAACCGCCTTTATTTAGAAGCGGCACGAAACCGTGGCTATGACGCCTCGATGCGTTACGGTGCGCTCTATCCGATGATTGAGACGCTCACGACAAAAGGCATCTTCACGTCGGCCCTACTCGATACGTACTCAAAAGAAGACATTGCCTACTTGGAGACGTTGATTGACCCGTCACGCGACCGCATGTTCACTTACATCGGTCTCCGGACGTTGTCGGACCGTTATCTCGGCCGTGACCATGTCAAGAACCTATACGAGTTACCGCAAGAGCGGTTCATGGTCATCGCCATGACGCTCATGCAAAAGGAGAACGCCGACCAGCGCGTCAAACTCGTCGAAGAAGCGTACTGGGCACTCTCGAACCTCTATATGACGGTTGCCACACCGACGCTCTCGAATGCCGGGAAATCGTACGGGCAGCTCAGCTCATGCTTCATCGATACGGTCGACGACTCACTCCGTGGCATCTACGATTCGAACACGGACGTGGCCACGCTCTCGAAAGGCGGCGGCGGGATCGGCGTCTATCTCGGCAAGATCCGCTCACGCGGCAGTGACATCAAAGGCTTCAAAGGTGTCTCGAGCGGCGCGCTCCCTTGGATGAAACAGTTGAACAACACGGCCGTCTCGGTCGACCAGCTCGGCATGCGCCAAGGCTCTATTGCCGTCTACCTCGACATTTGGCATAAGGACATCTTCGAGTTCCTCGATGCGAAATTGAATAACGGGGACGAGCGTCTCCGGACCCACGATTTGTTCACGGGCGTCTGTTTGCCAGACTTGTTCATGCGTACGGTCGAAGCCCGCGGTGACTGGCACTTGTTCGACCCGCACGAGATCCGGACGGTCATGGGCTTCAGCCTCGAAGACTTCTATGATGAGACAGAGAACGGCGGTTCATTCACGGAGAAATACATGGCGTGCGTCAATACGCCTGAACTGACTCGCGTCACGGTGCCGGCCATCGACCTCGTCAAACGGTACATGCGCTCACAGCTCGAGACAGGAACGCCTTACATGTTCTTCCGCGACGCCGTGAACCGTGCCAACCCGAACAAACACGCGGGCATGATTTACAGCTCGAACCTCTGCTCAGAGATCGCGCAAAACATGTCGCCGACGACAATCGATGAAGAGTACACGGAAGACGGAAAAATCGTCATCACGAAGACACCTGGTGACTTCGTCGTCTGTAACTTGAGCTCAATCGCCCTCGCCCGAGCCGTCAAATCGGACGTCCTCGAGCGACTCATCCCGATTCAAATGCGGATGCTCGACAACGTCATCGACTTGAACACGATCGAAGTGCCACAAGCGATGATCACGAACCAGAAATACCGCGCCGTCGGACTCGGCACGTTCGGCTGGCATCACTTGCTCGCACTTGAGGGCATCCGTTGGGAATCGGTCGATGCCGTCCAGTACGCGGAGAAGCTGTACGAGAAAATCGCCTACTTGACGATTCAAGCCTCGATGGAACTCGCCAAAGAAAAAGGCGCGTTCGGGGTCTTCGAAGGATCGGAATGGCACACGGGTGAGTACTTCAAGCGCCGCAACTACCGCTCACACGACGAACTCGATTGGGACGGTCTCGCCGCAGCGGTCCATCAAAACGGTGTCCGCAACGCCTATATGATGGCGGTCGCTCCGAACTCGTCGACGGCCATCATCGCTGGCAGCACCGCGTCAATCGACCCGGTCTATAAGAAGGTCTACTCGGAAGAGAAGAAAAACTATAAGATTCCGGTGACGGTCCCTGACCTCAACTCGGAGACGAACTGGTTCTATAAATCAGCGTTCGAAGTCGATCAACTCTGGAGCATCCGTCAAAACGCGGCGCGCCAGCGTCACATCGACCAAGCAATCAGCTTCAACCTGTACGTCAAAAACGACGTCAAAGCGACCGAACTCCTCTCGATGCACCTCGAGGCGTGGTCGCTCGGAATGAAATCAATCTACTACACGCGTTCGACGACTGTTGAAGTCGACGAATGTGAATCGTGTGCTTCATAACGTCACGTAACAGAAAGGTGGGAACGACCATGCACATCGCCATCGTCTATAGTTCCATGAGTGGGAATACAGAAGAAGTCGCCGAATTGATTCAGGAAAGCCACGTTAATCGGGGCGACCGCGTCGTCTTGTTCGAGGCGGACCGCATCGGCCATCGCGAAGCCCGATCGCTCGCCACGTACGACCTCGTCTATTTCGGATCGTACACGTGGGCCGACGGCGTCTTGCCGGACGAGATGAAAGACACGTTCCGGCTCGTCTTGAAAGAGCTCGACGTGCCGCTTCGCCAAGCCGCCGTATTCGGGACCGGGGACAAGATGTTCGTCCACTTCTGTCGAGCGGTCGATGAGATGGCGTACCACCTTTCGAAGTACGGGATCCCCCTCGCCGGTGAAACGTTGAAAATCGAGCAATCACCGCGCAATCAACCGTACAACGTCCGTCATTGGGCCGAACGGTTGGCTAGAAATGCCGAAGAAGGAGTATATGTCCATGAACATTCAAAAGATCAAACTACTGTCGCCCAAACATCCTAACCGGGCGACAGCCATTATCGGGGGCGAGACGAGTTCCATCGTGAATTGGAACGACATCGCCTATCCACAGTTTTATACCATCTATAAGCAACTGCTCTCGAACTTTTGGATCCCGGATGAGATTTCGATGTCCAAAGACATGCAGCAATGGCCACAGTTGACGGAGCGCGAGCAGGATGCCTTCAAACGCATCATCGGTCTGCTGTCAATCCTTGACTCGGTGCAGACGCGTTACATCCTCGAGTCATCAATGTTCTCATCCGACTCGTCGGTGCACGCCGTGCTCGCCGTCATCGCTCAGCAAGAAGTCGTTCATAACCAATCGTATAGCTACGTCCTCTCGAGCCTCGTCCCGCTCAGCGAACAAAATCGTATTTTCGATATCGCCAAGGACGACGAGATGGTCATGAAACGCAACCAATTCATCTTGGACTTATATGAGGACTTCCGCGCCGATCAAACGGCCGAGACGTTTGCCAAATCGCTCGTCGCCTCGATCATCCTCGAAGGCATCAACTTCTATTCCGGTTTCGCCTACTTCTATAACTTGGCGCGCCATCAGAAGATGGTCGGCACGTCGACGATGATCAGTTACATCCAGCGCGACGAGATGCAACATTCCTACTTCGTCAGCCAGTTGCTCCGGGCCGTCTTGACGGAAAATCCGGAGATTGACGCGGACGGTAGCTTCAGCCAGTTCGTCTACGACACGATGGCGGAAGCCGTCGACCTTGAAATCGAATGGTGTGAGTATGTGTTGCGTGACCTCGATGGACTCGACGTCAGCGAGATGCGCGACTACGTCAAATACCTCGCCAACAAGCGTCTCCGCGTCATCGGCTTGAACGATCTGTATGAAGGGTTCAATGAGGATGTCATGCCATGGATTCGCGCTTATTCAGATGATTCATTGAACGCGACCAAGTCAGACTTCTTCGAACAAAAATCACGTTCGTACGCGAAAGTCACCGACGCCAACGGCTTCGACGACCTGTAAGCACAAAATCCCCCGACTCACGATGAGTCGGGGGATTTTTATAATGAATGAAGCTTAATGATAGGCACGTACATATTGGGCAATTCCTTCTGCGACGCCTTCCGCCATCCGTTGACGCGAGGTGTTATTTCGTAAATGTGTGACGTCTTGCGGAGATGAGATGAAGCCAAGTTCGACGAGGGCCGATGGCATCGTATTATAACTGATGACATAATAGTTCGCCGTCTTGACGCCACGGTTCGTCATCCCGGACATTTTCCCCATCAGATTGGATTGGATATTCGTCGCCAGGACACGGCTCTTGGCGCTATGGGCCGAATAAGACGAATAGAATGTTTCGACCCCTTTGGCCGCAGGCGTCGTCGCTGCGTTTGTATGCAAGCTGACGAACAAGTTGCCGCGAAGTGTCTTAGCGGTCTGAACGCGTTGATCGAGCGTCAAATAGACGTCCGTCGAGCGCGTTAACCGGACTTGATATCCATATTTCGACCGAAGATACGTCTCGACCCGCTTCGTCACGTCGAGGACGATCGTCTTCTCATAAAGTGATCCATTGACCGCTCCCGGGTCACCGCCTCCATGTCCCGCATCGAGGACGATGACGGCGCCACTCGTTGCATTCGGTTTAAGCGTCATCGCGTAAGCCGTTGAGATGTAGCCATCGCGGCCATTGTACTTGATTTTATAGAAACCGTTCGCCGAACCGTAATGGTCGACTTGAGTCCCGTGCGTGAGGCGACCGAGAACCGCCGAGCTCGCCGAAGCGCTCGCCCGAACGTTCAACACGTCTCCTGGTGTATTCGTGTACACTTTCCCTTTCGGCGTGGCCGCAGGGGCGGCCGGGGCCTTTCCAGCCGTCAGCCAAGACGTTGGCGTATAGAACGTCTCCGTTCCGATATAGACGACCGACCAGCTCGAATTATGTTTACTGTAAGTCACGGTCGTATACTTCGGCAATACGCGAGCGACCGGTGAAGACTGAAGCGTTTTCTTGTAGAGGTTCGCATTCCGATTCGCATAGCCTTGTACTTTTTGAATGACCGGTGGCTTCGCTACCGGCGGTTTTGCTACCGGAGGCGCACCCGTCGTGATCCCAACTGTCGGCGTGTAGTACGTCTCGTTCCCGAGATAGACGACCGACCAGCTCGTGTTGTACTTGCTCGAGACGACCTTCGACTTAATCGGCAATACCTTCAACACCGTTGAACGTTGATTGCGCTGACCGAACAGCTTCAACTCACGGTTCGCGTAACCATTCGTTTTCACTACTGGCGGTTTTGTCGTCGCCGGAGGAGTGGCTGGCGCTCCCGACGTAATCCAAGCGGTCGGCGTGAAGAACGTCTCATTGCCGAGATAGACGATTGACCAGCTCGTATTGTACTTGCTCGAGACGACTTTCGACTTGACCGGAAGCACCTTCAATACGGTCGACCGTTGATTTCGTTCACCGAACAGCTTCAACGATCGGTTGGCATAACCATCCTCTTTCGTCACGGTCGGTGTCGAGGCGACGACTTTCGGGGCAATGTATGCTTTGGCCGCATAATACGTTTTGCCGCCGATATACACTTTTGCCCAAGACGAGTTGTGGACCGCATATTGGACGGTCGTGCCTTTTTTGAGCGTCCGATAGACAGTCGCTTTGCTATGGGCGGACACACGGATATTCAAGTTGACCGTGGTCACGCCTGTCGAAGTGGCCGCTTGCTTCGTTACGGTCGAAGATGGTGTAGCGATTCGCTTGATATACTGTGCTGAAGCATAATACGTACGACTGTTTAAATATATTTTGCTCCACTCTTTGTTATAAGTTCCATATTTTACTTTTGTTCCCTTTTTTAGCGTGTGAATCAATTTCCCGTTCGTGCTCGGTGTAGCGCGCACATTCAGATTGACAGTTGTTTCTCCTTCCAAAGTAGCCGCTTCAGCTGACGGTATTTGGATTGAAAACAACAAGACGATCATGATGAGGGCAAGTTTAAAAAGCTTCATATTCATCCAAAATATTCCTTTCTTCTACGCGCATCGCAACTGACAACACCTTCATAGTAGCACATTGCTTTTATTAAAAAAGTAAATATTTGAAAAAATTATGAATACTTTTTACAAAAAAGGGGAATGTTTTTTACCCTTGTTTTCGAACAATCAAGAACGAATCGGCACCATGCCGCTCGGTCTCGACCACGAAAGAGTCCGGGAGCTGGAAAGCTGCAGTCAACGAGCCGTTTGTTTGGAGCGGAGGCTCTGGCTGACGGATCACGAATCCATCAAGCCCTTCCACTTCGGCAATTTTTAAAAATCGCGTCAAATGCCTTTCTCGCTCTCTATATCGGCTCGCCTCCTCGAAAGGTTTAGCCGCTACTCCACCCCAATAGCGTCCTTCGACATACGCCACGTAGGCGCGGACCGACGCTTCCGTGATCGGGTCCGGGGTATGGTCGAAACGTCCGAAGTCCCGGGATGACTTGTCTTCGATGAGTGAGACAATCGCTGCATATAAATCAAAGTCGTTTTGGGACGCAAGGTCGAGGACCGCTCGTTGTACAGCCTCGATATGTCGCTGCAACGAACCCGGCGTCGCGGACGCCTTCAGTTTTTTGTCCCCTTCATAGGCGTTTAAAATCCGTCCGACTTCCCCGGCCTCACGAACGAGCCGATAGTACGTCTTGTCCTGCGCCTCCTGACCATTTCCGGCCTCTTGACGCTGAAGCGTGATGGCGTACTGGTTCGCCAGACACGTCGAAATGACGAACACGTCCATCAGTTCTTCCCGTAGCGCCGATTGGTCGTTCGCATACAATGCTCCGCCGACTTCACCGACTTCTTCTAGCAGTCGGGCCAACCCCGATAGTGGCCGCCAATAGCCACCTAAATGAATAATCATTTGATCGATTCGTCGTTGTAATTCCTTCATATTTAATCACCTATCCATCCTCTTTATTTACCGCCTGCGTGGTATACTATGCTCAATCAAATTGTTAAGAAAGGGGCTATGCATCTTGTCGCCAGCCAGACTATGGCAATTACTTCGTTTCCTGCTCGTCATCATCGGCCTCGTCTTCGTCATCTGGGGACTGAGTGTCCTCTTCACGTACACGTATCCATTCGTGTTCGCTCTCTTGTTATCCTTGTTGACGGTTCCACTCGTCAATTGGTTCGAGCGTGAGACCAAGTTACCACGCGCCCTCGGCACACTCGTTTCTTTGTTGATTGTCATGAGCGTCGTCAGCGGAATCATCGCCATCGTCGTGACGCAACTCATTCGCTACTTGACGATTGCCGCCGAAAAACTGCCTGCCCAGATTGAAACGTTCACCGAATACATACAACGCCTATTCAATGAAAAACTCGCCCCGTTGGTCAACGATGCGTACGACAGCATCCAACGGCTGAACCCCGAACAGGCGAACTCGCTCGAAGGCGGTATCACCGAAATCGGTGTCCAACTCGGCGCCGCGATCGGCGTCTTGTCCCGAGGTGTCGCCGGCTTGTTGCAGGACATCTTGAGCGCGTTGCCGCTCGTCTTGCTCTTGTTCATCGTCATCGTGCTCGCCTGGTTCTTCATCACGAAAGACTGGCCGGACTATATGAAGTCCATCGCTCGCTTGAATGAACGAAAAGGCTTTAAGGAGTTCGAGCTCGTCATGACGAATTTACGCTCGGCACTGTTCGGTTACGTCCGCGCGCAATTGACGCTCATCTCGATCACGTTCGGAATCGTCTTAATCGGCATGTTCATCCTTCATGTCGACAATCCGTTCTCGTTCGCCCTGCTCGCGGCCATCTTTGACTTGTTGCCGTACCTCGGTGTCGGAACGCTGTTATTGCCGTGGGCCGCCTATGCCGCCGTCACGGGCGAATGGTTCCTCGCGATTGGGCTCGTCGTCCTCTATATCGTCGTTATCGTGCAACGCAATCTGGCCGAACCGAAAATCGTCGGCTCTCACATCGGCCTCGACCCGCTCGCCGCCCTCATCTCGATTTTTGTCGGGCTCCAGCTGTTCGGGGTACTCGGCTTCATTTTAGGGCCGGTATTGGCCGTCCTGCTCAAAGCCCTCTATAACGCCCAAGTGTTCCACTACATGTGGAAGTTCGTCATCGGGCCGACGACACCAAAAGAGCGATGACACGTCATCGCTCTTTTGTCTTCGGTACCGCCACGAACGGTGCCCCTTCAGTTTGGTCCGGATGCGTCACCATCCCGGTCGTGCCCGCCTCATAGGCGGCAACGGCCAAAATACAGGCGTCGATGATATCATCGACTTGCACGTTCGACATCTTCCATTTCCATGGCGAGCTGTTCGAATAACGGCGCAACAACTCGATCCGTTCGAGCTCTCCCGCCTCGGTCTTCTTGCTGAAGGCCGCCTCGTTCCCCGTCATGACGGCAAAACACACTTCAGGATGCGACTCGTAGACATCCGCATCCGTGATCGTTTGAAACTCACGGATACGCGGCACCAAGTTCCACGCCTGTTTACTGATCCCTTTTCCGACCAGTTCCCGGCTCTTCGCATTCGCCTCGGCATAGGACGCCTCCATGAGCACGTCTTGAATCGGCGGCGTGAAGATGGACGACTTCCGCTGCTTCAGTTGTGACCGCATCCAGGCATCACACGACCGGTCCGGCGCATCAATCGTCGCCAAGTCTTTCGGCATGTCGACAAAATGAACCGCCCCTTCAATCAATAAATCTTCCAACTTTTCTGAGATGGTCAAACAGAGCGAGATGCTGTCGTACGTGATTCGTACCCAGCTCCCGCGCGCGCCATCAATTCCTACTCCGACCACGTCGTCCCTCCTGAATCAAAAACAATATTCCGAGCACCGCACATAAGACGGTCACTCCTAACAACCATTGACTCGGCCAAGCCGTGTATCCGAGTCCGGAGACGACGGCTAAGCCAATCAATAACAATCCTGATTTCAACGTTTCCACTCTTCGAGCATCAATGCGAGCGTTCGCACCATGACCCCAGTCGGTCCTTTTGGTCCGAGATCGCTTGCCGCCGAACGTTCACTCGTCCCGGCGATATCGAGGTGGAGCCAAGGCGTGTCGCCGACAAACTCACCGACGAACGCGCCACCAAAGATCATATGCCCATAACGGCCCGGCGAATTGTTCAAATCTGCGACTTCTGATTTCCGGACTTGTTTAATGAAGACGTCGAAGTATGGCATTTGCCAGACGAGTTCATTCGTCTCTCGGCTCGCAGCTTCTAAGGCGCCGTAGAGCGACGCATCGTTCGTCAGGCAACCAGTCACTTCTGTGCCGAGCGCGACGAGCACACCGCCCGTTAGCGTCGCCACATCGATGATGGCTTGCGGTTCATACGTCTTGGCAAAGGTGACAGCGTCGGCGAGGACAAGACGACCTTCCGCGTCGGTATTGAGCACTTCAATCGTCTTCCCGCTCATCGCTGTGATGACATCATCCGGTTTGAACGCGTCCCCCGAAATCATGTTGTCCGTCGATGGGATAACGCCGATGACGTTCACGTTCGGTTTCGTCGTCGCAAGCGTCTCGAATAGGCCGAGCACGGTCGCCGCGCCCCCCATGTCGCCTTTCATACCGACGATGCCGTCTTTCGGCTTGATTGAGTAACCACCCGTATCAAACGTGATTCCTTTTCCGACGACGGCGACGGGCGCTGCATCGCCTGCACCGTGGTATTCGAGGACAATCAATTTCGGCGGGATGGGCGACCCTTGATTGACGGCGAGCAGTGCACCCATCCCGAGCGCCTCCATCTCTTCCTTCTCCAAGATGCGATGGCTGAAGCCATGACGTTCGGCCAATTCGACCGCATAGTCCGCGAGTGTTTCCGACGTCAAAATATTGGCCGGCATCATCGTGAGCGTCCGTGCGACATTGACCCCGCGTCCGTAAGCGGCACCCGTCAACGCCTCTTCCTCTACACCAGCACCGAGCAACGTGATCGTCACGTCTGACTTCGCCGGCTTCGGTTCAGATTTGTATGTAGGGTGCTCATATGTCGCCATCTCATACGCTTCGGCAAACAGTTTCGCCGTGTTCGGTCCGAACGTGTCGAGCGCGACCGCGACGTTTGTGAAGGCGCGTGCTTTAATTTGTTTCGCGACTTTCCCGAACCAATTGCGCACGTTCTCAGGCGTATTCTCGTTGCGTTGTCCAAGACCGACGAATAGGATGCGTTTGACCGTTCCTTCGAACGTCGGGACGATGGACAGTTCCCCTGTTTTCGTCGAGATATCCGATGCTTGGATGAGCGACTTGACGCGCCCATTAAACAACGTATCGAGTCCTTCGTCAATCGTGTCGGCAGCACCGATTCCGACGACGATCGTGTCATATGAACCGTTCCAATCTAAATCCTTCACTTGATACATGTTTGCCACTTCCCTTCTTTATATATGGTTAGCATAACGAACTTCGGCGAAATAATGAAACAGTATGCGTAAGAGTCATGAATTCTTCGAATTCAGGCGTTAACTCCTCGTTGTGACGATGATTTATTTTATGATAGGATAAGAAAGTACGCAATCAGGCATCCCTCACTGTTGAGGCGAGGCCATTTTGTTCGGTCGAGGCTTCCCCTAGTAGTAGACCGTTGCTACTTTAATCTTCCAGGTTTTCGTTAGTTCCTTTTTCATTTCGGGTAAGAACTAACGAGATAACATTGGAAACCACTATTTCTTTGAAGAGAGGGACTACGCTTATGTCACACATTAAAGGTATTGGCGCATCTGCAGGAATCGCAGTTGCGAAAGCATTCGTCATGGAGACACCTTCATTCGACATCCCGACAAACAAAATCGAGGACGTAGCAGCTGAGAAAGCCCGTTTCCAAGCGGCCATCGCTCAGTCAAAAACAGAACTCGAAGAAATCCGTCAAATCACGCTTCGTGAGCTCGGTGAAGACAAGGCAGAGATTTTCTCGGCTCACTTGCTCATCGTCGAGGATCCTGAGATCGTCTCACAAGTGAACGACAAAATTGAAAGCGAACACATGAACGCTGCGAAGGCGCTCGATGAAGTCGCTCAAATGATGGTCATGATCTTTGAATCGATGGATAACGAGTACATGCGTGAGCGCGCAGCAGACGTTCGTGACGTCACGAAACGTGTCATGGCGCACATTCTCGGTGTCACGTTCATGACGCCAGCCTCAATCTCAGAAGAAGTCATCATCATCGCTGAAGATTTGACGCCGTCTGATACAGCTCAGCTCAACCGTAAGTACGTCAAAGGATTCGCGACAAACATCGGTGGACGTACATCTCACTCGGCAATCATGTCTCGTTCACTCGAGATCCCTGCCGTCGTCGGTACAAAAGTAGCACTCGAAGAAATCAAAAATGGCGATCTCGTCGTCATCGACGGGACAGAGGGCGACGTGTTCGTCAACCCGTCTGAAGAACTCGTCAACGAATATAACGAAAAACGCGCTGCATTCGAAGCGTATAAAGAAGAGTTGAAACAACTCGTCAACGAAGAGTCGATCACAGCCGACGGCCACAAGGTCAAACTTGCAGCGAACATCGGTACACCGAACGACCTCGAAGGCGTATTGAAAAACGGCGCTGACGCCATCGGTCTTTACCGGACCGAGTTCCTCTACATGGACTCGGAAACGTTCCCGACGGAAGAAGAGCAGTATACAGCTTATAAAGCAGTCATCGAAGGTATGGACGGCAAACAAGTCGTCATCCGTACGCTCGATATCGGTGGAGATAAAGAATTGTCTTACCTCGACCTTCCAAAAGAGATGAACCCGTTCCTCGGCTATCGTGCGATTCGCCTTTGCCTCGAAGAGACGGACTTGTTCCGCACACAGCTTCGCGCGCTTCTCCGTGCCTCAGCGCACGGTGATCTCGCCATCATGTTCCCAATGATCGCGACGCTTGAAGAGTTCCGTGCTGCGAAAGCCATCTTGCTCGAAGAAGAAGCAAAATTGAAGACAGAAGGAATCGCTGTCGGTAACTACGAAACTGGGATGATGGTCGAGATTCCATCGACTGCCGTCATGGCGAAGCAATTCGCGAAAGAAGTCGACTTCTTCTCAGTCGGCACGAACGACTTGATTCAATACACGATGGCAGCGGACCGCATGAACGAGAAAGTCTCGTACTTGTACCAACCGTTCAACCCGGCCATCTTGAACTTGCTCCACAACGTCATCACAGAAGCACACAAAGCCGGTAAATGGGTCGGTATGTGTGGAGAGATGGCTGGAGAAGAGCTTGCGATTCCAATCCTGCTCGGACTCGGTCTTGACGAATTCTCGATGTCGGCTTCAAGCGTCCTTCGCGCACGTAGCCTCGTGAAACGTTTGACGAAGTCGGAAACAGAAGCAATCGTCAACGACGTCCTCAACATGGATACAGCTGAAGAAGTCGTGAACTTCCTCAGTGAAAAATTCGATATTAAGAAGTAACACAAAAAAAGAAGTTCTCGCGGTTGCGAGAGCTTCTTTTTTGTTTACTCGGCTCCTTTGTCATCCGTTCTGAAGTCGAGCGCTTCCCCGGCGACGACCGTCTCTCCGAATGGGACGACGACGATTTTGCCGTCTCCGTTCGTCCAGATGATCGGCGTGATGAGCGATGGGACTTTGTCACGAATCAAGTTGAGGTCGACATCGAGCAAGACGTCCCCTGCTTCGACCCGGTCGCCTTCTTTCACTTTGGCGACGAAGCCTTCTCCTTTCAGGTTGACCGTGTCGAGTCCGACGTGGATGAGAATCTCTCGTCCGTCGTCCGCGAGTAGGCCGATTGCATGTTTCGTCGGGAAGAACGTGGTGATTTGACCGGTGACCGGCGCAACGACTTGTCCCGAGCTCGGCTCGATGGCAAATCCTTCACCCATCATCCGGCCCGAGAAGACTTGGTCCGGCACATCGTCAAGCGATAAGATGACACCCGACATCGGGGCAAGGAATCGATGGTCGGCATGTTCAGCCGCTTCCGGTGTGATGACAGCTTTTTCTTTCGGTTTATATTCGCCGCCTTCGATGATGGCCGCGATTTGCGATTTGAGCGTATCCGATTTCGGACCGAAGATGGCTTGAATGTTATCCCCGACCTCGAGCACTCCGGCCGCTCCCAAATCTTTCAGCAAGTCTTTATCGACTTGTTTGACATCGTTCACAGTGACACGCAAGCGTGTGATACAAGCATCGAGGTGTTTGATGTTATCCGGTCCACCGAGTCCAACGAGCACCTCATACGGTAAATCATCTCCGACGACGGCGCGGGCGCCTTTGCCTTCGGCGACGGTTTCACGTCCCGGTACTTTCAAGTCGAACTTCGTGATTGCGAAACGGAACCCAAAGTAATAGATGACCGCGAAAACGAGACCGACTGGAATGACGAGCCACCAGGCTGTCCGGTTCGGCAACACCCCGAACAAGAGATAGTCGATGAGTCCGCCCGAGAATGTCATCCCGATTTTAACATTGAGCAAGTGCATGGTCATAAAGGAAAGTCCAGCGAAGACGGCATGAATACCAAAGAGAAGAGGTGCAACGAAGACGAACGAGAATTCAACCGGCTCGGTGATTCCCGTCAAGAATGAAGTGAGGGCTGCTGAGAAGTAAAGTCCTTCAACGTCTTTGCGACGTTCTTTCGGGACAGTATGGAACATGGCGAGACAAGCGGCAGGTAATCCGAACATCATGAACGGGAATTTGCCGGTCATATACGTACCGGCTGTAAATTCGACCCCGTCACGAAGCTGGGCGAAGAAGATCCGTTGGTCCCCTTGGACGAGATCCCCCGCTTGGTTCGTATATTCCCCGAACTGGAACCAAAACGGAGAGTACCAGATGTGATGCAGACCGAACGGGATTAGTGAACGTTCGACCAAACCGAAGACGAAGGCGGAGACCGCGACGTTCGCTTCAATGATCGTGCTCGAGAACGTGTTGATCGCTGAACCGATTGGCGGCCAAATATAGGCGAGGGCAATCCCGATCAATAAGCTGAACGCGGCGGTCGCGATTGGCACGAACCGTTTCCCTGCAAAGAACCCTAAGAAATCCGGCAACTTGATGTTAAAGTACTTGTTGTAGGCGAAGGCGGCAATCAAACCGGCGATGATACCGCCGAATACCCCCATCTGGAGCGTCGGAATCCCGAGTACCGTCGCATAAGCCGGGTCACCCTGGGCAATTTCCGCGGTAATACCGTTCCACGTGCTGATAACCTTGTTCATAATTAAATAACCAACGATAGCTGCTAACCCGGCAACACCGTCCCCGTTGGCTAGCCCGATGGCGACACCGACGGCGAACAGTAGACCTAGATTGGCAAACACGATATCCCCGGCATCGGTCATGACCTGCCAGACGAGGACGAGTGAATCGTTTGCCAAGAAAGGTAAGAGCGAAACGAGATCAGGGTTTTGGAACGCCGTACCAAATGCGAGTAATAGACCGGCTGCCGGTAGAATCGCAACCGGAAGCATGAGTGCCTTCCCGATTCGCTGCAAAACACCAAACACTTTCTTCCACACCATGGTTCCCTCCTTTTGTCAGAATACTTACTTTTCCCCATCTGCCAGTAGGCTGAAACCGTTTCACCCATACAAAAAAAGCCAACCCATAATGGATTGGCTTATAGCTTCAATTAGTTAGCTTTCTTTTCGTTACCTGAAGCGATGACCGCTTGCATTTCTGATTTCAACGCATCCGAACGTGGTCCGAAGATGGCTTGAATGTTGTTACCGACTTCAAGGACACCAGCTGCCCCAAGGCGTTTCAACTCTTCTTTGTTGACTTGGCTCTTATCTTTTACTTCGACGCGGAGACGTGTGATACATGCGTCAAGGTGTTTGATGTTTTGTGAACCACCGAAACCAACGAGGATATCTTGTGCAAGTTCCGAACCTGTAGCAGTTGATTGCTCAACGACTTCATCTTCACGGCCCGGTGTTTTAAGGTTGAACTTACGGATAACGAAGCGGAATCCGAAGTAGTAAACGACTGCGAACACGAGACCGACTGGAATGACGAGCCACCAGTCTGTACGGTTAGGAAGTACACCGAAGAGAAGGTAGTCGATCAAACCGCCCGAGAACGTCATCCCGATTTTGACGTTCAAGATGTGCATGACCATGAATGAAAGGCCAGCGAAGACTGCGTGTACTGCGAACAAGAGTGGAGCAACGAACAAGAATGAGAACTCGATCGGCTCAGTGATACCAGTCAAGAACGATGTAAGTGCTGCCGAAGCCAAGAGACCACCGACGACTGCTTTACGTTCAGGACGTGCTTCGTGGTACATTGCGAGTGCTGCTGCTGGAAGACCGAACATCATGAACGGGTACTTACCAGTCATGAACGTACCGGCTGTGAGCTCAGCGCCATCACGAATTTGTGCGAAGAAGATAGCTTGGTCACCACGAACGATGTTACCCGCTGCATCCGTGTACGAGCCGAACTCGAACCAGAATGGTGAGTAGAAGATGTGGTGAAGACCGAATGGAATCAATGAACGTTCGATCAAACCGAAGATGAATGCCGCGAACGTGCGGTTTTCAGTCAACATGAAGTTTGAGAACGTGTTCAAGCCGTGCTGAACTGGTGGCCAGATGAGAAGCATGACGAAACCAGCGACAACTGCCAATACTGCAGTAACGATTGGGACGAAACGCTTACCAGCGAAGAAGCCAAGGAATTGTGGCAACTCGATGTTGAAGTACTTATTATATGCCCAGGCGGCGATCAGACCGACGATGATCCCTCCGAATACCCCAGTTTGGAGCGTTGGAATCCCGAGTACTGATGCGTAAGCCGGATCACCTTGTGCGATGATTTCAGGTGTGAGTTCGAGCCAAACACCCATAACTTTGTTCATGATGAGGAATCCGACGATGGCTGCGAGTCCGGCAACGCCGTCCCCTGCTAAACCGATCGCGACACCGACTGCGAATAAGAGTGCTAAGTTCGAGAAGATAATGCCACCCGCTTGCTCCATGAGCTGAGCGAATTTCACAACGCCTTCGTTCGTTAACCAACCAGCGCGTGATGTAAGGGCCGGGTTTTGCATCGCGTTACCGAATGCAAGAAGAAGACCGGCTGCCGGCAAAATCGCAACAGGAAGCATAAGTGCTTTACCGACTTTTTGAAGAACACCAAAGATCTGCTTAAACATGATAAATCCTCCTTTTTGTGATTGTTTCGTGCGGAAAGACGACTGTAGATGTCAGACAACCGACGTATCTAAACGTTTTCATAATAAACGTTTATAAAAACAGAAACAGGCATGAATAAGGTATAGAACGTAGACCTCTCCTAATAGAGAAATCGGTGCGTTCCACTCCTTACTCATGCCTGATCGAATCAGTAACACGTAAGATACGTGGTATCAGTTATCTACTTGTTAGGCGCTGGAGATGCATCGTCAAATATGTCGCTTCACCTCGCGGGACCGGACGCTTTAATTCGCGTTCCATGATGCCCATCAGCTCCCAAGCAGTACTATAGCATAGCGGATATTCTTCGCGCAATACCTTTTCAATTTTTTGTGGGGCCTCCACCATCTCACCCGTCGCAACCCGCTCAACGGCGTACCTTAAGTGCCGAAGTAAGCGCTTATAATCGAGTGAACTCCGGTCCATTTTGACGTTCAAACGACTCTCAATCGTCTGAACGATCTGCCCGATAATTTGGTTGTGTCGATTGACCTCGAGGACGTTTTTGAACGTCGTCGCCGAATGGATGTGGAGCGCGATGAAACCGATCTCCGCGTCCGGCAATAACACGTCAAGCCGCTCGTGAATCATATCGACGATACGTTCGGCGAGCGCGTACTCGTTCGGATAGAGCGATTCGGTCTCAAGCAAGAACGGATTCGTGACTTCCATCCCTTGTTCAATCCGCTTCATCGTGAAGAACAAGTGGTCGGTCAAACCGATATGAATATGTTGGTCGACTTTTTTACCGGTGTTGTTCTCGATAAAGCCGACGATTTCTTGCATGAAAGCAATAAAGTCCTCGTCGACGTGTTTGACGAGTTCACGATATTGCGATTGCTCTTCTTTGTCCGTCAGTTGATACACTTTCTCCGGGACACTGGCCGGGTCGACGAGATCGCCCGCTTTCTTGCCGAAGCCAATCCCTTTCCCGAGTAGAATGACTTCCGGTTCCGGATCATGTTGGCAAATGACAACGCTATTATTCAACACTTTCTTGATCGTATACATCGGTAATGTCATTCGTATCGCATCCCTTACTCACTATAATCGTTTCGTACTAAGTATATCGGTTCATCCCCTAAAAAAGTAGGCGGAAAACAAAAAAGACGAACATTTCTGTCGTCTTTAAAACATTGAATAACCACTCTTGCGCAAGTAGCGAATCGTGATTCCAGCCAAAATCGCACCGAGCAACCCGAAACCGAGCATGAACACATCCAGAAATTGAAGGCCGAGCACGCGTTCGTAAACGTTGGCGAGCGCAGTCGATGTCTCAGTGATGTAACTCGAGAGCTTGACGTTATCAATCATCATAATGACGAAAATCGGATAGATGAACACGAGCGTCCATGTTTTTTTAAGCAGCATGTTCAAAATGAAGCCGATGCTGAAGAAGATGACCAAATAAAGAATCGCCCCAATGACAGCCTGGATAATATGCATGCGATTGCCCCCTTTTCCCGTTGTCTATTATACCGAATCGTTTGCGCTTAGGTCAAAGGTGAACCGTACGCCACCGACAATAAAAAAGTGACCCGCTCCTATGAGCGGGCCACTCAGATATATGGCTTAGAATTTACCTTTTTTAAGGACGAGACCGTACTTCTTCAATTCGAGGAAGTGTTTGTTGTCGATCACTTTCTTCATGAATGAAGCGTTACGACCGAAGATCTTTTTGCCCATGACGATGCCGATGCCATCGTTATGGCCAAGTGATGCGACTGTCCCTTTGCTCTCATACGTGAATTTCGAAGTTGATTTCCCGTTGATGAGGGCAGCGATGTTTTTCGCCACGTTGTGCGCTTGTTGAGTCGCGATTTGGGCAGTCGGTGGGTATGGACGGTTTGAGACCGGATCCATGACAGCCGAGCAGTCACCGATGATGAAGACGTTGTCGTGACCAGGGGCACGGTTGTCCGCCTCGACCATGACACGGTTCCGAACCGCTTCAAAGCCAGACTTCTCAACGATCGGGCTACCGCTGACGCCACCTGTCCAGAGAATCGTGTTCGCTTCAATCGTCTCTGTCGTGTCGCCTTGGAGTGGACCGAACGTGACAACACCAGGCTCAACGCCTTTGATGCCGTTGCCGAGTTTCATCTCGACGCCGTTGCGCTCGAGCCATTTCTGCGCGTACGTCGTGAGTTCTGGGTCGAAACCAGGAAGTACAGTCGGAGCGGCTTCGATGTTCACGATGCGAACCGCTTCACGTGGCACGTCATACTGTTTGCAAAGCTCAGGCACACGGTTGACGAGCTCACCGAGGAACTCGATTCCTGTGAATCCTGCGCCACCGACAACGATCGTCACGTACGAGCGGTCAGCTGAACCGTTCGTTTTATATTGAGCGAACGAGTACTCGATATGTTCTTTGATTTTACGGACGCTGTTCAATGAACTGATTGTCATCGCGTTCTCTTTAAGGCCAGGGATACCGAATGTTTCAGGTACGCCGCCGAGTGCGAACACGACATAATCATATTCAACGGCTGAACCGTCTACGAGCAAGACTTGTTTTGCCGTAGTATCGACGCGATCGACGACCCCTTTGACAAATTTCACACGTGACGGGTTCACGACGTCGTTGATGTAGATGCGAGCTTGATCCGGTTTCATCGTTCCGGCCGCTGGCTCATGAAGCCACGTCGTCTGGTAATGGTAATCATGCTTGTTGATGAGCGTGATGTTCGCGTCGCCAGCTGAGAGCGTCTTCTGGAGGTTCACCGCTGTGATGAGTCCACCGAAACCTGCGCCAAGAATAACAATGTTAGGTCGTTTCATGTTCATTTCCACCTTGTTTTGATAGTTTTGTTTTCTTGAACAATCATGTTGTGTGTTTTTTCACATGAATGTTCACAATAAAGCCTAAACCTTGTTCAACCAATGTTCACAATTGCTTCTCGTTCATTGTACGCTGTTTATTTCGTTTTCTCAATGGAAAAGCTTATCTTCTTGAATTTTTTTTGAATGTATAGGATGTTTGTACAGAATGGATTTAATTCACGATTGTCACTATAATGGATGTATACGTTTTGAGGAGGAATTCGATGAAATCGACGAAAGATGTGATCATCATCGGTGGCGGCCCGGTCGGACTGTTCACCGCATTTTATGCAGGTATGCGCCAACTCGATACGGCGTTGATTGAAAGTTTGCCGCAGCTCGGCGGACAATTATCGACACTGTATCCAGAAAAATATATTTACGACATCGCCGGCTTCCCGAAAGTGAAAGCCCAAGATTTGATTGACCAATTAAAAGCCCAAGCCGATCAGTTCGAGCAGGACTATCGCCTCGGGGAGACGGTCGAGACGGTCGAACGTCTTGAAGACGGCACGTTCCAGATCACGACGAACAAGGATGAGTACCATACGAAAGCCATCATCATCACGGCCGGGAACGGGGCATTCGCCGCACGACCGCTCGGCATCGATGGTTGCGAAGATTATGCCAACCTTCATTACTTCGTCGACAACATGGAGAAGTTCCGCGACCGCCGCGTCATGATCGCTGGCGGCGGCGACTCTGCCGTCGACTGGGCGCTCATGCTTGAAGGCATCGCCAAGGAAGTCCATATCGTTCACCGCCGTGACCGTTTCCGTGCCCACGAGCATACGGTCGAGCAAATGAAGGCCTCGACGATCAACGTCTGGACGCCATATAACATCGAATCACTTTCAGGTGAGACGCACATCGAGTCGGTCGAATTGACAGACAAGGACGGCGAATCGAAATTCGTCGAGATCGATGACCTCATCTGTAACTACGGTTTCGTCTCATCGCTCGGCCCAATCAAAAACTGGGGCATGGAGTTCGAGAAGAACACGATCCGCGTCGACTCGCGGATGGAGACGACGGTCGCCGGCATCTTCGCGTGTGGTGACATCGCCACGTACGAAGGAAAAGTAAAATTGATTGCGACAGGCTTCGGAGAAGCTCCGATTGCCATCAACCAAGTGAAGCAGCTCGTCGACCCGACAGCGCGTCACCCGCAACATTCGACTTCGGTATTTGCCGGGAAATAACGATGTGGCCCTCATCGCGATGATGAGGGCCATTTTTCATTTGCGGATTGTTTGTACAATGACCCGGTCGAGCCAGTCGTCGAGTTGGGTGAAGACGAACCCGGCCTTTTTCGCCTCGGCAATCGACATATAATAGTCGACGTCCGTATCGTACGGCGACGACTCGCCATCTTTGATAATCTGGACCGGTTTATTTAAGTGATGGCCGATCCGTTCCATGAGTGCCCCGAGCGAGATGACCCCTTCACTCGCCGCGTTGAACGGTCCGGTCACGTTCGCCCGACCGACCCATTCTAGAAAGGCGGCCGCCTCAAAGCTTGAGATGAACCCCATCTTCGCTTCCGGGTGATGCAGTACGATCGGCTCTTCCCGTCGGACGGCGTCGATATAAAACTTGAGACGGTCTGTATAGTCGTCGGGTCCGAGCACGATTGGCAAGCGGACCGTCGCGACCGGGAACGAGGCGCGATGGAAGAAATAAGATTCAGCCTCTCGCTTCCCTTGCCCGTAATCATGTTCGGATTCGAGATGATAGTCATGATGGAGCGGATTGAAATCACTTTCTTTCAACTCGGCGCCTGGCGCATAAACCGACATCGTCGACGTGAGCACATATTTACCGACTTGGTCCATGAAAGCGTCCGAGGCGATCTTTGCCTGGTACGGGTTAAAGCAAATATTGTCATAGACGACATCATAATGGTCGCGTGACAAATCTTTCATCGTCGCCACCGACTGTCGGTCCCCTCTGATCGACCGGATGCCCTCCGCCTCGGGTACTTGCAGTTGTCCACGCGTCACAATCGTCACATCGTCACCGGCCTCCGCCAACCGAAGCGCCAACCGCTTTCCAAAATAGCGTGAGCCACCGAAAATCAATACTTTTCTCATCGTCCCTGCCCCTCCTACATGAAATGACATCTCTTTTCATTTTCCCTTGCATCCTCTCGACTAATCTTCCACATCCTTGAATATTTTTGTTATTCTTATATATATAGAGAAGAAAGAGGCGAGACGCATGCATCAGATCACATTAGAAAAAGGATGGTCGTGTGAATTACCGACACAATATGCCATTTACCAAAGCTTATCGGACTTCAGCCGTTACTCGGTCCTTGACCAAGAGGAAGAGAGCGTCTGTTCGTTCCGCATCACGAACGACACGTGTAAAATCACAGCGTTTCGTCCTTGGCAACATCAAATCGAGTTAGACGCGGCTTCGAAACTCATTCGATTAATTCTGATTGAAGAGACAGACTGAATACAAAAAAGGCCAATCATGAGACATGATTGGCCTTTCGTTTAGCAATCCCCAGGTGTCCCGGCGTTCGATGCCGTCCGGAAACTCGAGCCGCAACCGCACGTGGCGATGGCGTTCGGATTTTTAATCGTGAAGCCGCCTCCGAGCATCGACTGCTTATAGTCAATCTCGAGACCGTCGACGACCCCGTGATCGGCTTCCGCGACGATGACACGGACACCATAGTGGTCAAACTGAACGTCCTTGTCTGTCTTATCCTCATCAAACCCCATCCCATAAGACAGGCCGGTACACCCGCCCCCTTGCACTTTGATCCGCAAGTACTGGTCGTCGGGGCGTTCGGTCTGTTTCATCATATCGATGACTTGTAATGCGGCTGATTCTGTCAAATGAATCATCTGAACTCCTCCTTCGTTATCTTAACTTCAAGTCAACTGACTTGAGATTTTGTGAAATATCTTGTATAACTAAACTGTAACAAAAAAAATTAAATCGTTCCATCTTCGGGGCAGGGTGAAATTCCCGACCGGCGGTATTGAAGACAAGTTCTTCTCAGCCCGTGAGCGAGCAAGGCGTTGCTTGCTGATTTCGTGAGATTCGAAAGCCGACAGTAAAGTCTGGATGGGAGAAGATGGCGGCATCCGACCGATATCCGGATGTTTTCTTCGGCGTGGTCTAAACACCGATGAGAACATCTATTTCGTATGCGCGTAAACTCTCCCGATTGTTTGATACAATCGGGTTTTTCTATGCGACGGGTGCCATTCATCAAGGAGCGACAAAAGGAGAGATTTTGATGAAAACAACGCGCAACAAACGATTGACAACACTGGTGACGCTATCGATGCTCGGGGCCATTTCTTTTGTCCTCATGCTCTTTAACTTCCCGCTGCCTTTCCTACCACCGTTCCTAAAAGTGGATTTCAGTGACATTCCCGCGCTCGTCGCCGGGATCGTGTTCTCCCCACTCGCAGGCGTCGTGGTCGTCGCTCTAAAAAACGTCCTCTACTATGTCTTCAACGGTGGCGGCGTTCCGGTCGGCGAAGTCGCGAACTTCTTTGCAGGCGTCGCCTTCATGTATCCGGTCGCATGGTTCTACCATAAACGTAAAACGAATAAAGCGCTCGCTTCAGGCCTCGTGGCCGGTACGATCACGATGGCACTCAGCTTGGCAATCTTGAACTATTTGCTCATCTTACCAGCCTACGCGTTCTTCTTCGGCATGACCGAGATGGCGCAACCGGCAGTCAAAACGGACCTCGTCCTATACGGTATCTTGCCGTTCAACTTCATTAAGGCCTTGTTGATCAGCGCCTTGTTCGTCCCACTCTTCCTCAAATTGAAGCCGTGGATCGAACGCCAGCGCATGCAACTTCAAGCGTAACTGACAAGCACCTAGACCGGGGTCTAGGTGCTTTTTGTATAGGTACGCTATGCTAATGAGAGAATAGGAGGAGATGGATTGAACACGACTGAAGATGTGACCCATTTTTTAGAGACTGATGTGGAACTGATGCGTCTGTTGACAATCGTCGCTTCGCTCGGTTTACCCGATTGGTGGATTTGTGCCGGATACGTGCGGGCAAAAATATGGGATGACGCGCACGGCTACGAAGTACCGACGCCGATCGAGGACGTCGATGTCATCTACTTTGACCGATCTCACATCGACGAGGCGATTGAAAAACAGTATGAGGCACAACTGCACGACCTGTTACCGAACGTCCCTTGGTCGGTCAAAAACCAGGCCCGCATGCATCTGGTCAATCAATTGCCACCGTATCAATCTGCGGTCGATGCCTTGGCCCATTTCCCTGAGACGGTCACGGCCATCGGTGTCAGTCTTGGTGCGGGCGGACGCTTGAAGCTGGCCGCCCCTTACGGTATCGACGACATAGTCGAACTAAAGTTACGACCGACCCCGGCCTTTGCGAACGACGCTTCACACCATCATATTTATCGAGCCCGGATCAATAAAAAGAATTGGCAAGCCACTTGGCCGAGACTCCAAGAAGTGGATATACCTCGTCAGGAACGATAAAACCCCACCGTTTCCTGGTCAATCCCTTCTATCGGTCCTAGTCACATATGACAAACCTGACAGAAGAATGCACCTAAGTAACTTAGCTTTGTTACTTTTGTGCGGATAATTTTACTCTATGTAATACTCGAACGTGAATCGGTGTTACTAATTCAATTAATGCCACCTCTACAATTTTTCCAGCTATAGGTTTTACAATATCAGTACAATATTCAAAAGCATCTTTCATCTTTTCTTTAGACAATCTGTTTGCCAGTGTACAGTGCGGAATCCATGAGTCCGGCAAATATAAGGACTCAGCGTTATCATTAAACTCCCCAAATATACAATAATGCTCTAAGTGGAGGCTCCTCAATCCGGATGAGATTGTAGGTGAAAGAAAAAGTGCACTCGATTGAATGAACGTACCCAACGTACTAAATGTTAGATTTATAATCTCCTTCGATTGATAGTAGCTGTCCATCAGTTCGATATACGCCTCAACATTCAAACTACTGTAACTAGCTAATGTTATATGAGGTTGTCGATTCGAGACTTCATATGCATAAGAAGTAATTCCTTCTTGTTTCAAGCCTTCCCATACCTCTTGAATTCGTTTCTCCGTTTGTTCATCAAAAAGCGCTATCATTCCATACATATGTCATTCCTCCCCAAAAAAGAGTGACCACCGAAGTGATCACTCTGAGTATATCGTATTTGATTAGAGAAGCAGACCAGCAAGCGTGGCTGACATCAAGTTAGCAAGCGTACCTGCGAGAATCGCGAGGACACCCATGCGCGCGATATCGTTCCGACGGTTCGGTGCCATTCCACCAAGACCACCGAGAAGGATAGCGAGTGACGAGATGTTAGCGAATCCACAGAGTGCGAACGCGATCATAGCTTCCGTACGTGCCGAGAGGTCACCAGAACCGATGATTGGTGCGAATTCAGAGAAAGCGACGAATTCGTTCAACACGAGTTTTTGTCCGAGGAAGCTACCGAATTGAACAGCATCTGCCCATGGCACACCGATCACGAATGCGAGCGGTGCGAACACATAACCAAGAATCAATTGAAGCGTGAGACCGTCGAAACCGAACAAGCCACCGATTCCACCGAGAATCAAGTTAACGAGCGCGATCAATGAAACGAAGGCGAGAAGCATCGCACCGACGTTCAATGCAAGGAAGAGACCGTCAGAGGCACCGCGAGCGGCTGCATCGACGAAGTTCGCTGCCTTGTTCTCTTCATCTTCAGCGATTTCGATATCGTCATCCGGTACGTCTGTTTCCGGGACGATGATTTTCGCGAACATGAGACCAGCAGGAGCAGCCATGAAGCTCGCTGCGAGCAAGTACTCGAGCGGTACACCAAGAGCAGCGTATCCAGCAAGAACTGAACCGGCAACCGAGGCGAGACCACCGACCATGACAGCGAAGAGTTCCGATTGCGTCATCGTTGGAAGGTAAGGTTTGATGACGAGCGGTGCTTCCGTCTGACCGACGAAGATGTTCGCTGTCGCTGAGAGCGATTCTTTACGTGATGTGCCAAGTGCTTTGGCGAGAGCCGTACCGAGGATACGGATCACCCACTGCATGACACCTACATAGTAGAGAAGTGCGATGAGTGACGACATGAAGACGATAATCGTCAACACTTGGAACGCGAAGACGAAGTTGTCTCCGCCGACAGCTGTACCGAAGACGAAACTAATCCCGGCGTTCGCCGTGTTCAAGACGTTCTGGACGCCTCCTGAGATCCATTCTAACGCGTTACGTCCTACTGTAGTGAAGAGGACGAGGAAGGCGAACGTAAACTGTACCGCGAAAGCGGCAAGCACGGTGCGCCATTTGATGGCTTTACGGTTGGTCGAGAAGATGTAAGCGATTCCAATTAGTGCCAAAATACCAACCACGCTCATGATATTCATTGGTGTTGTGCTCCTTTCATATTGGGGAAACCTGATAATATGATATACCCGAATCGAGATGTGTCCTACCGTTTGAAACGCTTTCTTTTTCTGTTGTTAAACGTCAGACAACCTACATTCGAACCTCTTTGAATATAACAGACCCTTTTTAAAAATGCAACGGGTCAAAACGGTCAAAATAAAAAAAGTTTGAAGGTCCTTCAAACTTTTTCACCATGCCATTTCTTCAATTTTTTCATATACATTCGTCACGAGTTGTTCCGGTGTATCCCCGGTCACGACCTCACCATCGACGAGACAAAACAAGTCAAGCGAACAGACGCCGCAGTAGCCCGTACAGCCATATTCGACGACGTCTAAGTCTGGATCGGACTCTAATTTGGCGCGGGCGATTTGTGAACCCATCGCTAAATTGGAGGCACAGAACTCAATGATCGGATTCATCATGTCATTCACCCTTCCCCTTTCCTTCAAAGCAGGAAAATGGTTCTTCTACGGCGTATTATAACATGATACAGTTGAAGTGTAACAAAGGGGGATTTTTATGCGCAAATTAGTCGTCTTGGGAGGCGGTTACGGGGGTATGCGTGTAATCGAACGTGTCCTCGGCCATCAGCTGAAGGACGTATCGATCACACTCATCGACCGTCTACCTTACCATGGATTAAAAACAGAGTATTATGCACTTGCGGCGGGGACCGTGTCGGATCGTGACATCCGCATCGATTTTCCAGAAGAGGTCGACTACATATACGGCCAAGTCACCGATATCGATACGGGGGACAAAATGGTCCTGCTCGCGAGCGGGGAAAAAGTGCCGTACGACGACCTCGTCATCGGCCTCGGTTGCGAGGACAAGTATCACAACGTGCCCGGTGCCGCCGAGTTCACGTACAGCATCCAAACGTTAGAAGAATCACGCAAGACCCAGCAAGCAATCAACGGCCTATCTCCGGGATCGGTCGTCTCGATCGTCGGTGCCGGCCTGTCCGGTGTCGAGCTCGCCAGCGAGCTGCGCGAGAGTCGTCCCGACTTGACGGTCCGTTTGTTCGACCGCGGCCCGTCCGTCCTATCGTTCCTATCAAACCGCGTCTCGATGTATGTCCAGTCTTGGTTCGAGGAACATGGTGTCGAAGTCATCAATAACTCGAACATCGTCCGGGTCGACGCCGATGGGTTATGGAACCATGAACAGCACTTCGCTTCCGATTTGACGGTGTGGACCGCCGGGATTCAACCGGTCGCCGTCGTCCGCAACCAAGGTTGGGAACTCGACGGGGGTGGACGTGTCAAATTGACACCACACCACTACGTCCCGGAACAGCCCGACATCTTCGTCGTCGGGGACAACGCCAGCCTGCCGTATGCACCTTCGGGTCAGCTCGCGGAAGCGCAGGCCGAACAGATCGTCCAAGTGCTACTCTGTAAATGGAAAGGTGTCGGGTATCCAGATTTGCCGGATATCAAACTCCGAGGCACGTTAGGATCGCTTGGGAAGAAGGCCGGATTCGGCGTCTTCATGGGCAAGCAGTCGCTCACCGGAAAAGTCGCGCGATTGCTCAAGTCCGGAATTCTTTGGAAACATAAAGTCATTAAATAACATGCCTGGGTCGGCCATCTCGGTCGATCCTTTTTAGTGTAAAGCAATCCATTTGTCGTTCAGCCACCGTCGTGTTGAGCCAAAAGTCTTGTATCTGAATCCCCTGTATCCTTATCTAAATATTCAGATTATTGATTCGATTGACATATTCTACCCGTTGGCAAAACTTGTTACTCTAGGGTCACGGCCGAACGACTTCGTGTCGCCTCGCCTACATAACCCGAAGGAGGAAACAAGTTGAAAAAAATCTGTAGCACCGTCCTCGCCTCATTGCTCGTCTTGTCAACCGTCCCGGAAGCCGCGGAAGCTGCTCCCAACAAATCGAAAGAACGCGTCATCGTCGTCTTCAAAGAGTCAGCGAAGAACATCCCGCTCTCAATCGAAGGCATGGAAGTTCGCCAACAGTACAAAAACATTCCGGCCGCAGCGCTCGAAGTACCGAAGGCTGCCTTGAATGGCTTGAAGAACAACCCGAACGTCGCCCACGTGGAAGTCGATCAAACGGTACAAATCGAAAATCAGACGCAAGACTGGGGCATTCCGAAGTTGAAAGCTCCATCAGCTTGGCAGAGTGGCTACACCGGGAAAGGCGTGAAAGTATCGGTCGTTGATACCGGAATCTCGCCGCACCCTGATTTGACGATTTCTGGTGGTGCCTCGTTCAGTACAGTCACGAGCTCATACGCGGATGACAACGGTCACGGTACGCACGTCGCCGGGATTATCGGTGCCCGCAACAACAGCATCGGAACGGTCGGGATTGCCCATGAGGCGAGCATCTATGCTGTTAAAGCACTCGAAGCCAACGGTAGTGGTAGCCTCTCGAGTATCATCGCCGGGATTGACTGGTCGATCACGAACGATATGGACGTCATCAACTTGAGTCTCGGGACGACAAGTCCATCGACGACGCTCCAACAAGTCGTCGATCGCGCCAATAACGCGGGTATCCTCGTCGTCGCGGCAGCCGGTAACAACGGACGCGCTGACGGTACAGGTGATCTCGTCAACTACCCAGCCCGTTACAGCTCGGCCATCGCCGTCGCGGCGACGGACATCAACAACAACCGCGCCTCGTTCTCGGCGACAGGTAGCACGGTCGAAGTCGCGGCACCAGGTGTGAGCATCAACTCGACACTCGCGAACGGCGGCTACGGTCAAATGAGCGGGACATCGATGGCGACACCTTACGTCGCCGGTAACCTCGCACTCATGAAGCAAGCGTTCCCGACGTTGTCGAGCTCGCAACTCCGCACGAAACTGTCACAAGATTCGATCGACCTCGGAACGGCCGGCCGTGACACCTGGTTCGGGAACGGACTCGTGCAAGCACCGACGTCTGGCGGCACGACGCAACCGGTCCAAGCGCTCACGACGACAGTATCGACATCGAAATCAACTTACTACGCTGGTGAAGTCGTCTCGATTTCTTCAACAGTCCGGAATTCGAACGGCCAAGCGGTCGCGAACGCCGACGTCCGTGTGACGGTCACACAGCCAAACGGCGCGACGCTCACAGGAACAGGCAAGACAAGTTCAACGGGCGCCATCACGTTCACGCTCTCGACAAGCTCTTCGTCACAACGTGGGACGTATCAAGTAAAATCTGATGCGACGCTCACTGGTTACACGGCAGGTTCGGCGACGTCGTCGTTCCGTCTTCTATAACGCACAAGAGTCGAACGACAATCGTCGCTCGACTCTTTTCATGCTGTCGTCTGTTCAATGGCCGAATAGACTTTCCGTAGTTGGACGACCCCTTCGTCCACCACTTCCCCATCGATGAGCACGAGCGGATAGAACCACTCGTCCTGCTTGATCGCTTCGGCGATGTCATCGTCCGCCGTCTCAAAATCGATATACTCGAACTCAAACGCCTGATTCGGATATTTCCGTGCCAATGCGCTTTGCAACCATTCGTATGTCTCAATCGAACTCGGCGCCCCGACACAGCTCGCACACTGTACTTCGGCCCCATATACCGTGATTTTCATATCCATTCCCCCTCTTCTTTCCTATTATACAAAAATCAAGAAGCTGCATCGTCACAAAACGCTCAGCGTTAATGATTGAGAAACAATCTCAAACTTGCTAGAATGAAAGAGAACCAGAAAGGGGTAGATACCATGGAAATGTTTGATCAAGTCCAAGAAGTACTCGATAAATTACGCCCGTTCTTGCTTCGCGACGGCGGTGACGTCGAACTCGTTGATGTAGAAGAAGGCATCGTCAAACTTCGTTTGATGGGTGCATGCGGCAGCTGCCCATCTTCAACAATTACATTGAAAGCCGGGATTGAGCGCGCGCTCATCGAAGAAGTACCTGGCATCGTTGAAGTCGAACAAGTATTCTAAACAAAAAGGGAGACAATCATGTCATCCCTTTTTTTCATGCATGTGTCCATTCGTCCAAGCTCTCGACCATATAGGTTGGGAGTTTTTCTTGTTCCTGAATGAAAGCCGGACCATGTACGCCTGAGTTGACGTGGAGCGTCCGAATCCCACCGTTGATCCCGAACAAGATGTCGGTATGGTAGTTATCTCCGACCATGACGACTTCTTCTTTCGTGAGACCAATCATCTCAAGCGCGATGTCGACCATGACCGGTTCTGGCTTACCAATAAAGAACGGATCTTTTTCCGTCGTCACCGTCAAGACGGACGTGAGCGCACCGTTCCCCGGTAAAAAGCCGCGTTCGGTCGGAATGGCGATATCACCGTTCGTCGAGATGAAACGAGCGCCGGAGCGGATCGCGAGCGCGCCTTTCGCCAATTTTTCGTATGTGATGTGTCGGTCGAGCCCGACGACGACGTAATCCGCCTTCGCCTCTTCCGTCACATGGAAACCGCGTTCTTCGAGCGCCAGGCGCAGGCCATCTTCACCGATCATGTAAATCGTCGCCCCGGGCGTCATCTTCTCGATATAACGGGCCGTCGCCATCGCACTCGTCAATACGTGCTCAGGCGTCACATGCACACCCATCGAGACAAGTTTATTCGCCACTTGCTCCGGCGTCATCGACGCGTTGTTCGTGACGAATAAGTATGGGAAGCCGGTCGCCTCGAGTCGATTCACGAAATCGACCGCTGCTTGAATCGGGGCCGTCCCCGCATACATCGTGCCATCTAAATCAAATAAGTATCCTTTAATCGGATTCATCTAATCACTCGCTTTCTGGTAAAAATGCTGATACAGGACCGAGCTCCACCTCGAGATAGCGTCGGACCTGCTCTGGGAATGCCTCGAACGTTGATTTATCACGGTCGACCCAGACGTCGAACCGGGCCGAATCTGCCGTGACGAACTCCCTGACATAGTGCGCCCGTAATCCGACGAGCGCTTTCGTCGCTTCCGCCGTCTCGGCGTCGAGCACACGCTCGTCGAGCAAGATGTCGACAATATCCTCATAACTGCCCGGGTCACGCATGATGAACCCGTCAATCATCGAGTTGCCGACGTCAATCACGCCCTCCATCAAGTGAACGGCCAAACGTTGTTTCGCCAGCTCGATGGTGAACGCGTCCCCCTCTAATTGGTCGAGTCGACTGAGCATCGTCTCCATATGGGTCAACGTCTCGTTAATCTTTTCTCTGTTTACAAAATACATCGCAATCCCCCCTGCCTCCTATAGTAATCCTTTTTCTCGTTCGAGAAAAGAATCTCTCCTATTTACATCATTTACGTAATTGTGATACACTAATCCACGGATTAACACAACTATTAGTATGTCACATTAAATAGATATCATGTGGAGGGTACAACACTATGGAACGAGAATTAGCGTTAGAGATCGTACGAGCAACCGAGGCAGCAGCATTGGCCTCATCGAAATGGATCGGTCGTGGGCAAAAGAACGAAGCGGATGACGCAGCGACATCGGCCATGCGTGAAGTACTCGGCACGATCAATATGGATGCAACTGTCGTCATTGGTGAAGGTGAACTCGATGAGGCACCGATGCTTTATATCGGTGAACGCCTCGGGACGACGTTCGGACCAGAAGTCGATATCGCCGTTGACCCGCTCGAAGGGACGTCGATCGTCGCCAAAGGACTCGGGGACGCCATGGTCGTCATCGCGGTCGCGGATAAAGGCGCCCTCCTCCACGCACCAGATATGTATATGGATAAGCTCGTCGTCGGCCCGAATTTAAAAGGCAAAGTCTCACTCGACGAACCGCTTGAGTCGATTATCGAGAAAGCCGCCCTTTATAACGGCAAGCGCATCGAGGAAGTGACCGTCATCATGCAAGACCGTGATCGTCATGAACATTTCCGTCAAGCGGCGATGAACATGGGCGCACGCGTCAAGCTGTTTGAAGACGGCGACGTCTCGGCCGGAATCGCAGCGGCCGTCAAGTCGAACCCGATCGATATCTTCATCAGTACGGGCGGCGCACCAGAAGGCGTCATCACGGCAGCGGCCGTCAAGGCGCTCGGTGGCGATATGCAGGCACGCCTCCACCCGATGAATGAAGAAGAGACGGCACGTGTCATCTCGATGGGCATCGAGGACCCGCTCCAATTGCTCACGCTTGACGACCTCGTCAAGAGCGACGACTGCATCTTTGCGGCGACAGGCGTCACATCGGGCGAATTGCTGGACGGCGTAAAATTCTTGACGGACGATATCGTCGAGACGACGTCACTCGTCATGCGATCGAAGACGAAGACGATTCGTAAAGTCGTCGCCGAACACACACTGTCGCTCAAGCCCTACCTCCAAAAACAAGAAGTCAACGCCTAATACAAAACCTCCGCTCTCGATGAGCGGAGGTTTTCGTTTAGAATCCTTGTTCAAAATCTGTCCCGATATGGTTCGTCTGCGGTTGTTCTGCTTTCCGAAGTGAGTCGTAGAACGTCGCATACGTCGTCGTAAAGTACGGATAGACGTACAAGAAACCGATGCCGAGTGTAATGACCCCGAGAAGGAACCAACCGATGAACGAGAGGACGAGTTTGAACGCGTCCATCTTATGGCCGTCCATCATCCGGCGTGATTCGGTGATCGCCTCGAGGGCCGATAATTCCGGCTGGTCACGTAAGATGTAATACGTGAGAGAGTACGAGAAACTTTTGATGATTCCCGGAATCACGAGGAGCAACGACCAAAGGAAGATAAACAATCCCATGAAGAACGGGGCGAGCACGTGCTTGACGTATCCCGTTTTGAACGGCTCGAACAACGTCGAGACAGCAGGCTTGTCACCGCGCGATACAGACAGGACGAGCCAAGACCAACCGATGGCGAGCGGCGCAATCAATAATGTGAGGAGGAGCGACAAGAACGTAAGTCCCGTGTCCGCTGCTGTTGGGACCGCTTCTGGATCTACAGGAGGCGCGAACGATTGTGGAATCCCGTTCAAGACGACGAACAAAATTAATAGCCCGGCGAGTAGCCAACGCTTACCAGTTAACATTTGTTGTGCATGTTGCTTAAGTTGTGCAGTCATTTTCATCATCCTTTTTTTGAGTTCTCTCTTCAGTGTACGTCATCACTTCACGAAAAGTTTCAAAAAAACACGAAAAAAGGGAAAAGGTTTTCCCTTTCCCTTTAATACATGACGTTGCCCATGAAAAACTGTGACATCGATACGATAAATAAGAGCACACCTGTGGCCACTGCCGCCAACGAAATAATTTTAAAGAGGCGGCTTCTCAAAAACGCCTGACGATATTCAAAGCGGCGGATTAGCAAGACGTGGACAACCTCATAGATCAGGACTGCGGCGGTGAAGTAAAACGTCATGATACTCCCGAACCCGAAGAACAACATCGCTAGTACGCCCAAGCCGAAATTATGAATTCGATTATGGACGTCATCGCGGTCACCGACGGTCGCCGTTTGTACGTGTTGCATACTTCCACCTCACTTCCAAAACCCACAAAAACCCGAACAGAAACAATAACCTTAAATATAAGTTATCACAATTTTCCTATCCCTAAACCTGTCACACCGTCTTTTCACCTAAAAGAAACATTTGGAAAATAAATGTAACAAAAAAGCGCTGATGTCATCAGCGCGTCATGTACCGGTCGAAGGCTCGACTTCTTCCGATTTATTGAATTTGCGTTTCAGTTTGAGCGGTTGTTTCGTACCACCGAAGACTGGACCGTCTTCCGCCTCATCGATTTCCGTCTCTTTTTTGAGTACAAAGAACGGGCACCCAAAGTTACAGTATTCATACACGTAATCCATCACGTGATCGATTCGATTATCATACGTCGCGAACTTGGACTTCGTCTCATAGAACCCTTTCAACCGAAGCTGTCCGTGGCCCCAATCCCCGACGATATAATCGTATTTATCAAGCACGTCGCTATAGCGTGCGATGAACGCTTCCTCGTCAAAACCGTCACGTTTCTCTTCAATGACGGTATAGCCGTGGCGATTCACTCTAATCATGTTTCACACCTCCACTGTTCTATCATAGCATGCCGACCGGTCCCGTCCCTATCCTTTTCGGATGGCATTATGACGGGTCACGATCGTCTCGCGTAACACGTCACGCAGCAGTTCCGGCATAAAGTAACGCTTCGGCTGATCGGCCAAATACGGAAGGAGCGGTCCGAACGTGAACATGTCGACCGTGGCGACACGATACGTCCCGTCTAGATTGATTTCCTCACCATTAATCGAATAGCGACCGTTTCGGCTGTCGATTCCATGGAGGATCGGGCTACCGAGCACCGTCCCGCGAAAACCGAGGCCACGGACATGCATTGTCGTGAACGCATCTTCTTGGACGTCGTTCAAAAATCGGACGAGGGTCGCCCCGTCAAGCGTCAAGAGACAAGGGTTGATCGGATGCGGACAAATCCGGTGCAACATATTTAGCGTGACGTGGCCCGGGCGCAAACCTTCTAACAAGACACCGGATGGGATGATACTCAACTCGGCGTCACACCAGTCCGCGAGTCCGCTCGCCAATAGGTTTCCGATGGCTGACGGACCGAACCAGTCACTTTCATAACCTGGTGTCTCGGCAATCGTCACATCGAGCAGACGCTCGGCTTGACCATACTCTGCGGCTAGGACCGCGACCGTCGCTTCATCAGGTTCGCGCTCCGATACATCGTGGAGACAAGCCCGCTTCTCGATGACCCGCTTTCCTTCGATGGCTAGCTCGATTTGCCCGACGTACTGCCCGTATTTGCCGGCCTGCGCGATTAGGACGCCGTTCGTGACGACACCTTCATCGAGTACGTGGTGGGTATGGGCTCCGAGGATGACATCGATTTCTGGGAACGCCTCGGCGAGCCGCTCGTCGGCATAAAAGCCGAGATGGCTGAGCGCGATGATGACGTCGCAGTCTCGAAGTGTCTCGAGGGCACGCGCCGTTGCCGCATGTGGTGCTTCGATGGCCCAACCGAGTTCAGGATAAAGCTCTTCATACGGCGCGGTCACCCCGAACAGCCCGATCTGAATTCCCTCTCGTTCGACGATGAGCGTCTCCGACGCCCATTCTGGTCGTTCACCAGCTGCTTGATAGACGTTCCCTAATAGGACCGGGAACGCGGCCTCGTCATACAGATGGGCGAGCCAGTCGTGCGGGAACGTGATGCCTTCATTATTGCCGATCGTGACCGCCGTCGGTCGAATCCGGTTGAGCAGTCGGACGTTCACTTGTCCGCGCGTCACTTCTGTCGCCGGATGGGTGCGGTCGGCATGGTCGCCGAGATCGAAGACGAGCGTCTCGTCCGTCCGATGCTCATTCAAAAACGAGACGAACCGCGGCCAGTTATGGAATTTCGAATGTAAGTCATTATAATGGAACATCGTAATCGTTCTCAAGACGATCCCCCTTCCTAGAACAGACTGATTTGGCTCGGGGCGAGTTCATATTCGGCACCGAGAATCTCAATCAACCGTTTGGCGTTTGGTACCGCGTCGCCGGCCGAGTTGTTGTTGAAGTAGACGTACACCGACTTCGCTGTTTCATCGACTTGTTTGAGGGCCGCAGCGAGCTCCTGCAGTTCATCCTCACTATAGCGATACAGGCAGCGGACGTGACGCCATTCTTGGCTCGTCATGCCCGGCTTTCGGAGCCAGCCGGCGGTGTTGCGGCCGTGCAAGCGCACGACGGCCACGTCCGGATTGGTCACGACCGGGACGAACGGGATGCTACTCTCTTTCGTTTGCGGCTCATCACAAATCGTATTGATGAAACGTTGTTCCGTTAAGAATGCGAGCGTCCGCTCCCGGAACGCCTCGGAGAACCACGTCGGGTTCCGGAACTCGATGGCGATGTCATAGTCGTGCAACTCGTCACGGATCGTCCGTAAATAATCGAGATGTGGCTTCGAGACATCGAACCAGGGCGGGAGTTGGACGAGCACGGCTCGTAGCTTCCCAGCTTGTTTCAGCGGTTCGACAGACGTTCGATACCGTTCGAACAGCTCGGCGAGAGGTAGCTTCGGCTCCCGGTCATGGCCGCTCATTTCCCTGGAAACTTTGACGATGAATTGGAACGTCTCCGGTGTTTCCAAGTTCCACTTCTCGTAATTCTTCACCGGTTGAATCGCATAAAACGAGGAATCGATTTCAACGGTCGGGAAATGTCCCGCATAGGTCGACAGTTTATGTTTTCGTTCTTCTGGGGTCGTATACAGTAAATCATGGTCTCCCCACCCCGTCACACCGACATAAATCATCACATTCCCTCCTCAACTTATTGTTCGAACGTGGCCGCAGTGTTCCGTTTCGACCAATTCAACGTTCCCGCGAACGTCACGAGCAACAGAACGAGCCCCATCACAAACGGATAGCGCATATCGATATCGAAGGCGATTCCGGCAAGCGTCGGTCCGACGATATTCCCGATGCTCATATAAGCATTGTTCATCCCCATCGCAAACCCTTGCTCTTTATCTGCCATTTTCGATACGAGCGTATTCAATACCGGTCGTAAAATTGACGTCGACAAGAAGATAATCAACGTGACCGCGAAGAAAATCGTGTAAGACCCGGCAAACAGTGAGAACAAGAAGCCGAGCGCGGCGAGCATGATAAAGATGAGCACGACTTTAATCTCACCGAACAGCGAGACGAGACGGTCGACCGCGAACAGTTGGACGATAACGCTGACGATTCCCGTCCCGGTGATCATGACCGCGATTTGTTGCGGCGTTGCGCTGAACGTCTCACTGACGAACAGACCGAGGACCGACTCGTATGCCATCAAACCGAATGCCATGACCAAGTTGATGACGAGCACGAAGAAATACGGTTTCCGTGTCGACGACACGAGTTGACGCGGTAACGATTCACTCTCACTCGTTTGGACATACGGTTCACGGTCCGGTTCTTTCAATAGAATGATTGACGAGATGACGGCAACGAATGATACGATCGCCGATAACAAGAGCGGTGCCTTCAACCCGAATTCGGCGAAGAAACCACCGATTCCTGGGCCGATGACAATCCCGAGCGACATTGCCGCGGAAATATAACTGTTCCCTTTCGCCCGTTGTTTGAGCGTTGTGATATCGGCCACGTAAGCAAAGATGGCCGGAATCAAGAGAGCGGCCCCGACGCCGCCAATCGCCCGTGAAATCAACAGGACGGTCAAGTTGTCTGATAAGTAAAAGACGCCCATCGAGATAGTAAACCCGATGAGTCCGAGGATGATCATGAGCCTGCGGCCGTAAACGTCCGCCCATTTCCCGGCAATCGGCGACATGAGCAGCTGGGCACCGGCAAAGACAGAAATCATGAGTCCGGCAGCGGTTCCGCCTTCTCCAATCATCTTCAAATAATCAGGAATAATCGGGATGATAATCCCGAATCCTGCTACAGCGATGAACATGTTCAACATGAGAATCGCCAATTGTTTCTTTTGTTTAGTCGTCAATGTATGTCACTTCCTTTTCATCCTTTCATTTTACTTGTTGATGAATGAAATGAGCAAACGATAAGACAGCAAAACACCCATCCTTGACCAGAGGATGGGTGTTCAAACACTTGCTTATGAGATGCGTGATTGAGCGAGTGCTTGGTTGGAACGATTTTTCGGTAAAAACAGTGTGATCACATACACGATCAATGTTGGAACTGCCCAAGCAAGTCCGATCTCAGCCATCGGCAAGTTCGTGATCCAAGCTGTTGCTGCTGACGGCGCCAATCCGTGTGTCGTCTCGAAGAGCGAGAGCACGAGAGCCGTATATACAGTCGCCTTCATGGCGACATGCGGGTTGCGTTGAATCCGCTCCGTAATCGAGACGAGCACGAGTGCGATCATGACCGGATACAAGAGCGTGAGAAGCGGTACTGCGATTTCAATCAACATACCGAGTCCGACGAGTGAAATCATGAAGCCGAACAACGTCGTCGCGATGACGACTTGGTAATACTTGAGTGATTCGAACGTGTTGCTGATGAAGCGTGAGAACTCAGTGATGAGTCCGACCGCTGTCGTCAAACAAGCGAGGAAGACCGCAGCCCCGAGCGCGAGCATTCCGACTTGTCCGAAAGACGAACCTGCAAACGCTTGAAGCAAGCTTGCTCCGTCCGTCGTTCCTGTTTGGCCTGTCATGTTCGCTCCAATCGACCCGAGCGAGATATAGACGAGCATCAAACACGTGACAGCGAGCATTCCAGACGTCCGAAGGAGTGAAGATGCTTCTTTTTGGTCCGTCATCCCGTTCGCTTTGAGCGTGACGAGCACGATGGCACCGAAGACGAGAGCGCCGAAGACGTCCATCGTCAAGTAGCCTTGTTTGAAGCCTTCCCCGAGGGCACCAATCCACGTCTCATATCCTTCTGCTGGTGCGACCGGCTTCCCGAGTGGAGCCACGAGGTTCGTGATTCCGATTGCCGCAAGCAAGAGCAAGAGGATTGGCGTGATGATGCGTCCGATGACTTCAATCAATTTCTGAGCACGTAACGTCAAGAAGAACGTCAAACCGAAGAAGACAGTTGAACTGATTGCGAGCGTGAGCGTAGATGGCGCACCGAGAAACGGTACGACTCCCATCTCATACGTGACTGCTGCCGTCCGAGGAATCCCGAAGAACGGTCCAATCGCCACGTACATTAATCCCGTCAAGACGAGCGCAAGCCGCTTCGGAATATACCGAGCGATTTGGTCAGATCCACCGCCGACCCGCGCGACTGCGAAGAGCGCGAGTAATGGTAGCCCGACGCCGGTAATGACGAAGCCGACTAGGGCTGGGACGAGGTTCTGTCCTGCCATCGCACCTAGCATCGGTGGGAACAGCAAGTTCCCGGCCCCGAAGAATAATGCGAAAATCGTGAATGCTAACGGGAATAATGTCGATTTTTTCATACAACTACCTCCACATACATGTAATACCTTCCGTGTTACCCAATGAATCAAATGACTAAATTTTCTGACAATAAACCGCTTGGTCTATTTCATTATACACACTTTCATTTTTTTGACCACCCTATCCATAAAAATGATGTTTATTTTTTTGAAATGTGGATTTATTGTATGGAACCGTTCCCTTAATTTACAAATTATCGGTTGGTCGCACTCACTGACTAGCTGTAAATGAGAAAAATGGTCAATAACGGATATCAAACTTCCGGAATGATTCGATCGTCGCCTCTTCCGCTTCAATCCGTTCGACCCCGACAAAACGATTGCCGTCATAGAGGGCGCGTTTATATGATTCGAGTCTCTCCGCGTCTCCTTCGATTTGAAGTTCGACCGTCCCGTCATTCAAATTCCGGACCCAACCTGTGATGCCGTATTCAAGGGCAGTCGCTTGCGCGAAATAGCGGAAACCGACCCCTTGGACCCGACCCGATACGACGAGATGCTGTGCTTGTTTCATATAAGTCTCCTCCTCTAATTTGAAAGAATGGGTTTAGCCTCTGTCTCGTTAGGCAACAATGTATAAGTAAAATACTGGATAGGAGTGGTGATGTGGAACAACTTGTGACTGTGGTGACGACAATTTCAGATTGGCTATGGGGTGTGCCAATCATCTCGTTACTCGTTTTGTCTGGACTCTATTTGACGATTCGTTTAGGATTCTTCCAATTCCGATACCCCATCTACATAATGCAACAAACGTTAGGCAGTGTTTTCAAAAAACCAAAAGGTGAAGGTGACATCAGTCCCCGCCAGGCATTGACGTCGGCCTTATCTTCGACGATCGGTGCCGCCAATATCATCGGGGTACCAGCCGCCATCATGTTCGGCGGTCCGGGCGCCATCTTCTGGATGTGGGTCATCGCCGTCGTCGGGATGGCCATCAAGTTCTCGGAGAGCGTCCTCGCCGTCCGTTACCGCGAGAAGAACGAGGCCGGTGAATTTGTCGGCGGTCCCGTCTACTATATGGCGAAAGGCTTGAAGCTGAAATGGCTCGCCTCATGGTTCGCCTTCGCTCTCATGATCGAACTCATCCCGAGTATCATGGTTCAAGGAAACGCCGTCAGTTCGGCCGTCAGAGAGACGTTCAACGGCAATACCCTTGTGACCGGGATTATCGTCGCCGGGCTCGTCGCCCTCGTCGTCTTCGGCGGTATGAAACGCATCGCGAAAGTGACGGAAGTCATCGTCCCGGCGATGGCACTCGTCTATGTCGGTGCCGGTTTCATTATCGTCTTGATGAATTTCTCACAAATCCCGGAAGTACTCGGGCTCATCTTCTCATACGCATTCCAACCGATGGCCGCGCTCGGTGGTTTCGCTGGTGCCGCCATCGCCGAGACGATTCGTTGGGGCTTCGCCCGTGGTCTTTATTCGAACGAGGCAGGACTCGGGACGGCACCGATTGCCCACGCCGCTGCGCAAACGGATCATCCGGTCCGGCAAGGCTTCTGGGCCGTGATCGGGATCGTCATCGATACGCTCATCATCTGTAGCGCGACGGCGTTCGTTGTCTTGTCGTCCGGTGTATGGACACGGGCCGATGCGATGAACGATCCAGCAGCCCTGACAACAATCGCGTTCCAACAGTACTTCGGGTACACGGGCAGCCTGCTTGTCACAATCTCGCTCATCTTCTTCGTCTTGTCGACGATTATCGTCATCATCTTCTACGGGTCGCGCCAAGCCGAGTACTTATTCGGTTTGAAGGCCGGCTTCCTGATGAAAGTCGTCTATATCGGCTCAATCGTCATCGGTGCAATCGGTGGAGCACAGATGATTTGGAACTTCCTTGATTTGATGCTCGCGATGATTCTTATCCCGAACATGATTGCCGTCTTGATGTTGAGCGGCGAAGTGAAGCGCTTGACGACCGAGTTCTTCACGTCCGAGAAATATTATAAGAAAGACGTCGCCGAGAAGAAGGCGTCGTAATGACAAACCCGGCTGCGATTGCAGCCGGGTCCTTTTTATGTTGATGATTCGATGTTGTCAATCGCTTGGCGAATCCGTCCGACCGAGGCATCGAACTGTCCTTGTTCCTCGTCCGTCAGTTCGATCTCGACGATTTGGCGGATACCAGTCCGGTCAATCAAGGCCGGTACGCCGATATGGAGACCTGAGGCACCGTATTCGCCATCGAGATGGGCACCGATTGTCACGACGGAGTTCTCATTCCGGACGATGGCGCGGACGATTCGGAGGAGCCCGAGCCCGATCGCGTAGTACGCCGCGCTCTTATATTCGATGATTTGATTCGCCGCATCGCGGACTCCTTGATAGATGGCGTCCAAATCTTCTTGGCGATACGATTCATTCTCCTCAAGTAGCTGCTTCATCGACTTCCCGTAAACGCGGGCGTTGTCCCAGGCGACGAAGCCCCCAGCACCATGCTCGCCCATATAATAGACGTGGCAGTTCCGTGACGACAAGTCGAAGTACTCGCCTACCTTATAACGGAGACGTGCCGTATCAAGGACTGTTCCTGAACCGATAACGCGATGTTTCGGCAAGCCGGACGCCTTCCAGACGACGTGTGCCATGACATTAACCGGGTTCGTCGCGACGACGATGATACCGTCGAATCCGCTCGCCATAATTTGTTCCGTGACATGTTGCATGACCTTCGCATTTTGTTCGGCGAGGTCCATCTGGGTCTGACCGAGCTTTTGAGCGGCACCGGCCGTGATGATGACGATATCGGCGTCGCGGCAGTCCGAGTAGTCACCTGCCCAAATTCGGACCGGACTCGGGGCGAATGATATCCCGTGATTGAGGTCCATCGCCTCCCCTTCGGCCTTGGCGTGGTTCGAGTCGATCAAGACGAGCTCTTCACAGAGCGCCGCCATCGACAGTTGATAGGCGAAACTGATACCGACCCAGCCGGCGCCGACGACGGCGATGCGGGTGATGTCTTCTGGGTCAATCGTGTTCAAGTGATCCATCTGCTTCATCCCTTTCTAAACGTGTTCTCTTACTTAGCATACCCGACTCGCCTTCGTTTTACGACAAAAACTAAACAATCAGTATATACAAAGTAAATACAGGATTACGCTATACGTCACGTTTCGGTTCAAATATTCCCGTATCTCGAACATAGCCAAAAATTTGAATCGTTTTATTGTCCTGTATAAACGGGATTCGTTCTTTCGTTAAAATAAATATTATTTCATCGGTCATGTCACATACGTCCGGTTCGACGATTGCTCCCTTGTAGACTAACACCTTTGGTCGCAATCGAATCCATTCGATTGATTGTAGAGAAGACTCTATCCAAATGTCTTCCCACTCTCCCCATAACAATTCGTACTCAGACAACGACTCACTTGGAAATAACGTATCTTCTCCTAAGTATTTGATTTGATACGGGAGCGCATAACACAATGCTTCTGATAGAGCTCGATTTCATGCAGTTCTTTTCGTCGGTCCACCCAATTCACCTCTACCGTATTTGTTCTAATTTTACAATCGCTCGTAATACTTCATCCCGATTCTGCTTTTTCTTCATTTACTTAGGCAAGCGACTCTCAATACTGCGATTCGCCCTGTCGCTTGTCCGTATCATCGCCTCGATATAACGCTTCATGTAGCCGAGGTGCTCTTGGTTGTAAGCCCATAGTACATGACCACAACAACCTGTTTGTAGATAGAGCGGCAATCCGAAATGAACATCGATAGCTCCACCGATATATTTTGTACCGTTTTGCTTCATTTGCAGATGACCGCAATGGAAACAGCTCAGGCGTACCTCATTAATCTTCTCCAAAACGTCCGCTCGGCCCCCACATTGTGGACAAATCACAAACATTTGAGACATGAACGTCTCCAGTTCTCGACTCTCTAATAAAAATCGATTGGTCACGACATCGCCCCCTCGTTTCATTATACAAAAAACCAGCGAAGTCGAGCTTCGCTGGTTGTCGAGATGGCATTACTTGTTGGTTTTTTGGAGCACTTTCAACCCTGTACCCATGTCAGACGCGAGCACATAGTTTTGATCGACGTACACGCCCCAGATATTCGCATCGGCCGGCACGTATTTTCCGATTTGTACCGGGTGACTTGGATTCGAAATATCAACAGTTCGAACCCCGCCCGCATAGTGAGACAAGTACAACGTGTTCCCATGTACTTTTGGATCGTGTACCGTTTTACCGAACGTCACTTGTTCAGCCGGATTCTCAGAGATGTCTTCTGTCAAATCCGTCTTGAATTCGCTCAATAGTTTTGGATTCGTTTTGTTTTTAATGTCGAAGATCCGTGTGTATCCGTAAGCTTGTTCGTAGCCTGATTTAACCGGTGCATACACTTCTCTTGTTTCAACGAGTACCGTGCCGCCTTTTGCAAGTGCCGCCGAGTGCGCCGAGCCTTGTTGATCCGATGCGAACGCTGTGCGTCCTTCGTATGTCACGTTATCTGGGTCTGAAATATCCAAGATGATCGTTCCAAGATCCCAGAACGAGAGAAACGCTGTTTTCCCGTTCTCATCCGCATAGGCGCTATGATTGAAGACCGGTCTCTTCTTGCCATCTGGTGCGTTCCAGTTGTATCCGTCAAAGCTTTCATCGACTTCTGCTAATGAGCGTGGATCGAACTCATATAGCTTCTTCGGTTCCGCCGGGTTGGTGACATCGACGAGTTGGAAGTCCTTCTCTTTACCGTGTGAATAGTAGTCCGCGTAAGGGTTCGAGGCAAGGACCAATACCCGGTCCCCTTGTGTCGTCAAGTAAAGCTCATGTGTGCCTCTCGTTTTCTTCGTCACTTCATAGAAACCCAACTTCTTCGGCTCATACGGGTTCGTCACATCATAAATCAGGAATCCACCTTTAGAATTCGGATTTTTAGAGTCGAGTTGTTGTGCCGATACAACCGCCAAATCTCCTTTGAACGATTTTGTGTTCACCGTCTTCACGATTACTTTTTCCTGCCAAGTCCCAGGAATGTCTTGGTCGGCGAATACAGCGACTTCTTTCGGGTTGGATGGATCTTTCAAGTCAAACACGCGAACCCCGCCGTTTCCTCCACCGGCAGTATTTGTTCCTGTGTATGCGAACCCTTTATGGGCGTACACGTCGGCCGTACTATTTTTTACGCCTTCTCGGATTTCCTTTAATGATACTGCTGCCGTCTCATGTAGATACTTGACGTTCTTGCTTCCTTCCGTCACGGGAACCGAACTGATTTCATCCGAATTGCGCTCCCCTTTCTCAATGATGATGTCCCCAAGCTCGTCATGCGCATATGTAACCGGTAAAGCTGACGAGACCGTTAACCCTGTGACGAGCGCTGCACTTAATAAGAATTTTCCTTTCAAAATAAATTCCCCCTTATATTTTTTTGATAGAAACTCTGTTAGAGGCAGAATACAAAAAAATCCTTCTGAACTCATAAACGAGACAGAAGGATTCCTAAAAATTCCGATTTCCTCTCATCTCTCAGCGTTCGCTGTTAGATTTAGCACCGTTTCCGTACTGGCGATTCAGTACGGATGGTTGCCGGGCTTCATAGGGCTAATTCCCTCCACCTGCTCTTAATAAGAGTATTCATATCAAATTACTTTGTATTATGACGACGTTTCCATGGAATGTCAATATATTTTTCTGCATAATCTTTACAGGTGAAGTTTTCATTCACTCTCGCTCCCGATAATAGTGAACCGGCCGAATCTCGAGCCTCCACCCTAACGCTTCCGCTTCGGGCACTTGGGTCGTCGGATGGATGGAAGCGATTCTGACCGCGTCCTCCATATCCACCGCTTCAATCACGAACGCACTTCCCATGACTTCCTTCGATGCCGTAACAGGCCCATCCGTAATCGAAATCTCCTGTGACTCCCGCTTGAGTTGCTTCATGCTCGCTTCAAGCCCCATGTCCAACAACACTTGTTCACTTGCATATAGCTCCTGTAAGTATGGTTCACACGTCGCCATGATTTGATCGATTTCTAGGTCGGTCTTTTCGTTCATTTTGTCAGCGTTGAAATATCCCGTTACCAAGAACATCATGTGATCTTCTCCTCTCGAATCTACAGTCATGCATCATCTTATCCCATTCCCTATTCCCTGTTTACAGGCATTGCCTACACAAAAAGACGGTCGACATGAAATCATGTCAACCGTCTTTCCTCATCTATTCAGGATTATCCAATCGATCCTTCCATCTCAAACTTGATGAGACGGTTCATTTCGACGGCATATTCCATTGGCAATTCTTTCGTGAACGGCTCGATGAAGCCCATGACGATCATCTCAGTCGCTTCTTCTTCCGAGATTCCACGGCTCATGAGGTAGAAGAGTTGCTCTTCTGACACTTTAGAGACTTTCGCTTCGTGCTCGAGTGAGACTTGGTCGTTCAAGATCTCGTTGTACGGGATCGTGTCCGACGTCGACTCGTTATCCATGATGAGTGTGTCACATTCGATGTTCGAACGTGCACCTTTCGCTTTACGACCGAAGTGGACGATTCCGCGATACGAGACTTTTCCGCCTTGTTTCGAAATCGACTTCGAGACGATTGACGACGACGTGTTCGGTGCGAGGTGAATCATTTTCGCGCCCGCGTCTTGGTGCTGCCCTTTACCGCCGAGAGCGATTGAGAGCGTCATACCGCGTGAGCCTTCACCTTTCAAGATGACGGCCGGGTATTTCATCGTGAGTTTCGAACCGATGTTGCCATCGATCCATTCCATCGATCCACCCGCTTCACAGACAGCACGCTTCGTGACCAAGTTGTAGACGTTGTTCGCCCAGTTCTGGATCGTCGTATAGCGGCAATATGCGTCTTTGTTGACGAAAATCTCAACGACCGCTGAGTGGAGTGAGTTCGTCGTGTAGACCGGTGCTGTACATCCTTCGACGTAATGGACAGAAGCGCCCTCGTCGACGATGATAAGCGTCCGCTCGAACTGACCCATATTCTCCGAGTTGATGCGGAAGTAAGCTTGGAGCGGTTGCTCGAGCTTCACGCCTTTTGGTACGTAGATGAACGAGCCACCTGACCATACAGCCGAGTTGAGCGCCGAGAACTTGTTGTCCGTCGGCGGAATCAATTTTCCGAAGTACTCACGGAAGAGGTCTTCGTTTTCTTTGAGCGCCGTGTCTGTATCTTTGAAGATGACACCTTTCGCTTCAAAGTCTTCTTGCATGCTGTGATAGACAACCTCAGACTCATACTGAGCCGAGACGCCTGCCAAGTATTTTTGCTCCGCTTCTGGGATTCCGAGCTTGTCAAACGTACGTTTGATTTCTTCAGGAACCTCGTCCCACGAGTGCTCTGTCTTTTCAGACGGTTTGACATAATACGTGATCTCATCGAAATCGAGTGCCGTGAGATCGCCGCCCCATGTCGGCATCGGCATTTTGCGGAACTGTTCGAGTGATTTCAAGCGGAACTCGAGCATCCATGCCGGTTCTTCTTTCATGCGCGAGATCGTCTCTACGATTTCATTCGTCAAGCCGCGGCCTGAACGGAAAATCGAGATGTCTCGGTCATGGAAGCCATATTTATAATCGCCAATGTCAGGCATGTTTTTCGCCATATCGGTCTCCTCCTTCTACTTACGCTTCCTCGTCGACTCCCTTTTCAAGCGCTTTCCACGCGAGCGTGGCACACTTGATGCGAGCCGGAAACTTTGAGACGCCAGACAACGCTTCGATGTCGCCTAGGTCGAACGTGTCTGTATCATAGTCTTTTCCTTGGACCATCTCCGAGAAGATGGTGGCCAATTGGAGTGCCTCGTCAACAGACTTGCCCTTCACGATTTGAGTCATCATCGATGCCGACGCGAGACTGATTGAACAGCCTTCACCTTCGAACTTGGCATCTTTCACGATTCCGTCCTCGACTTGGAGTTGGAGTCGGAGTGAATCCCCGCATGTCGGGTTGTTCAAGTCGACCGTCACGCCATCTTCGATGACGCCACGGTTTCTTGGGTTTTTATAATGATCCATGATGACCTGTCGGTACAACATGTCGAGATTGTTAAAACTCATAATTGAAATACTCCTTCGTTTGACGTAGCCCTTCGATGAAGCGGTCGACCTCTTCTTTCGTATTGTACAAGTAGAAGCTCGCTCGGGCTGTCGATGATTGCTTCAGGAGACGCATGAGCGGCTGGGCACAGTGGTGGCCGGCCCGGACCGCGATGCCTTGCATATCCAAGACGGTCGCTAAGTCGTGGGCGTGCACGTCACCTAAATTGAACGTGACGAGTCCGACCCGTTCCTCTGGTCCGTAAATTTCAATGCCTTCAATCGTACGCATCTGTTCGATGGCGTACGTCGCGAGCGCCCGTTCGTGGGCTTCGACGTTCTCGAGACCGAGGTCTTCTAAAAAGTCGATGGCCGCTGCCAAACCGACGGCGCCGGCGATAATCGGCGTCCCTGCTTCGAACCGGTACGGGATGTCTTTCCATGTCGACTCATACAAGTCGACGTAATCGATCATCTCGCCACCGAATTCGACCGGTTCCATGTTTTTGAGCAACTGCTTCTTCCCGTATAAGACACCGATCCCGGTCGGACCGAGCATCTTATGGCCTGAGAAGGCGAGGAAGTCGCAATCGAGTGCTTGCACGTCAAGTTTCCGGTGCGGTGCGCTTTGCGCCGCATCGACGACCATGACCGCGCCTTTTTCATGGGCGAGCTTCGCCACATCGGCGATCGGGTTGATCGTGCCGAGCACGTTCGAGACGTGACTCATGGCGACGATTTTCGTCCGGTCCGACAAGACGGCACGGACCGCGTCGAGCGTGACCCGACCGTCCGGCGTCAATTCGACGTAACGGAGCGTGGCCCCTTTACGCTTGGCGAGCTGTTGCCATGGAATCAAGTTGGCGTGGTGCTCCATCGGTGTGAGGACGATCTCGTCCCCCGCGCCGACATTGGCGTCCCCGTAGCTTGACGCGACGAGGTTAATCGCCGTCGTCGTCCCGCGTGTGAAGATGATTTCTTCTGGGACGGCGGCGTTGATGAATGAACGGACGCGCTCCCGCGCCCCTTCATACGCATCCGTCGCGTGCGTCCCGAGCGTATGGACGCCCCGGTGCACGTTCGAGTGGATGCGGCGATAGTAATCCTCGATCGCCTCGATGACAGCAAGCGGTTTTTGGGAGCTCGCCGCGCTGTCGAGATAGACGAGCGGATGACCGTTGATTTCCTGATCTAAAATCGGGAACTGTTTACGAATCGAGGCATCAATCATCTTAACGTACTTTCCCTTCGATGACTTCACGGAGACGGTCTTTGACCGACTCGATCGCGAGTTGCTCGACGACCGGGTTCAAGAATCCGTGAATGATCAACCGTTCGGCTTCTTTACGTGACAGACCGCGGCTCATCAAGTAGTAGAGCTGTACGTCGTCGACGCGTCCGACCGAAGCGGCGTGACCTGCCATGACGTCGTCCTCATCGATGAGGAGAATCGGGTTCGCATCCCCACGTGCCTTTTCAGACAACATGAGCACACGTTCCGTTTGAACGCCGTTCGATTTCGAAGCGCCATGGTGAATCATCGATGTCCCGCTGAAGATGGCCGTGGCCGAATCTTTTTGGACACCGTGAATCAAAATGAACCCTTCTGAAGACTTCCCGAAATGGTCCGTCCGGATGTTGAAGTTTTGTTTCTGTGCGCCACGACCGATCGTGACCGCTTTCGTGTCTGAGAACGTGTTGTCTCCGACGAGGTGCGTTTTCGTCTCGACGACCGAGTTGCCGTCATTCATGTGACCGAGCGCCCATTCGAGGCGTGCGTTCTCATAGACGACACCGCGGCGGTTCATGAACGATAGAGCCGACTCAGCAAGCTGGTCGACGCCACCGAAGACGACTTTCGCGTTCGCGCCAGCGAACACTTCCGTCACGGCGTTGACCGTGTGCGGCTCGTTCGTGTTCGAGAGGAAGCTCTCGACGTACGTCAATTCACTGCCTTCGTCTGCGACGATGATCGTGTGGTGATAGAGCGCGCCGTTCGCTTGTTCCATCGTGAAGATGGCTTGGAGCGGGTCTTTCAACTGAACGTTCTTCGGTACGTATAAGAACGCACCGCCGTTCATGAGGGCAGCGTTCAACGCAGACAAACGTTCTTCGTCCACGCGGACACCTTCCGTCATGAAGTATTTCTCGACGAGGTCCGGATGTTGTTCCATCGCTTCGTTGATGCCCATGAAGAGGACACCTTCTGGCGTCGCAAGTTCGTTGTAGACGACATGACCGTTGCGTTCAACGAGCACGTTTGTACGGTGGTCTCCAAGAAGTGCTTCGATTTCAGGCGTCAAGCCGTCATGCTTCGTGAGCTCGACGTCTCCAGAGACGAAGTCCCATTTATCAATCTTGATCTTTTCAACTTTTGGCAAGGCGAGAGTCGGCGCAAGTTCTGCTGCTTCTTTGCGACGGTTGACCATCCATGAAGGTCCACCGAGCGCCTCTGCACGTGCCGCTACTGCTTGTGCATCCAATTCAAATTGTACGGTCATCGTACAGCCTCCTTACGCTTCTGTGTCTACTGTCATTCCAAGATCTTGCTTCACCCAGTCGTAACCTTCTGCTTCGAGTCGTTGTGCAAGCTCTTTGCCACCTGACATGACGATTTTTCCGTCCATCATGATGTGAACAAAGTCTGGCTCGATATAGTTGAGGAGACGTTGATAGTGCGTGATGATCAAGCAGCCGAACTCTTCGTTGCGCATTTCGTTGACGCCTTTCGCGACGACTTTGAGCGCATCGATGTCAAGACCTGAGTCAATCTCATCGAGGATGGCGATGTTCGGTTTGATCATCATCATCTGAAGAATCTCGTTACGTTTTTTCTCTCCGCCTGAGAAACCTTCGTTTAAATAGCGGTGTGCCATTGCTGAAGGGATTTCAAGGACGTCCATCTTCGCATCGAGTTCACGGATGAACTTCATGAGCGAGATTTCTTGGCCTTCTTCACGGCGCGAGTTGATTGCTGAACGCAAGAAATCGGCATTCGTGACACCACTGATTTCAGCAGGATACTGCATCGCGAGGAACATTCCGGCTTGCGCGCGCTCGTCGACTTCCATCTCGAGTACGTCTTCACCGTTCAAATCGACGCTTCCGCCTGTTACTTCATACAATGGATGACCCATAAGTGCCGATGCGAGTGTTGATTTACCCGTTCCGTTAGGACCCATGATGGCGTGAATTTCGCCACCTTTAATTTCAAGATTAAGACCTTTGACGATCTCTTTTCCTTCGATTGAGACGCGGAGGTCATCAATTTTCATGTGTGGTACGTTAGACATTCGGATACCCCTTCCGTTTTCTCGCCATTTTTGGCGTAGATTAGATATATTCTAATCTTAATCTAGGCAATTTTTTATTTCAAGCGACTCACCTTATTATTCATTCTCAATAAAACATAAATGTTGAGAATGAGAATATCGGGAAATCAAGACATTATCCAACTTTTTCCTCGGTTAACGCCAAACTTGCTTTCCGTTCTTTCAAGGCGCCGGTGAAGAAGAAGGCGCCACACGCCGTCAATACGGCCAAGCTTCCAAACACTGGCAACGCTGCATTGTCGAATCCATCAAGCAACACTCCTCCGATGACGGGGCCAATCGTCTGACCGAGCGCCGTCAACCCCATCGCCCCGAAATACGTCCCGCGCAGATGGGCCGGTGCCAATTCGTCCGTCAACACGTCCGTCATCGTGAACATGAGCACCTCGCCGACCGTGAAGATGACCATCGCGACGAATAAAATCCACGTCTCGGTCGCGAAGCCGATCAGGAGGAGTCCCGACGACAGCGTGGCGACACCGAAGAAGAGTGACTTGATCGGTGAGACCCGCATCCCGAATCGCATAATCGGATATTGGACGACAAGGACGGTGATCGCATTGACCGTCAATAGATAGGCGAACAAACGCGAGCCGTCACTGAATCCGTCATGGAAAGCGATGAACTGTGGCAACGTCGCATTGAACTGACTATAGCCGATGATGGCAAAAATCATCCCGATGATGACGAAGCGGAACGTCTTATCTTGTTGTAACACACGGAACGTCTCCGTCAAGCGCGGCCGGACTTTGACGCCGTCCCCTTCCTCGAACGGATACTTTCGGAACAGTGTCGAAATGACGAGTCCGTACATCACGTAAACGCCCGTCACGACGAAGAAGGCGCTCTTTGCGCCGGTGAGCGACAAAACGACCGCGAGCAATGGCCCAATCGCCGCCGCGATATTGATTAAAAAGTAGCGGACGTTATAGACGATGACGCGCTGGTCCGGCTGCGTCGTATCGCTGATGAGCGCGCGAGACGCCGGTTCGAGGAACGACCGCGACACACCCATGAGTACCGAAAATATGTAAAACCAAAATAATTCTGTCACGAGCGCGAAGCCGCTGAACGTCAAGGCGTTCAAGACGATGCCGATCAGCATCAACTGTTTGCGCCCGTACCGGTCAGACAGCGTTCCCCCGAAAAAGCTCATGAACAGACCCGATAGCGCCGAGATGGCGAACACCGTCCCGATGACACTCGCCGAGAAACCGAGCGTCGCGAGATAAATCGCAAAAAACGGCATAACAAAAAATGTCGACAGCCGGGCAAAAAATGTGCCAAACAAGACACCCAGCGTCAGCGGATGAATGTGTCGTATGTTCATCCGGATCCCCCCTTTTCCTACATATATGTAGTGTACTTCTATTGGTGAACCAAAACTACTCCAAATAAAAAAGGCCCGGGATAGCCCGGGCCTTGACGAAATTATTGTTTGACCGGTACGACCGCACCTTTGTACTCATCCAAGATCCACTGTTGTGTCTCTTCTGACGTGAGGACTTCAAGGAGTGCTTTGACGCGCTCATCATCTTCGTCGCCTTCACGTGTGACGATCAAGTTGACGTAAGGTGAATCTTCGCCTTCGAGAGCGATTGCGTCTTCGAGTGGGTTGAGGCCGGCATCAATCGCGTAGTTCGTGTTGATCAGGACCGCGTCCCCTTCACCGTTGTTGAACGCTTGCGGGAGAAGTGCCGCTTCGACGTCCGTCTTGAACTCCAAGTTTTTCGGGTTGTCGACGATGTCTGAAACCGTCGCGTCCGTTGTCTTGCCTTCCGCGAGTGTAAGCAAGCCTTCAGATTGAAGCATCGTGAGGATACGTCCGTGGTCAGCGACCGACGAGCTCATGATGATTTCCGCGCCTTCTGGAAGCTCATCGAGTGACGCGTAGTCTTTCGAGTACACACCGATCGGCTCGATGTGAACGCCGCCGGCTGAAGCGAATTTGTAGTCTTTGTTTTCAGCCATTTGCGACTCGAGGTACGGCTCGTGTTGGAAGTAGTTCGCGTCCAACTCCCCGTCTGCGAGCGTCTTGTTCGGGAGGACGTAGTCTTGGAACTTCTTGATTTCGAGCGTATAGCCCTTCTCTTCGTATTCGTCTTGGACGTGCTCTAAAATCTCAGCGTGCGGGACGTTTGATGCGCCGACGACGAGTGTCTTGTCATCGCCTGAACCTGATTCTGAATCCCCACCGCCGCAAGCCGCGAGAATCGTAAGTGCTGAAGCTGCCGTTAAACCGAGTACTGTTTTCCATGATTTCATTATAAAACCCCTCCAAATTTTCTATTTAGATTAAGCAGAACGCTTATCAATTACAGATACGAGTCGATCGCCGATGAACTGAATGACGAAGACGATGACCAAGATTAAGACGGTCGCGACGAACGTGACGTCACTTTGTGAACGCTGGAATCCTTCGAGGAACGCCAAGTTCCCGAGTCCTCCACCGCCGACGACCCCTGCCATCGCCGTGTAACCGACGATCGCGACGATCGTGACCGTGATGCCTGACACGATGGCCGGCAATGCTTCTGGGAACAACACTTTATAGACGATCTGCCATTTTGTCGCACCCATCGACTCAGCCGCCTCGATGACGCCGCGGTCGACTTCGCGAAGCGCGAGCTCGACCATCCGCGCATAGAACGGGGCCGCACCGATGATCAGTGCCGGCAGTGCTGCCGTTGACCCGAGCATCGTCCCGACGACGAGTAACGTGAACGGGATGAGCAAGATAATCAAAATGATGAACGGGATCGACCGGAAGATGTTGACGACCGCGCTGATGACCGTGTAAATCGGACGGTTCTTCATCATGAGCGGCTCGTTTGTGACATATAGGAGCATCCCGAGGGCGAGACCGATGACGAACGTCGCGGCTCCGGCGACGAGCGTCATATAGAGCGTCTCCCACGTCTGTTCTAACATGACTTGCCAATCTACATTAGGAAACATCGCTTTCTACCTCCACTTCCACTGCCTGTGATCGGATTGAGGCGATGGCCCGCTCGACTTCAGCCGGCTCTCCGATCAATTGGATGAATAATGTCCCGAGGGCACCGACTTGTGACTGCGTCACGTTTCCGCCGATGATGTTGAAGCCGATGTCATGCTGCTTCAACACTTCCGACAGAATCGGTTGTTCGGCCGTCTCGTTCAAGAATTTGAGCTTGACGATTTGACCGCTCGGATAACGAGCTTTCAAATGTTCGAACGTGAGCGACATGTCTTCGACCGCGCCGATCTGTTTGACGAACTCTTTCGTGATTGGCTGTTCCGGGTGTTGGAACACGTCGGCGACTTGCCCGGTCTCGACGACCTTTCCGGCCTCCATGACGGCGACACGGTGACAAATCTTTTGGATGACGTGCATCTCATGGGTGATGAGGACGATCGTCAACCCGAGTTTCTTGTTGATGCTGACGAGCAGTTCGAGAATCGAATCCGTCGTCTTCGGGTCGAGTGCGCTCGTCGCTTCATCGCAGAGGAGCACTTCTGGATTCGTAGCGAGCGCACGGGCTATCCCGACTCGCTGCTTTTGGCCGCCCGATAGTTGTGACGGATAGCTGTCTTCTCGTCCGGCGAGGCCGACGAGCTCGACGAGTTCTTGGACGCGGCGTTTGCGCTCGCTCGCCGGTACCCCGATGAGTTCGAGCGGGAAGCTGATATTCTCAGCGACTGTGCGCGACCATAACAAGTTGAAGTGTTGGAACACCATCGAGACGTTTTTACGTACCCCGCGTAGTTCCTTTGGTGTGAGCTTCGTCAGCTCGCTGCCGGCGACCACGATTTCACCGCTTGACGGTGCCTCGAGTCGGTTGAGCAAGCGGATGAGCGTCGACTTCCCCGCACCTGAATATCCGATTATTCCAAAAATTTCGCCGCTTTCGATTGTAAGCGACACATCATCGACCGCCTGGACCCGACCGTTTTTCGTGTCGAACCATTTGGCCACATTGCGTAATTGAATCAATCCATTTCCCTCCTGACAACAAAAAAAGTACGCACGTTTGAGCAAACGTGCGTACTTTATCGTACGGACAACGATTGCTCTCATCTTCCAAGGTTCTCACCTTGCTGGAATTAGCACCATTTCGGATTGCTCCGCGGTTGCTGGGCGTCATAGGGCCAGTCCCTCAGCCTCTCTTGATAAGAGTGGTTGCGTATTCGATTAGCCTTATCATAGCGACATATTATTTTCATGTCAAACTATTTTATGCGAAAAAATAAAAAAGGTGCCATCCGAGGATGACACAGAACGTAGCACCTTGAGTCACTGAAGGACAACCCATAGATGAACCTCTTTTGCCCGATCAGAGCATTCATCCTTATATGGGGGATTTTTACCCAACCATCACTCGGTCTTCGAACGGACCATGCAATTACGCGACCGGTGCCCCGACGCTTGATTTTTTTGGGGGACAATCGAAGGGAAGGTCCACCTGAAATCGCGTAAGCTCATGCAGCGGTTGTTCGAAAACGTCTTGATGACGGGAAAATCTCGTCCTATGTTGTGTTCAAGTAAGATGTTGTAATGAATATATCATTCGTGAACTTTCTGTGTCAACTGATTATTTAAAATTTTCAGATTATTCTAATCATCCTATCTCATTTAACGAAAGATAGGACGTGCTGGACGTTTTGAAACGCGTACAAACGATCGCGAACTTGGCCATTCTCCAGCTTCAATAGCGCCGGGACACTCATAACCTGATATGCCTCGAGCTCGTTCGGGATAAAGTTGGCATCGCGTTTTTCAATCTTCAATTCTGGGTCGACCGCCTCGACGACCGAGAGCATCCGCTCGGCCACGGCGCATGTACCGCACATTGGGGCGTATATATATAAGAATCCGTCTGTCATCATTTTGCTCACCTCTCTTCTAAGTATATGAATCCGGCCCAGTCGGTTCAAAAGTTGTGCTCAAATGGAAAATTCTGAACATTTCAACATTTCTTGTTGACGCTCAGCAGAAAGAGGCATAGTATGGTCATTAACTTTATCGCTTTTGTACATAACAGCAAACCAGTAGAAAAGGACAGGTGAATCCCCAATGACGGAAGAGAAGCTTACCGGAAAACAATTTTTAATGAACGTCTTGAACGGCCTCAGTCTTGCCATTCTCATTGCCCTCATCCCGAGCGCTTTGCTCGGTGAATTAACGAAAGCCATCTTGCCGTATTTTCCGTCCTTGCAGTTCATCTTAGATGCGACGACGATTGCGATGCGCCTCTTACCGGTCATCATCGGTGTCGCCGTCGCCATGCAGTTCGGACGCTCGGCGCTCGAGGCCGGGACGATCGGCATCGCGACCCAGGTCGGAAGTGGCGCCATCCGCATCGAGGAAGGAGCGTTCCTCATGGCCGGAATCGGTGACGTCATCACGGCCGGTGTGACGGCCGCTCTCGCGACGTTCCTCGTCATGCAGTTGTCGCCACGCTTGAAGACATACACGGTGCTCGTCTTGCCGATGACGGTCATCGTCGTCGCTGGAGGTATCGGGGCGTTCCTGCTCACATACATCTCACAAATCACGACGTACGTCGGAACGATCATCATGACGATGACGGAACTGCAGCCAATCGTGATGGGCATGTTGATCGCGATGGCGTTCTCGCTCATCATCGTCTCACCAATCTCCACGGTCGGGATTGCCACAGCGATCAGCCTGTCTGGTGTCGCTGCAGGGGCCGCCAACCTTGGCGTCGTCGCTGCCGGCTTCGGTCTCGCCATCGCTGGCTGGCAGATGAACGCGACCGGAACGTCGATCGCCCACTTCCTCGGCTCACCGAAGATTCAAATGGCGAACTTCGTCCGTCGTCCGATCATGATGTTGCCGGTACTCGCCAATGCGGCCATCCTTGGAGCGCTCGCAGGTATCCTTCGGATTGAAGGCACGCCAATCAGTGCCGGATTCGGCGTCTCGGGTCTAATCGGTCCGGTCAACGCCTTGCATTTGATGCCGGGAGGATTCGCGCTCTGGAACGTCATGCTTGTCGTCGTCTTGTTCGGGCTCATCCCAATCGCACTCGGGATTCTGTTCTATCGTTTGTTCAACCGGACGTCGCTCATCGAGCCTGATCATTACCGTCTCGACTTCGATTAATCAAAAAGACCCGGCTTCTCGTAAAGAGAAACCGGGTTTTGTTTAGCCTTGAATCATCGCTTCGTATTCTTCGGCTGACATGAGCTTGTCGACGTCTGACGCGTCGTTCAACTCGACTTCGATCATCCAAGCGCCTTCGAACGGTGCTTCGTTGACGAGTTCTGGTGAATCGGCAAGTGATTCGTTCACTGCTGTGATTTTCCCAGAGATCGGTGCGTAAAGCTCTGATACGGTCTTGACCGATTCAACCGAACCGAATGGCTCATCGAGTAAGATCGTGCCACCGACTTCAGGAAGTTCGACAAAGACGATATCCCCTAGTTCGCTTTGTGCGAAATCCGTGATCCCGATGCGGGCGACGCTTCCGTTCACTTCCACCCATTCGTGCTCTTTTGAATAACGTAGATTGGCAGGTACTTTGCTCATCTTAACTTCCCCCTCAAATGAATTAGACTCACACGAGTATTATAGCACTTCGCCCCAAACGTCTGTAAACGACTTTTCTGAAAATCCGACAGTTGATTTTTGACCATCTGTCACGAGTGGGCGCTTTAAAAGCATACCATTGCTCGCAAGAAGCTCGAGTTGTTCGTCTTCTGATAGATTTGGTAGCTTGTCTTTAATGCCTTCGTTCCGATACACTTGTCCGCTCGTATTGAAGAATTTTTTAAGCGGGAGACCCGACTGTTTCCATAGTTCAGCCAACTCGTCTTTCGACGGCGTCGCCTCGACGATATGGATATATGTATAGTCGATGCCGTTCTCTTTCAACCACTTCTCTGCTTTTTTACACGTACTGCATGGCGGATAGCCATATAGTGTCACCATGTTCATCACCTCTCCTGTTACTGTAGCATATTCCGATTCGTCGGTTCATGTTTCAAGCAAGCGCACAATCTCTTGCTTGAGCGCCGGATTGACCGAGTGGTGCGCCTCGATGTGGCGGAGGATGGCTGCGGCCGCCTCGACCGATTTTCCGTAACCGGGTAACCACTCCTGTAGACGTGCGACGAGCTCCGGATGTGTCCCTTCGACCCGTCGCGTCGGGTTGAAGGGGTCGCTCGTCTCCCCGTACGCGATTAACACGTTGTTGACAGCCGCGACTTGAATGAGTTCGAAGCCAGCGAGCTGTTCACCGCGCCGTTCCCGGAGCAGTCCGACGTATAGGTTCGTCAGTGCCTCCTCGTAGCGATGTGCGGCGTCTGAAGGGCGTGTGACAAGCTTCGGCGTCGCAAACGTGTCGAGCGCCTCGTCACGTTGCCAGACGACACGCCCCGGTGTATAAGCGATTCCAGGCATCTCTACGATCTCGAACACGGCGAACTCGGCGTAAATGCCGTCCTCATACATGACCTTGTGCCCGTCTTTCGTGTTTTGGAACTGGTACGCCAACGGCTCGACCGCGAGCCAGTCCAAATTGTCGATGAAGCGGGCCTTATGCCCGTCCTCGACGATCAAAAAGAAATCGAGGTCCGAATAGTCGTCGAGCCGATCCATCTCAAGTCCAATTGAACCGAGCGCGAGGAGCATGAGCGTGCCCTCATGCTTGGCGACCGAGCGGCCGATTGCATCCATCCGTTCTAATAAGTCATCTCGTTTCATGCGTATCCCCTCCTTCGTCCATTGTATCGTCCGCAGACAGGAAAAAGAAAGGGCCGACCGCGTCCGGCCACCCTTTCTCTCGCTTGCTTATACGATGAACTTGTTCGCTTTGATGAGGCTCGCTGCGACTTCGCGCTTCGTGCCGATGACGTTGATCGGCTGATAGCGGCTGAACTTCTTCATCGCCGACAAGAGCATGCGCTGCTCGTCGCCCGATGCGGCCGCATACAAGACTTCTTTCGCCATGAGTTCGACTTGCTTGAACACTTGCTCGGCGAAGATTTCTGTATAGCGGACTTTCTGCTGGTTCTTCTCAGCGCCTGTACGGGCGATGGCTTTCTCCGTCCGCGCGATGGCCGCTTCAAGCGCATAGATGGCGCTGATGATGTCGGCAATCTTCGCGAGAATCTCTTGTTCGTTCTGGAGGGCCTGCTGATATTTCTGGACGGCCGTTCCGGCGATCATCAAGTTGATTTTCTTCATGTTCGACAGAAGCATCTTCTCACGTGCGAGCGGCGACCCGTCAAGCTCTTGTGGCATGTAGCTCATGAGCTCTTTCTGGAGCTTCTGTGCTTCGGCGAGAAGCGGCAAGTCGCCTTTCATCGCTTTCTTAAGGAGCGTGCTCGGTACGATCAAGCGGTTGATTTCGTTCGTTCCTTCGAAGATGCGGTTGATGCGTGAGTCACGGTACAAGTTCTCGACTTCATATTCAGTCATGAAGCCGTAGCCGCCGTGGATTTGAACCGCTTCGTCGACGACGTAGTCAAACGTCTCCGAGGCGAACACTTTGTTGAGTGAACATTCAATCGCGTATTCGGCGATGGCTTGGGCAACTTTCGAACCGTCGCGCATGTTGTCGTCGCCTAGCGCGTCGAGGCTGTCTTGGAACAGACCGCCCGTCCGGTAGACCGAGCTCTCCATCGCATAAATGTTCGCAGCCATCGTCGCAAGTTTCTCTTGGATGAGCGGGAACTGACTGATCGGTGTCTTGAACTGTTTGCGCTCGTTCGCGTACTGGACCGAAAGATCGAACGCACGTTTCGACGAACCGACCGCACCGACCGCAAGTTTGTAACGACCGACGTTCAAGATGTTGAAGGCGATGACGTGGCCTTTGCCGATTTCTCCGAGGAGGTTGTCGACTGGGACTTCGACGTCTTCTAAGATGAGCGTCCGTGTCGATGAGCCTTTGATGCCCATCTTCTGTTCTTCGGCGCCTGTCGAGACACCTTTGAATTCACGCTCGACGATGAAGGCGCTGAACTTGTCGCCGTCGATTTTCGCGTAGACGACGAACACGTTCGCGAAACCAGCGTTCGTGATCCATTGTTTCTCCCCGTTCAAGACGTAGTGTGTGCCGGCTTCGTTCAAGACGGCCGTCGCTTTCGCACCGAGCGCGTCCGAGCCTGAGCCTGGCTCTGTGAGCGCGTAGGCGGCAATCCATTCGCCAGTTGCGAGTTTCGGCAAGTACTTATGCTTTTGCTCTTCTGTCCCGAAGAAGACAATCGGGAGCGTCCCGATGCCGACGTGGGCGCCGTAGCTGAGGGCGAATGAACGCGCTTTGGCGAATCGCTCTGTGATGATCGATGACGAGATTTTATCGAGCTGATAACCGCCATACTCTTCTGGCACGTCCGCGCCGAGGAGGCCGAGCTCGCCCGCTTCTTTCAACAGTTCGACCGAGAGATCGAACTCGTGTTTCTCGATGCGTCCAAGGACAGGCATGACACGGTCGTCGACGAAGCTCGCCGTCGTGTCGCCAATCATTTTGTGCTCATCTGAGAAGTCTTCCGGTGTGAACAAACGATCCGCGTCGAGTGCGTCGATGACGAAGCTACCGCCTTTAATCAATTCGTGTTCTGTACGTTCCATTGTCAATTCCCCCTTATAGTAATTCGAAGACGCCAGCAGCACCCATACCGCCACCGATGCACATCGTCACAACCCCATACTTTTCATTGCGTCGTTTCATCTCATGCAAGATCGAGACCGCGAGTTTCGCGCCCGTGCAACCGAGCGGATGCCCGAGAGCGATCGCGCCGCCATTGACGTTCACTTTCGACGGGTCGATCCCGAGTTCACGGATGACGCCGAGCGATTGGCTCGCGAACGCCTCGTTCAATTCGAACAATCCGACTTCTTCAAGCTTCACGCCGGCCATCTCGAGCGCTTTCGGAATGGCGACGACTGGCCCGATTCCCATCACTTCCGGACGGACACCACCGACCGCGAACGAGAGGAATTTCGCCATCGGTTTCAAGCCTTGACGTTCGGCTTCTTCGCGCTCCATGACGAGCACGGCCGCTGCGCCGTCTGACACTTGTGACGCGTTCCCCGCCGTCACTGAGCCCTTAATTTTAAACGCCGGACGCAGTTTACCGAGCGCCTCGAGCGTCGAGTCGGCACGGACGCCTTCGTCATGTTTGACGACGAATTCACGTTCCGCGACTTTCCCGTCTTCGCCGAGCACTTGCTCGACGACCGTGACCGGGACGATCTCTTCTTCGAACTTGCCGCCCGCAATCGCCGCCGCCGCTTTTTGGTGGCTGTCGATCGCGAACAGATCTTGGTCTTCGCGCGAGATGTTATATTCGGCCGCGACACGTTCTGCCGTGTGGCCCATGCTCATATAGTATTCCGGTGCCGTCTCCATGATCGTCGGGTTCGGACGGATGACGTGTCCGCCCATTGGGACGAGACTCATCGATTCCATACCGCCGGCGATGACCGCCGTCGCTTGGCCGATCATGATTTTCGCTGCCGCGTCGGCGATGGCTTGGAGGCCTGACGAGCAATAACGGTTGATCGTGATGGCTGGTACTTCGTGCGACAAGCCGCCCCGGACGGCCGCGTAGCGGGCGATGTTCATCCCTTGTTCCGCTTCCGGCATGGCGCATCCCATGATGACGTCGTCGATTGGTCCCGTGTAGCCAGACCGCTCGAGCGTCGCTTTAATCGCATGACCCGCGAGTTCGTCCGAGCGAACATTTCGGAACGAACCGCGTTTTGCTTTTCCGACCGGCGTTCGTGCGCCGGCCACGATGACTGCTTCTCTCATCTGTTAAGTCCCCCTTTTGTCAGTTCCGAAGTGGCTTGCCTTTGACGAGCATATGTTGCATCCGTTGCTGCGATTTTGGTTCCCCGATGAGGCTTAGGAACGCCTCGCGCTCGATGTCGAGGAAGTACTGCTCGTCGACCATCGTACCGTATGCCAAATCGCCGCCGCTGATGACGTGGGCAAGTTTTTTCGCAATCTTCAAATCGTGTTCAGAGATATAGCCACCGTAGAACATCTCGTACGCCGCGAGTTCGAGCGTCGCTTTCCCCGTTCGACCGACGACCGGCAACTTCTCACGAACCGGTGCCGTATAGCCGTCAGCGAGACCGAGTACCGTCTGTTTCGCATCGAACGTCAAGTGGTCGCGGTTCATCGAGATGCCGTCGATCGGACGGTGATAGCCGAGCGCTTTCGCGTCATAGGCCGATTTCGATACTTTCGCCATGGCAATGTTTTCGAACGTCTGTTGCGCCGCTTTCTCGATGTTTTGCATCGACTTCGGCGTCTGCTCGAGGAGTCGACGGTACGTGTTGACGTTTCCGCCCCCACCTGGGATGAGGCCGACACCGACTTCGACGAGACCCATATATGTCTCGAGCGCCGCCTGCATGCGTGCGGCCGGCAAGCTGATTTCTGTCCCACCGCCGAGCGTCATGCCGTAAGGCGCGACGACGACCGGGCGACCCGCATAGCGAATCTTCTGGACGACTTGTTGGAACTTGTTGATGATCCAGTCGAGCTCGTACCAGTTCTCGTCTTCCGCTTCCATGAGCATCATCGCGAGGTTGGCGCCGACACAGAAGTTCTTGCCGTCGTTGGCGAGGACGAGTCCTTTGAAGTCTGTCTCGACGAGGTCGATTGACTGTTCAATCATCTGCATGATATCGACACCGATCGCATTGTTCGGTGACGTGAACTCGAGAGCGACGACGTCGTCTCCGATATCGATGAGGCGGGCCCCACCGTTCTCGAGCACGATGCCGTTCGACTTGGCGAGCGGCGCGAGTTTCACTTCTTTCGGGTTGACGGTCTTCTCAACGTACGTCTGTGACGCTTGGTCGTAATACTGGTCTCCCTTATAGAAAGATGTGTGTCCGGCAGCGAGCATCTCGTCGATCCACGCCGGGACGTCATAACCTTCCGCTTTCATGCGGGCGACCGATTTCTCGACACCGAGTGCGTCCCACGTCTCGAACGGTCCGAACTTCCAGCCGAAGCCCCACTTCATCGCGTCATCGATAGCGACGATCGAATCACTGATTTCGCCTGTGAGACGAGCCGAGTAGACGAGTGTCTTCGCCGTGACCGGCCAGAGCAGTTGTCCGATGCGTCCTTTGTTCAAGATGGCACCTTTCAACTTCGCTTTCGAGCCCGGGAGCGATTTGATTTGATCGAGCTCTGGGCCTGTAATCGCTTTCAATTGCTCGTACTCGAATGTGTGAAGGTTGAGTTCTTGGATGACTCTGCCGTCTTTCTTATAGAAGCCTTGTCCGGCCTTTTGACCGATCCAGCCCTTCTCGACGAGCGTCTTCATTTCAGTTGGGACGTCGAACGTGTCCTTCTCTTCACCTGCGTCGAGTGTCTCATAGACGTTACCAGCGACGTGGACGAACGTATCGATGCCGACGACGTCGAGCGTACGGAATGTCGCCGATTTTGGCCGGCCGATGAGCGGTCCGGTGATCGAGTCCATCTCGCCAATCGAGGCGTTCTGCTTGAGCATCTCTTCGAACGTGACGAGGAGTCCGTACGTACCGATGCGGTTACCGATGAAGTTCGGTATGTCTTTCGCCTCGACGACGCCTTTCCCGAGACGGTCCTCCGCGAAGCGGGCCATGAAATCGATGACCGGACGTGCCGTCTGCTCCGTCGGGATGAGTTCGAGCAGTTTCAAATAACGTGGCGGGTTGAAGAAGTGTGTTCCGAGGAAACGTGTCTTCAAGCCTTCCGGCAATACGCTCGCCATCGCCTCGATCGAGATACCAGACGTGTTCGAGCTGAGAATCGCATCTTCACGGATGTAAGGTGCGATTTTTTCGAACAGCTGTTGTTTCACGTCGAGCCGTTCGACGACGACCTCGATGACCCAGTCCGCTTCCTTCAAGCGCTCGAGATCATCTTCTAAGTTCCCCACGTCGATGAAGTTCAAGTGCTCCGCTGTCGCGAGTGGTGCCGGGTTTTGTTTCAATAGCTTCTGACGGTTCTCGGAAGCGATGCGGTTCCGCACTTCTGGTGATTCGAGCGTGAGCCCTTTCGCTTCTTCTTTCGCCGTCAATTCACGTGGTACGATGTCGAGCATGAGCGAACGAATCCCCGCGTTCGCCAAGTGAGCCGCAATCCCCGCCCCCATTACTCCTGAACCGATGACGACCGCAAAACGGATATTGCTCGTCAAACGGAGGTCGGCTGATTGTTCGATGTGACTCGTCATATTGTTCCCCCCTCAATGAGAATGAATAGTGATTCATTTCAAGCGTAAAAAAAATCGCAATCACCATCGTGTTTACTCTTCTATCATAAATGAATGACAATTCATCCGCAAGCGTTCATTTTTCAAATTCGTTCCAATTTCACTGAGGACGATTTATTTCTCGGTCACTGTGGTATAGACACAAAGAGTCAATTTTAGAAAGGGGAATGTATACATGAGTGATAATCGTTTAAACACAGTGGGGAACCGACATGATTTTGAATCGTTCAAGAAGGACGGCCAAGAGCAGGCCCATCAACCGGGGATCGACTCGAAGATGGAGCCGTTCCCGATCTATGAGCGTGAAGGCTATAAAGGAAGCGATAAACTAAAAGATAAAGTGGCCATCATCACAGGCGGCGACTCGGGAATCGGGAAATCGGTCGCCATCTTCTTCGCCCACGAAGGCGCGAACACGGTCATCGTCTATAAAGATCAAAACGAGCTCGAGGATGCCGAGGCGACGAAAGAGCGCATCGAGGAACTCGGCCAAGCCTGTCTGTTGCTACAAGGGGACATCGGCGACTCGGCCTTCTGCCAAGACGTCGTCAAACAGACGCTTGAGACGTTCGGACATTTGGACATCCTCGTCAACAATGCCGCCGAGCAACATCCGCAGGAGTCGCTCCTCGACATCTCGGACGACCAGCTCGAGCAGACGTTCCGCACGAACATCTTCAGCATGTTCTATTTGACGAAAGCCGCCCTTCCATACTTGAACGAAGGCGCGAGCATCATCAATACGACGTCAATCACGGCGTATGAAGGTAACGACCAATTGATCGACTATGCGTCGACGAAAGGTGCGATCACGGCGTTCACGCGTTCGCTCGCCAAGAACTTGGCCGAGAAGAAAATTCGCGTCAACGGCGTCGCACCAGGTCCGATTTGGACGCCGCTCATCCCAGCGACGTTCCCGGCAGAAAAAGTCGCCTCGTTCGGTGACTCGGCCGAGATGAAACGTCCGGGCCAACCAGCGGAACTCGCCCCGGCTTACGTCTATCTCGCGAGCGACGACTCGACGTACGTCAGCGGGCAGGTCATGCACGTCAACGGTGGTACGGTCATCAACGGATAATATTGTCGCAGGCCCAGTGTTTAGTCACTGGGTCTTTTGTATGGAAAATTCATCCATCCTATGTTAGCGTAATTTGCAGGCGTTAGCTTGTCATTTAGACGACAGAAAGGAGCCAATGATGGATGATTCATTATCGATTGACACAAGATGATTTTTTCACGTTACAAAAGAACTTCATCGAAAACTCGGTTCCCGATAAACGAAAATCTATACTTGTCACGCTCGTACTCATGTTACTGACCGCCTTTTACGGATTTGCCCTCGCGATTGGCTTTTTACCGCAAACGCTTTCCGCCCCTGTCATCATCGCACTCGCCGTCAGTGCCGCTGTGGTGCCGGCGCTACTCTTATTCCCTCTCTTCAAGAAAGTGTATTCCACGATGAGGTTGAGACAGTTGCGATCCATACTTCGACAGGACTCGAAATGGCCACGTGATGTCACGTTGTCGATCCATGAGGACGGGATTGAAGTCAATTCGCTCCACAATGCCGTCAACAAACGGGTTCAAGTCGCGTGGGAAGCGATTGGACGAGTGAACGAGGACGAGACCCATCACTATATATTTATTGAAGCGGCGGAAGCGATTATCGTCCCGAAGCAAAACCGGATGCTCGACGAGACGGAGCGAATTCGAATGAATGATTTGCTACAAAAACACTTAGGCATCACACTCTAAGCGACAAAGGTATTCAATCTGGACGTAATTATGACGAATCACAAAGGAGTGGATGCAATGGTCACCACGTATAAACTGACGTTTGACGATTTTTTAGCTTTCCAAAACGACATGATTCACCATTCCGATCAATATAAACGAATTCGCAGCGCATGGTTGAGATATATGAACATCCCGCTTTTCGCTCTCGGTTATGCAGCCGCATTCTTCCTCGTACCGCGCCCCGAGTCGACGATTGCCTTTTTATTGATTACGGTCGGAATCGGGCTGCTGTTCGCGCTATTACTCAGACCGTTGCTAAATGATTTGCATGCCCCGCTCGCCCTCTAGCAAACCCGTCGTGTCCTCAACAAACAGGACACTTGGCCAAAAGACGTCACGCTTCAACTTTCTGATACGCACATCGAAATGCAGGCCATTCGTGGCAACATCCATCGAACAACTCAAGTCCCATGGGCATCCATTCTCAAAGTGAACGAGAACGAGACGCATCGCTTCCTTTATTACGAAGAGGATGAGGCGTTGATTATCCCGAAAGTAAAAGATGGGGTCACAGAAGTCGAACAGAGTGAAATCGAGCGGATCCTCGACAAACATATGAACACAGAAAAGCACACGAGTTCACATTGAACTCGTGTGCTTGTTTCATTTCTTGACCATTCCTTTTAAGACGAACGCGACGTTCGCCGGACGTTCCGCGAGGCGGCGCATGAAGTAGCCGTACCAGTCACGGCCGTATGGCACGTAGACACGAACTTTGTAGCCTTGGCGGACGAGCTCGAGTTGACGCTCGACCCGGATGCCATATAGCATTTGGAACTCGAACTGGTCGAGTGGGATATTGTTCAGTTTCACATGCTCGATGACCGCATCGATCATATGGTCGTCATGTGTCGCGATAGAGGCGTAGTTCCCGTTCGCAAGATGGAGTTTGACGAGCTTCAAGTAGTTGTGGTCGACGTCTTCCTTCTCGGGGAATGCGACCGTCGCCGGCTCTTTGTATGCCCCTTTAACGATGCGAAGGTTCGGCTTGAGCGGTGCGAGATGATTGATGTCATCTTCCGAACGGTACAAGTATGACTGGATGACCGTCCCGAGTCCCTCAAAGTCGGCTTTCAACTTTTTGAACAAGTCGAGCGTCTTCTCGCAGCGTGTCTCGTCTTCCATGTCGATGGCGACGAACACACCGACCGCTTGCGCTGTCGTCAAGATTTGACGCATGTTGTCTTCAATCAACTCGTCCGAGATGTCGAAGCCGAGTGACGTCAACTTGAGTGACATGTAGGCGTCGAGCTGCTCTTCTGCCATAATTTCAATCGCCCGGATGATTTCATCGCGGTTCTCGTTCGCTTCCGCGACCGTCGTGATGAACTCCCCTAAATGGTCGACCGTGACCGATAATCCTTTCGCGTTCAACTCGCGAATCGTCGGTACCGACGTCTTAAAATCTTCCCCCGCCACAAAGCGCGAAGCCCCGAACCGAAGCCCGTATTTTTTAGCCAAACTGTTGAGTGTTTTGTTTTGAGACATGTAGATAAATCCATCGCGCAACACTTTTTCCATCTGATTTTCCCCCTTACGTTTACACCCATCTATCTCTATGACGATGTCTGAAATTATTATGACATACAAACGTCAATTCGTCTGTAATTTTGTAATCGTTTTCAGGATTTCATTTCCCTCTATTCAGAAAAAACAGACGCCCCGCAGGACGTCCGTTTCACAGGCCCGTATTCGGTGCCACATAGAGCAAGATACTAAGGAAAACGAACACGCTTCCGGCTAGGACGAACAAGTGCCAAATCGCATGGTTGAACGGCAACTTCTGCCATACGTAGAAGATGATCCCGACCGAATAGGCGATCCCTCCGGCGAGGAGCAACATGAAGCCGTTATGACCGAGCGACTCGTACAGCGGGCGGATGGCGATGAGACAAATCCAGCCGAGGCCGAGATAGGTCACGTTCGACACCCACATGTATTTCCCCGTCGAGAACAACTTCCAGACAATACCTAGCACGGCGACGCCCCAAACGATCCCGAACAACGTCCAGCCGAGCGTCCCTTTGAGCGACACGAGCGCGAACGGCGTATAACTCCCCGCAATGAGTAAGTAAATCCCGGCATGGTCGAACACTTGGAGCACGCGCTTCGCCCGTGGGTGCGGAATCGCATGCATGAGTGTCGAGAACAGATACAGTAAAATCATCGATGCCCCGAACACGCTCACCGCGATGACATTACCTGTGCTTCCCGTCTCGGTTGCCGTCATGACAAGCAGAACGAATGCGACGATGCTGAAGATGACGCCAAGCCCGTGGGTGATGGCGCTCGCAATCTCTTCTCCAAGCGTATCGGCATGGAGCATGTCTTTTAGCTTCTCTTGATCCATTCAGGTCCCACCTTTCAAATCTATTCCTCTAGTATGGTCATTTCCCGATTTCAACGCAAATAAAAACATGGGCCGAAGCGACCCATGTCTGTGAATTATGCGACTTCCTTCACCGGAACGTCACATTCCATATTTTGTGCTCGCATCGCTTTCGCGCGCATGTGGAACAAGACGAGCAACGTGATCGTCCCGATGGTGGCGATGACGTACGGGATGACCCCATCCATCTTGAAGCCGATCGGTGCCGTCAAAATGTAGAACCAGACGGCATACAACATGAACGTCCCTGGGATGAGCGCGATATAGTGGTTGCGCCCTTTGATGTACAAGTACATCGCCCCGACGAACAAGGCGATGACCGCCGTCGTCTGGTTGGCCCAGTTGAAGTATTGCCAGAGCACCTGGAAGTCCATGTTCGTGAGCGCGTATGAGATCACGAAGAGTGGAAGTGCGATCCAAAGGCGTGACGAGAATTTCTTCTGCGCGATGCTCATGTAGTCGGCGATAATCATCCGCGCGCTACGGAATGCCGTGTCACCTGACGTGATTGGCAAGACGATGACACCGAGGATGGCGAGTGTGCCGCCGATGCTGCCGAGCATGAGTGTCGCCACTTCTTGAACGACGAGTGCCGGTGTACCCGTTTGAATCAACCCGAGCAATTCGCCTGGCTCAAAGATGGCCATGGCTGCCGCGGCCCAAATCATGGCGATGACCGCTTCGACGATCATCATGCCGTAGAAGATTTCACGGCCATTGCTTTCTTTCATCGTCGTCCGCGAGATGATCGGTGACTGCGTGGCGTGGAAACCAGACAACGCCCCACATGAGATGGTGAAGAAGAGGAGCGGCCAAATCGGCAAGCCATCCGGATGCATGTTCGTGAGTGTCATCTCTGGAATCTGGTAGCCTTGTGCGAACAGGCTGACAGCGATCCCGACGGCGCTGATCATGAGGAGCGCCCCGAAGAACGGATAGATGCGTCCGATGATTTTATCGACCGGAAGGAGCGTCGCCAAGATGTAGTAGGCGAACACGGCGAAGATGACGATCGTGAGCGTCGTCGCATTGCCGTCGAACAAGTTGTTGATCATATTACTCGGTGACGTGACGAATACTGTCCCGACCAAGAGTAAAAGCAAGAGTGCGAACCCGTTGACGACGTGGCGGAGCGAGCGGCCGAGGAACTTCTCAGCGAGTTGCGGCAAGTGCGCTCCGTTGTTACGAAGCGAGATCATGCCCGTCAAATAGTCGTGTACCGCTCCCGCGAAAATCGACCCGAAGACGATCCAGAGGAAAGCGACCGGTCCGTATAGCGCCCCCATGATCGGTCCGAAAATCGGTCCGACGCCGGCGATGTTCAACAACTGAATCATCGAGTTCCGTTTTTTCCCCATCGGCACGTAGTCGATGCCGTCCTGTGACGCATAGGCAGGCGTCGTGCGTTCTTCTTTGATGCCGAACGTCTTCTCGACATAGCTGCCGTACACTTTGTACCCGACGAATAAAATCGCCAAGGCAATAAAGAATGTAATCATGTGTGCTGTCCCCTTTTGTGCATATGTAGCCGATCCCCGTCGGCCCCGAAAAATGAATCCCGTTGTTTTACACGTATAATGTAAACGCTTACGTGACTGATTATACAGCAGTTACCACTTTTTTGTAAGGGGTTTCGTTCATTTTTTTGACACTTTTTCGAACACGAAAAAACGGCGCCCCGCAGGACGCCGTCTCGGTTGAATCGCTTATTTCAAGGCGAACTTCGCTTGCTTCGCCCCTGCGCCCGTATAGTCGCTCGCGATGACCGCGTAGCTTCCTTTGGCGAGACCTTTTTTGAATGTGAATGTATACGTTCCGGCCCAGCTCGCTTTCACTTTGGCGACTTGTTTGCCTTTCGCGTCTTTCAAGACGACGACGGCTCCCGGTGTCGTTTTCCCGATGATTGCTTTCGTGCCGGCTTTGACACCTTTCGTGTTCTTCGGTGTCGCGATGGCCGCTTTCTTGAGCGTGAACGCCTTCGCTTTGACGACCGTTCCCGTCACATCTTTGGCGACGACTTCATAGTCGCCATAGATGAAGCCGGCCCGTTTCGTGAATTCGAACGATCCGTTCTTGTCAGCCGTCGCATACGCGATCGTTTTGCCGTCACGCTTGAGCGTCAACTTCGTCTCCGGTGTCGCTTTTCCGGTAATGACGTTCGTGTTGGCGTACGTCAACTTCGACGCAAGCGCCGGTGTGCCGACGAAGCCAGCACCGACGACTTTCGTTTCCGTGACCGAAGCGCCATCGAGTTCAGAGACGATGGTGAGCGATTGACGGAGCTTGAGCGGTTTCGTCACGAGCGTATACGCACCGTCTTGATCCGCTTTCGCTGTCGCGAGCACTTTGTCGCCATCTTTCAACGTGACGTTCGCGTTCGGTGTCGTCGTCCCTGTCACCGCTTTTGCGCCCGGCTTGATCGTGTTCACCGTGAGGGCGAGTTCGACTGCCGCTTGATCGAGTTCGATCGTGTATGTGCGGAACAAGCGATTCGCCGCATCCGGACGTGTCGTCTCGGTCGCTTCGATGCCTTCATACAGGTCGACGTACTGTTTGCCGGCATCGGCCGTCTCGAACTTGGCTGTCCGCTTCGCGTCGGCAACGATTTTCCAGTTGTCGTCCGCTTTGTATTCGAGCTTGCCTGAGACGATATAGTCCGAAATCACGTTCCGTGTCTCATACGCTGAACGGTAAACGATGTTCTTCCCGCCACCGAGACCCGGGAACGATGTCGAGCCAGCGCGATAGTTGTTCGTCGCGACGAGGAACTCTTGGTCGAGTGTGATCGGCTTGCCGTTATACTTCACGTTCTTGACGCGGTTCGCATCTTTGTTTTTCAGTGTTCCACCGATATCGAACTTGGCAGGACCAGTCACATCAATCTCATACGTGAGGCCGTCGAGGATATCGAAGTTGTAGCTGCGGAACTCCAAGTTGAGCAACTCATCGTTCGTATCCGAGACTTGTTTGTACGCCCCGGCTGACATCTCGAGCCAGTCCATCACGTCCGCACCCGTCACTTTGACGACTTCGAGCGTGTTCGGGAAGACGTACAGGTCGGCCACGTTCTTTAACGCGATCGAGCCTTTCGGGATGTTCGTGTAATAGCTCGCGTCCGTCAACTGACGGTTACCGGCTTTGAACGGAGCCCCCGCCGAGAGGATTGGAAGCTCTTTATATGCCGCGAGTTCTGGGTTCGTCGCGAGTTCTCTCTCGACGTACCATTTCTGCGCGTTCGTCACGAACTGGACCGATGCGTCGTCACGGACGAGCGCGAAGTAGCTTTGGATATCGTCTTGAATCTCACCGACTGGGCGGTTGATGTATTCGATTGTCGCCTTATGGTCCGCATCGATGAGCGAGGCGATCGTCGGGTCTACCGGTGTGTCCGCCTTGACCGTGTCGAGTTTCGCGTTCGCGTCGAGCACGCTCCACTTGCCGTCGACGAGCTCGAGGTCGAGGTCGATGACCCCGAGATCTTTCCCTTGGTTGTTCGCCATGACGACCGGCTTGCCGTTGATTGTGCCTTTGTCCATGTTCACATGCGGGAAATCTTTGAACATGCCGTTCGCGTCCGGGAAACGGCCGTGCTGGTGACCGGTCATGACCATGTCGAGCCCTTCGATTTTCGTGAGCGTGTAGCCGACGTTCTCTTCCCCGTCTAATTGCTCATCCGCAAGTGCCGCACTTTCCCCGATCCCTGAGTGCGCGAGCGCGACGACAACGTCTGCGCCTTGTGCTTTCAATTTGGCGACGGCCGCTTTTGCTGCCGGTACCATATCATCTGCCGTCACCTTGCCTTGGAGGTTCCCTGAATCCCACGACATGATTTTTGGCGGGACGACCCCGAAGACACCGACTTTGATCGTATGTGTCTCACCGTCCCCATCGACGACTTGGCGTTCGATGATTTGGACTTCTTGTCCATCTTCGTTATATTTCGATACGATCGGTTCGCCTGACAAGTCCTTCACGTTCGAGTTGACGAAGCGAAGCTTGCCCTTCGACCCTTGCATCGCGTCATACAAGAACTGGAGCCCAAAGTTGAACTCGTGGTTCCCGAGTGTGACGGCGTCGAACTCGAGCGCCGACATCGCTTCATACATCGGATGTTCGAACGGGCCTGGAGTCTTCTGATGCTGCTCGCGGACGTAATCCCCGAACGGCGTCCCTTGAAGCGTATCCCCGTTATCGAATAGGAACGTGTTCGGCTTGCCGGCGTCCGTGCGATGTTGCTGAATCAACGTCGCGACTTTCGTCAACCCGATCGTGTTGTCGATTTTGTCTTGGAAGTAATCGTAGTTCGTAATGTTCGTATGTAGGTCGGTCGTCTCCAAGAAGCGCAGTTTGACGACGTCCTCGTCTTCCGCTGCCGCGTGTTGGAGCGGGATGAGTGTTGGGACGATGAGCGACGTAGCAATGGCCATCTTCGTAAATTTAGACATGATTTTTCTCCCCATTCATGTGGTGTGCATTGCGGACTAAATATACCATAGCGGCCTCTCCATTTTAATGAATCTTACGCCCTATTTCCTTTAAAATTTGGTAAAGAAAGGTCTGGTCCTAGACGACTTTCCGAGAACATGGAAAAGGTCCGAATCCGTATGATAGAACCGAACAGACGACTTCACATCACGCGATTTTTTGCACGAACTTGTACAGAGGCTAGACTTCACACAAGCAGTCCATTAGACCTAAAAAACCATCCCCAACGCGTATCGGGGATGGTCATATCGTCACGAATGGATGCGAATCGAGATCGGTCCGTCGTTGTCGCCGTCCGGTCTCGGGAAGCGGACGTGGAGCGGATAGTCGTGTTTCGGCAAGATTGGCTCGGCGAGCACGGCATCGGCTCGGCCGACGACCTCGTCTCGCTGCATCAACTCGAGCGGGAGACGCGGGATTTGGAGCGCCTGCTCGGCATAACCGTTCCGGACGAGGAGTGAGGCGCCGATTTCCGTGTCGGTCACGTCGAGATGGACGAGCAACAAATCGAACTGACCTTCGGCGACCGGACGGCTGAGGATGTTCATCCGCTTCAGGCGGTGCCATGCCACGTCCGGGAACGCGTCCCGTTCGGCGTCGGTCACGTCTTGGAGCGGTGCCGTCGGGTTCATTTGGAAAGCGAGTTGAAGCGACTCGGTGTCGAGTTCGTCGACATCGGTGAACAGTTCCTCCTCGAAGAAGTCGAGATAGACGGGCTTGCTCGTCATCGCTTCGAACGACGGCAAGTCCATCCGGCTGAGCATCTTCTGGCCGAGCGGTTCGCGGCGTTCGTTCAACAAGAGCACCGGGATCTCGTCGAGCGAGAACTCGGTCGCGACCGTGTTGCGGAACAAGGCGACCACGGACAGGCCGCCCGGGTTCTTCGTCGCACTGAGCAGTTCAATCGACAGCTGGTTGTCCGCGAGCGGCGGCAGCGTCGTCGCATGATAGCGGAACACATACTCATCTTCTTTCGAAATGTCCATCCCTTCATCGAACACGAGGCGGAGCGTCCGCTCGTCGTCTTGGCGGATGATCGTCTCGACTTTCTTTCGTTTCAACAGTCCGAACATGTCACAGCCCCTCCTCTTCCCGTTGCGCAAAGTATACATCTAACTGGCACAGTTGAATCGTCACGTCGCGGGCGATATCGAGATACGTTTCTTGGAAAATCTCGAGCCCTTCCTTGCCGAACTGACGGCTCGGGTCTTCCTGGCCGTAGCTGCGGAGTCCGATGCCCTCTTTCAAAGCGTTCATCGTCGTCAAATGGTTCGTCCAGCGGATATCAAGGTGGCTGAGCAGTTGTTGCCGCGCGAAGGCGATGACTTCCGGATAACCCTCGATCCGCTGTTCTGCCATCGCGACGATGCCGTCGATCCATGGTGCGAGTGCTCGTTTCAACTCGTCTTTGTCCCCGACCTCGTCGTCCCATGTCGGTGCCTGTTGCGTCAAATACATATAGTCCTCGAGCAAGGCGTCTTTCGCCCACTCTTCCGGCACGAGCTCGGCGTCGATATGACGGTCGAGCGTCTCGTTGAGCGCGAGTCGCATCATCGCGAGCACGTTGTTCAAGATGGCCGTCGCATTGGCGTCGACCGCCTCGTCGCGAATCGAGTAAATGATGCGGCGCTGCTCGTTCAAGACGTCGTCGAGCTTGAACATGTAGTCGCGGACCGAGACGCCGACGCCTTCAATCGTCGTCTGGGCGTATTCGATGATGTCGCCCGCTTCCTTATGGCGAATCTCCCCGTGCTCGTCCGGCTTCAGTTTGTGCTCGACACGTTTCAAGCGCTCGGCGGCGTACCGTTTGACGAGATCGTCCTCGAGCGAGACGAAGAAACGTGACATGCCCGGGTCGCCTTGTCGTCCCGACCGGCCGCGGAGCTGATTGTCGACGCGGAGCGACTCGTGTCGTTCCGTCCCGATGACATACAAGCCGCCGCGTTCGCGCGCCGTCTCGTCTAAGACGATATCGGTCCCGCGACCGGCCATGTTCGTCGCAATCGTCACGTGCCCGAGCCGTCCCGCCTCGGCGATAATCTCGGCTTCTTGGGCGACCGTCTTCGCGTTCAACAGCTCATGCGTGATGCCTTGTCGCTCGAGCTGTTCGCTGACGGCCTCCGACTGGGCAATCGAGGTCGTCCCGATCAAAATCGGTTGTCCCGTCGCGTGGATGGCCGCCACTTCTTGTCCGACCGCCGCATATTTATGGGCGATCGTGTCAAAGACGCGGTCCGGCAAGTCTTCACGCAGACGTGGCCGGTTCGTCGGCACTTGGACGACGTCCATTTGATACGTCTTCATGAACTCTTCGCGTGACGTCTGGGCTGTCCCGGTCATGCCACCGAGGAGCGGATACATCCGGAAGTAGTGTTGAATCGTGATTTCAGCCGTCGTCTTGTTCTCTTCGGTGATGTCGAGCTGTTCTTTCGCCTCGAGCGCCTGATGGAGGCCTTCCGACAGGCTGCGTCCTTCCATGACCCGCCCCGTGAACAAATCGATCAACTCGATTTTGCCTTCTTGGACGATATAGTCGACGTCCCGCTCGAACAATACGTTCGCCCGGAGCGCCTGCATCATGTAGTGATAGAGGACGTGGTGCTCGGCGGAAAACAAGTTGTCGACCGAGAACAACGCCTCGATTCTTTCGATACCCTTGTCCGAGAACATGACGGCACGTGCCTCGAGGTCGACCGTATAGTCGTCTTCCGTCAATTGACCGAACACGGTTTGGGCGAGCCGTTTCAGGCGGACGTGTGACTCGTCCTTCTGGGCGATGATGAGCGGTGTCTTCGCCTCGTCGATCAAGACGCTGTCGACTTCATCGAGCAAGGCGAAATGGAACGGACGCTGCACGCGTTCTTGCGGCGAGCCGACCAAGTGGTCCCGAAGATAGTCGAACCCGAACTCGGTCCCGACCCCGTATGTAATGTCGGCCGCATACGCCGCTTGTTTGTCAGGGAGCTCCATCTCCGGCACGTTCAACCCGACCGTAAGCCCGAGGAACGTGTGAATCTTGCCGATTTGTTCGGCGTCACGTTGCGCCAAATAATCGTTCACTGTGATGACATGGACGCCTTTTCCTTCGAGTGCTTTGACGAATGCCGGTAATGCCGCGACGAGCGTCTTCCCTTCCCCGGTCGGCATCTCGGCAATGTTCCCTTCAAGTAGCGCAAGGCCGCCGATAAGCTGGACGTCATAGTGACGGAGCCCAATCGTCCGGACGGATGCCTCGCGGACGAGAGCGAACCCTTCCTCCGTGATGGCGCGGACGTCCGCACCGTCCGTGAGCCGCTGTTTCAGTTCGAGCGCGTACTGGCGAAGCGCCTCATCGTCTAAAGCGCGCATCGTTTCCTCGTACGCGTTGATGCGTTCGACTTGTTTCTTATAGGTTTTCAATCGTCGTGCCTGATCATTGGTCAATTGCTTCACAAAATCAATCACAGGATAGCCTCCATCGTCAGAAACCATATTTGTCTAGCTACCCTCTTATTATACCGGATTTTGTTTCCGACTCGTTTTTTTATTTTGGTAAATCCCAAAAAGATGGAATTTCATGCATCAGCCATCCTTTTTTTTACTCTTTTCAAAATTTCTTTTCATTTTTCTATTTGAGACGGCGTGAGACCGTGATACGATGACAAAAACAGAACGTTTGTTCGTAAAAAGGAGAGGTGGCTATGCGACGTCGGATTTTTTGTATCGACAGCGTCTCATTCTATGCCAGTTGCGAGTGCGCCGCCCGCAAGTTGAACCCGTACAAGACGAAGCTCGTCGTCTTATCAAACCTCCAAGATCACGGCGCCCTCGTCCTCGCCGCGACACCGCCGATGAAACAACTTGGCATCAAGACCGGCTCCCGGCGCTTCCACATCGACCGGTTGCCGTGGCACGAGCGGCGGCACATCATCTACGCCGAGGCCCGGATGAGCCACTATTTGAACGTATCCGTGCAAATCGTCCACATCTTGCATCAGTTCGCACCCCCGGAGGCGATCCGCGTCTACTCAATCGATGAGACGCTCGTCGATTTGACCGGCACGGAGCGGCTGTTCGGGAACGATGCACACGTCGCCCGGCTCATCCGCTCGACCGTCTTCCGTTATACCGGCATCCCGGTCACGATCGGCATCGGCCCGAACAACGTCCTCGCCAAGCTCGTCCTCGACTTGCATGGGAAAAAGACGGGTGTCGCCAGCTGTTTCCTGCACGATGTCGAACGATTGATTCACCCGGCCCCGATCGGCAAGATGTGGGGCGTCGGTGCGAAGATGGAAGTCCATCTCCGGCGGCTCGGCATCGACACGATTGGCGACCTCGCCCGCTATCCGCTCGAGACGCTCCATGAGAAGTTCGGCGTCATCGGCGCCGAGCTTTGGCACCACGCCTGGGGCATCGACGAGTCGCCGACGATCCTCCCGCCGAGCTCCCTGTTCGGGGCGAAGCGGCAGCGTCCCCGGACGATCGGCCATGGCATCACGCTCATGAAAGACTATGCGACGTACGCGGCCATCCGGCTCGTCTTGCAGGCTATCGCCGTCGAGGTCGGGATGCGGACGCGACAGGCCGGACTCGTCGGCGGCAGTGTCCATCTCGGCGTCCGCTACACCCGGACGAGCGAGCGGCGCGGCTTCAGCAAACAAAAAAAGCTCGCCCGCTTCACAGCGGACGAGCGCGAGTTCTTGCCGGTGTTGTTGACGCTCTTCCTCGACGCCTGGGACGAGACAGAGGCGGTCCGTTACGTCTCGGTCGCCCTCGGTAAGCTCGAGCCAAGGAGCGACCACGTCCAACTGTCATTCTTCGAGGACGAGTGGGCCCGGGCACGCCGGTTCGACTTCCTCGACCTCGTCGACAGCTTGAACGTCCGCTTCGGCCGCGGCACGATCCGGCCGGCATCGAGTTTACTGAAAGACAGTCCGCTTCGGACGCGGCAACGCCTCATCGGCGGACATAAACAAGGAGGTGAATCGTCATGAGCCAGACCCGCTACAAAGACCGCGGTGAATTGAAATGGATCCCGTTCCTCATGCCCGAGCACGTGGCGCTCCTGAAGAAATATTACGCCCACGTCCAAAAGATTGAGCTGCCCGACTTAGATGAGCAGTTGCTCTACTTGTGGCAGACCGAGCTCGAACGCGCCATCCGTGAAGGGGATGCCGTCGAGCTGACGCTGTTCGACAACGGCATGACCCATACGGTGCGCGGCTACGTCCACGCCATCTATTACGCCGAACGTGAAGTCGAGCTGTTCGACACCGAGGTGCGCCGTATCCCGTTCGATCAGATTCTGTCCGTCCGTTAAGACGCGTCAATCGCTTCCTGCGTCGTCTCGAACGTGTCGACGTGGTCGAGGACGCCATAATGCTTGAGCGTCTGTCGCACCGGTGCCGACAAGTGCGCGAAGACGACACGACGGTCGGCCGCTTTCAACTCCCGGACGACGCGGCGAATCTCCTCGACGGCCGTCACATCGATGACCGGACAACGGTGGAAGTTGAAGATGAACACATCGGGCTCGTTATGGATATGATGCAACACGTGCTCGAACATCTCGATCGCGCCGAAGAAGAGCGGCCCCTCGACGCTGAAGACGACCTGTCCGTCGCGCGTCACGTACCGTTCCGTCTGTTCGCGGACGTCAATCGTATCGGCCATCCGTTTCGCGAACAAGGCGAGCGCACAGATGACCCCGACCTCGACGGCGACGACGAGGTCGACGAACACGGTCAACCCGAGCGTGACGAGCAAAACGAGCGACTCGGCCGACCGATGCCGGAGCATCTCGAAGACGTGGTGCCGCTCCGACATGTTCCAAGCAACGCGCATTAGAATCGGGGCGAGTGCGGCCAGTGGGACATAGCTCGCGAGCGGTGCCAACACGAGCACGGCGAGTAGCACCGTCAATCCGTGGATGACGCCGGAGCGGCGGCTGACGGCCCCGGCTTGAATGTTCGTCGCCGTCCGGGCGATGGCGCCGGTCGCCGGAATCCCGCCGAAGAACGGGACGACGACGTTGGCTAGCCCTTGCCCGAACAGTTCTTTGTCCGGGTTCATCTTCGTACCGGCCATGCCGTCCGCGACCGCACCCGACAACAGCGACTCGAGCGCCCCGAGGAAGGCGATGGCGAACGCCGATGGCATGAGCGTCGCAATCAAATCGAGGTCGATTGCGAGCCAGTTGAACTCCGGCAGTCCGCTCGGGATGCCGCCATAGGCACTGCCGATTGTCGCGACTTCTCCTGGGACGACGAGACTGACGAACGTCGGCACGAGCATCGCCATCAATAACAGCGGCAATTTCACGGGCAGTTTCGGTACGAGCCAGAGCGTCAAGAAACCGATGACGGCAATGAAGACAGGCCATAAGCTCGCTTCATGTAACGACGTCACGAGCGTTAATAAGTTCTCGTGGAAGTGCGGTGCCTTCTCGAACGTGATGCCGAACAGTTCGTCGAGCTGGTCGACGAAGATGACGACGGCGATTCCCGCAGTGAAGCCGATCGTGACAGCGCGCGGCATGAAGCGGATGAGCCGTCCGACACGGAGCACGCTCATGAGGAACAATAGAATCCCGGCGAGGAACGTCGTCACGAGCAACCCTTCGTAGCCGTGCGCCAGCATGACGCCCGAGACAATCGGGATGAAGGCGCCGGTCGGTCCAGCGATTTGGAATGTCGAGCCTCCGAACAGGCTGACGAGGATGCCTGCGATGATGGCCGTGTACAGGCCGTACACCGGTCCGACCCCCGAGGCAATCGCGAACGCCATCGCGAGCGGCACGGCGACGACCCCGACGGTGATCCCGGCCGAGATGTCTTTCTGCCATCTTTGGCGTGGTGTCATGAAGTTGTCCATTCTTGCATTCCTTCTTTCCATGAGGTCGAAAACGAGTTCAGTTTACGCCTGTATGTATCCTTTGTAAACGACTCTGGCGAAACGTTAACATAATCGACAAAACAAACCGAGATAATAATCTTACTTATAATCAAAACGTATAGAACTGAATTGATATACAATGAGAAAAACTGTTTGGACATATCGGCAATAATATTAATCAAGAAAGGGATTTACTTATGAAAAACCAGCTAAACATTCTAAAAGACCTTTCAAAGTACCGTTCTCCAAGTGAAATGGATAGTTACTTCAAAGAAATAATTGAACTTCTAAAACGTGATCGGCGTGCTTTAGCAGTTTCAAGGTTACGTAAAGGTTGGTTTAAGGAGTTTCAAGAAGAGTTTGTTCCAGCATACGTGTTTTCACTTTCCCCCTATTTTCCTGCAGATGCAAAAGTCAAAATCATTATAGGAAATCAAAATTACGATTTTGTGGTTTTACGGCCTGACGGTGTTGAGGAAAAATACGAAGTGAGTTCTTACATAGACGGAGAGCAAGAGGTAGAAATCGCTAAGGCTTTGAATGAGGTTGGAGTGTGGAGTTCACGCTTAAGAAGTTATGAGAATTTGGAAGATAGAATGGCAACCTATATGGAGAGAACAAAAAGCAATATTAAAAACAAATCCATGAAAGACTATACAGGCATTTCTTTAATTTTCAGTGTCACTACCTTTCAATTCTCACCTGTATTGAACACCAGACCTGAATTTTCAATCGAAAGCTTGGTTAACTTCATACAGATGACCCCATTTAGAGCAAAACATATTTATTTAATTGTCGAAGACGGTAAAGATAGTCATACAGTTGGTTCGAAAATTCTTAAAATAAAATGAGTACTACTATGCGCTTGTACGAAAAAATTTAAAGAATCTAAAAGACGCATCCATCACGCGATGGATGCGTCTTCGTTAATTGGTCGGTGCCTCGACGACTTGATCGCCCTCATCCGCATCTTCACCAAGCAGACGGACGTGACGGCCGAACAGCCACATGACGACGAGGTGGGCTTTCGCCTGCGTCTTCGTATAGAACCACCACGGCAGCGCCGGTACGAACTCATGGATGGCAACGAGCCCTTCGTCCGACTCGGGGAGCCGTCTGAACTCGAGTCGGCCTGTCTTGTCATCCTCACTCAATTTCGCAAACAACCCGCCATCGATTTCATAAGAGGCCATATCGTCCGTCGCCTCGTCTTCGAGCGACAGATGGAGTGCGACGAGTGACGGTCGGAGGAGCGCAATCTCCCAGTCATCGTCCTCTTTCGTCGTCTGGATGAGCGGGTACGCGAGCCGGCCGAGCCACTCGAAATACGTGTCGGCCATCCATAGCGCCGACTTGTTCTCAGGCAGGCCGAACCGTTGAATCGAGCGGACGGTATACTGTTGCGGCGCTTTTTTCTTCTTGCTGCCGCCCGACTTCTGTTTCTCTTCTTCCTCGAGCGCGTGATCGACCGCTTCCTTGAACGGGATTTCCCCTTGTTTGACGCCGGTCGTGTCTTTTGCGACCATGGCGTGACCCATGCTCTCGACGAGCGGATAGACGGTGTCTTTCGGTTCACCTGTGACGGCCATGACCCAGAGGCGGGACAGCTTGATCGTCGGGAATGGGAAGTCGATCATGACGCGACGTTTGCCCATGACGTCAGCCGTATCTTCAATCATCTTGCGATACGTCATCACTTCCGGTCCACCGATATCGATATGATGGTCATACAGCGCTTCGGCCCCGACGACCGAGATGAGCGCCTGGACGGCTTCACGCAAATCAATCGGATGCGTCTCCGTCTTCGTCCAGTTCGGGAGAATCATGACAGGCAACCGTTTGACAAGTTTCGCGAGAATCGGGAACGATGAGCCTTCTGGACCGATGATGAGTCCGGCCCGAATCGTCGTCACCGGCACCCCTTGCCCACCTAGAATCCGTTCGACTTCGAGCCGACTCTTCAAGTGACGGGACAACGTCTTCGACTCTTTCGGAATGATCCCGCTCAAGTAGACGATCTGTTCGATATCATTTGCTTTCGTTGCTCGGGCAAAATTGTCGGCGATGAGCGCGTCCATGTCTTCGAACGTCGCCTGCGTCAGCCCGCCGTCCGGAATCATCGAGTGGACGAGGAACATGGCGTAGTCCGCCCCCTCACACGCCTCACGTGTCTGTTCATACGAGAACAAGTCACACGACCGCCACGTGATGTGGTCCTCGTCTTCTTTGTTCTTCGTCGAACGAGATAAGGCGATGATGTCGTATTCTTCTTTTAAATGGTCCATCACGTTCGAGCCGATATAGCCGCTCGCCCCCGCGATGACGATGGTTTTCCGCATAGTGGTCACTCTCCCCTTCATTTGCACATAAAGGTACTGTACCCGTCTTGGGCTGAGGTTAAATCAGTCCCGCGCCCTACAGTATGTACTGGAAAAATTATGTAAACTAAAGCCAACTAAAGACGGAGGAGGAATGGCTATGGGATTTTGGTATTTCTTGATGCTATTGATCGGTGGATGGCTCGTGGTGCGCGGTATATTCAAAAAGAACACGAACGGACTGATGCGGTTCGGCACACTCGTCATTGGAGGGCTGTTGATCGCCCTCGGCCTGTTCATGTTCCAAGACGGCAGTGATGCGATTGTGGCGGATTTGTTTAACTTGTGGTGACCATGGATTGAACAAAAACACTTCCTGCGCGCAGAAAGTGTTTTTCATTAGAACGATAGAATTAATGGAGTACCGTCATTAAGGATCTCCCCGTTTTTAGCGACATAGTCGACATGAACATCCGCATGGCGTAACATGTCGCTCTCTTGTAGCGCTGCCATCCAGCTGCGGACGAGTGCCTCGTCTCCGGATGCTGGCTCCCGATGAATCGTCACCAAGATTGTCGGTACGACGTCGGCCGTTTTATAGGCGAGCGGGTTCGCAGCCGAGTTGTCGAGTTCTCGTACGGCTACTTCATCGTAAAAAACATCGTACGTGACATCACGGCCAAACGCCGTCATGACCGAATCCTCGATGACATCCGTCACGTCATCTTCCCATTTCGATGCCAGGAACGTGTCGACGACTTCCCCTGTCGTCTCATCCGCATAAACGAAAAACTCGGTCCCTGTCACGGAATCAACTGCGGTTGCCGCATATTCGAACGGGAAATTCCCCATGTTGTCGAACGTGACCTCTGTCGTCAATTCGGCATTGTCGAAACGCTCCGCTACATACGGCTCAGCGAGTTGGATTGCTTTTGCTTCTTCATTGGGGTCGGACTTCATCGACTGATTGAACACAAAAACGAGGCCTCCCATCCCGACGACAAGCACCCCAATCGCAATTAATGCCCATTTCCAAAAGCGCTCCACACCAATACCTCCTCTAAACCGTCTATGTACCACCAAAAAAGTATCTCAGCTTCTTTCTATCAGTGTATCAGACAATTTATGGAAGGGTTTATTTTATTCAAAGGTATAGTTTTAAGGGTAATGAGTTTCTAGTTTTCTAAGGTCCCGAATTTTTGAACATCACCTATCCCACAAACCTATGCCCTCGGTGCCCAATTGGCTTCAAACCCATTCTGCACCGCATAGTCATACAGGTGAATCAATTTCGTTTCTTTGTATGTCTCCATCTGTTCTGCCACGCGCAACTCATGATTTCGTTCCAGAAGAGCGTAAAGATAATCAATCTTCGCCATCCGATTGTTCTTGCTCGTATTACAAGTCGGACAAGCGAGGACAAAATTCCATAGAACATCATTCTGTATGTAAGACCACGGGATAAAATGGTCGACATGGATCTGTTTGAGCGGCTTCATACAATAAAAACAGACGGAATGACCATGGCTCAGCAAAATTTGTTTGAACTCGTCGAGCGATTGACGAGCCGAGACGAATTCGATTTTGTTCAAGATTCGCTCCATCGCTTCGCGTGTATTGTATTTTTCCAGAAAGACGGCGAGTTGATAATTCGTAACATTCATCAAGACCCGTTTATATTTCTCAAAAAAGATGACGTAGCTCGGCACAAGTTTGACCCACTCTTCTTTCCGATTGAATGAATAGACGGTTCCCTCGAACGAGGTATAGAACGATCCGTACACGTACTTCTTATAGAACTGATTCACGTTTCGAATCAATTGTTGTTGCTGCTGAACCGGCAGACGATCAAAGTTCCAAGTGGACGGAATTTCATGTGTCGCTTGAAACGTGAGCATCGTTTTTTCGACCGAGCTCAATTTCTCAAGTTGATTCACTTGTCGCAATCCGTGTTTCACAATCAAATTCCAATACATCTTCGTCACGTGTCTTGAAATTTGCTGGAACGTCACTACACCGGAATCACTTAGTTCGGTCGTGCATTCGAGCAACGCCTTCATAAGCATATGCTTGTACGTCGTCGTATGTGTCGCATTCATTAAAAATTGTTGTGTATAGCGCCATAAGTCAGTTTCTGTTAAGTAGACGTTTTTTGCCTCAGCAACACTTAAATCCCACCCCAATGACCTCACCCCCACTCATTCGTTACATCATCGATTATAACGAATGAGGAACAAGAACGGATCAAGGTGAATCAAACAGGAGCCGAAAACTCTTTTTTGATTTGTTCTATATCGATATTTGTTTTTTCATGGATATAATGGACTAACGTATCATACTGTTCGACAGTATTTAGCTTTTTAAATTTCTCAACATCTCCTTCAAAGTCTTTAAAGTACTCACTTTGATAATCAGGATTGTTAAAGAGCTTTAGATACTCCATATAATCTTTTACAGTCATCTGGCTCACGATTTGAGACAAGATTGCATCCCACTCTTTTATCCGACTCTCATGAATCTGTTTTTTGATGACGATGTCATGCGCCTGCTCGAATTTGATTTGTTGAATGCATTGCTCCACTTCCATCTTATACTGGAACAATTCGTCTCGATTTTGAGTGTTTAATGCAGGAACAACCTCTGTTAAATAATATTGATATCTCTTCTTTCGAGGATGCATGATTTTGTCTTTTGGTTTTTTAGGATTCGATTCTTTATTCGAACGATTTTTAAGTCGTTCCGTTACACCAAATGCACCAATTGCTCCAACAATTTCTTTTTTATGTTCAAGTGCAAACTTTCCTACTGCCGGACCATACTTCTTGACTCCATTGATAATTAATTCCGTAGATTTTTTTGACATGAGGATTCCTCCTATGATGGTTATATATTCTCGTGACGTTTTTTCAAAAACAGCTCATAGTATATATTCAACAAAGCAATATTCAATCCTTTGATTCCGTTTAAAAGTCCAAATAATGGTGTTGTCCATTCACAAAGAAAGGATTATTGAGCAAACACTCAATAATCCTTTTGCTATAATGTTTCCTGATCATTCCCCAGCTTCTTTCTTCTCTTGTTGCTTCTGCAAATATGCTTCTCGAATCTGATTGATTTTATCTTTTTTATTCGAAATAGCTGGTTTTTTGCCATCTTGATACTTGGCAGCAGCCACTTTACTTTTCGTATCTAATTGATATTTTCCCATTTGATTCACCTGCTTTCATTTCATTGTGATTGAGTTGTTCCATAAAAATCAAAAGACCTTCTAATCTCAATGAAATTAGAAGGTCTTCATTAAAAATCATTGATTGCAGTCGTTGCAGACTGCTTAAAAATGGAGACGGCGGGAGTCGAACCCGCGTCCGAAGGCATCGTAACGCATGCTTCTACGTGTGTAGTTTATCTATTGAATCTCAATGTGACACTGCCGATAAACAGGCGTTGTCGCATCCAGTCTGATTCATCTCTTCTTCGCGCCCTCAGACGGCGAGGTTGAAGCGTAGCTTGCTTAGTTTGAGACCCTGATAATCATCCACACAAGCGATGGATGTCAGGATCCGCAGGGCACTTAGGCTGCTGCGAGTTGTGTGTTAGTTTTGCCAGTTATAGGCGTTTGCGTTTTAACGAGGCCGACCCCTCGACACGCCACATACGACCGACCTACCCCCGTCGAATCCATAACGTCCCCGAGGTGGTAATTGGTACTACAACAACTATACCACAATCAGGTCTCGCTGTCAGTATTTTTGCCGGTCCCGGAGTGCCCGGTCGACGTCGCGCTTCGCGTCTTTCTTCTTCAAGTCGTCGCGCTTGTCATACTTCTTCTTCCCGCGCCCGATGCCGAGGAGACATTTGGCGAAGCCGTTCTTGAGATACACTTTGAGCGGGATGATCGTATATCCGTCACGCCCTTGTGCGCCGATGAGCTGATTGATTTGCTTCTTATGCAACAATAGCTTTCGGACACGAAGCGGCTCATGGTTGAACCGGTTCCCTTGCTCGAACGGGCTGATATGACAGTTGTGAAGCGTCGCCTCGCCACCGTCAAAGCGCACATACGCGTCGGCGATGTTGATCTTCGACTGGCGCACCGATTTAATCTCGGTCCCCGTCAACACCATGCCGGCTTCAATCGTATCTTCGATCGCATAATCGAAGGACGCTTTTCGGTTTTGCGCGAGCGCGTTCGAATCTTTCTTCTTGGCCATAGACATTCAGTCCTTTACTTCAATATGGAGGAGGGGTCGCCCCCTCCCGTCAGCGACGCTTCTTCGCTCCGCGTTTGGCGTCGCCTTTACGTTTTTGACCGTCTTTCTTCTTCAAGTCGAGTGCCGACCGTCCTTGCGACGTCTTCGGCTTCTCGCCTGGCTTCGACGGTTTGCCGGCTTGACCCGGTTTCCCTGGTTTGCCCGGCTTGCCGCGCTTCGGACGTTTGTCATCGCGACCGCGTCCTCCGCGTTTGTCGTCTTTCTTCGGACGATTTTCTGTCGCTTTAATCGTCGTCGGTTGGCGACGGCGCGACTGTTCCCGCTTCGGCATGCCGACGACGGTGAAGTCGATCGTGCGCTCGTCCAAGTTGACGGCGTCGACCTTGACGCGCACCGCGTCGCCGATCCGGAACTGACGTTTCGTCCGCTCACCAATCAAGAGGAGCTGCGACTCGTCGAAGTGATAGTAGTCATCCATCGACTGGAGACGAACGAGTCCTTCAATCGTGTTCGGGAGTTCGATGAACATCCCGAAGTTCGTGACACCGCTGACGACGCCGTCGAACTCTTCACCGAGACGTGATTCCATATACTCGGCTTTCTTCAAGGCTTGCGTCTCGCGCTCGGCATCGACCGAACGGCGCTCGCGCTTCGACGCCTGTTCAGCGATCGAATCAAGACGGTCCTCGTACTTGGCAATCGTCTTCTCTGACACGTCGCCGTTGAAGACATACGTGCGCATGAGACGGTGGACGATCAAGTCCGGGTAGCGACGGATCGGCGACGTGAAGTGCGTATAGAAGTCGGTCGCGAGGCCGAAGTGGCCGAGCGAGACGTCATCGTACTTCGCCTGTTGCATCGAACGGAGCATAATCGTGCTGATGACCGGCTCTTCCGGTTCACCTGAGATCGCCTTCAAAATCTTCTGAAGCGTCTTCGGTTCGACCTTCTGGCCTTTGAAGCGCTCGATGTGCACGCCGAAGTTCGCGACGAAGTCGAAGAAGAAATCGAGCTTGTCCGGTTTCGGATTATCGTGGACACGATATATGAACGGCACGTCCATCTTGTGGAAATGTTCGGCGACCGTCTCGTTGGCCGCGAGCATGAACTCTTCAATCAACTTCTCGGCGACCGAGCGTGGACGCAAGACGATATCGGCCGGTTTGCCTTCTTCGTCGACGACGACTTTCGCCTCGGCGAAATCAAAGTTGATGGCACCGCGCGAGTTGCGGCGCGTGCGGAGCACTTCCGCGAGTTCGGCCATCAGGTCGAACAACGGGATGTACGGCTCGTACCGTTCGAGCGTCGCTTCGTCGTCGCGTTCGATGATTTCACGAACGTTCGTATACGTCATCCGCTCCGTCGTCTTGATGACACTCGGGAACAGCTCATGGTTGACGACCTTCCCGTTTTGCGGGGAGATCTCCATGACGCAGCTGAGCGTCAACCGGTTGACGTGCGGGTTGAGCGAACAGATCCCGTTCGAGAGACGGTGCGGCAACATCGGGATGACGCGGTCGACGAGATACACACTCGTCCCCCGTTCGAACGCCTCGATGTCAAGCGGTGACCCTTCCGTCACGTAGTGTGACACGTCGGCGATATGGACGCCGAGCTCATAGTTACCGTTGTCGAGTTTCTTGACGTGGACGGCATCGTCCAAGTCTTTCGCGTCTTCGCCATCGATCGTGAAGATCGTCTCGTTGCGAAGGTCGACACGGCCCATGAAGTCCTTCTCGTCGGCCTCATCCGGCACGGCGTTCGCCTGGTCGATGACATCTTCCGGGAACTCCGTCGGGATGCCGTGCTTATAGACGATCGACAAGATGTCGACGCCCGGGTCGTTCTTGTGTCCGATGATGCGGACGACGTCACACGCGCCGGCGAAACGTCCGTCCGGATATTTCGTGATGCGGACGACGACTTTATGGCCATCGACGGCACCGAGCGATTTGTCCGGGTTGACGACCGGCCAGAAGTTGATGCGCTTGTCATCCGGCTCGATGAAGGCGAACTGGTCGAGGCGTCCGCTCGGGAGCGTATACGTCCCGACGAACTCTGACAAGCCGCGCTTCAATACTTTGAGGAGCACGCCCTCGGTCTTGCCGCGGTTGTCCTCACGTTTTTTGACGAGGATCGTGTCCCCGTGGTAGACGTCTTTCAATTGGTCGGGCGGCAAGAACACGTCCTCCGTCTCCCCTTCGACTGATAAGAAGCCGAAGCCGCGTTGGTGAATCGAGATGATTCCCGCTGCTTGCCCGAGCACGGCGAGCGTCCCGTAACGGTTCGTCCGTGTGCGGCCGATTAGGCCCTCTTCTTCGAGGGTGTTCAAAGTGCGGATGAGCTCTTTAAAGGCATCCGTCGACTCGAGCGCAAGACGCTCAGTCAACTGGTCCACTGTCAGTGCTTTATCACTGGCTTGGATAATTTCTAGTAGTTGGTCACGTAAATTCAACGTGACACCTCCTTTTTCACACTGACCAGTCTAACGTTTCGAGAAAATCGAGCACGTCCTGGTGCAGTTTCTCTTTTTCTTTATCGAGTGTGATCACGTGTCCCGACTCCTCATACACGAGCAGTTCTTTTTGGAACGCATTAATTGCCTCGTAAATTTCGTGTGCAGATTCAGGATCGATCATTTGATCTTTCGCTCCTTGGACGACGAGCGCCGGGACGAAAATATCTTCGAGTTTTGTCGTCGTGTCACGGACGAAGGCACGGAGATCCTTGAGCGTCGGCATCGGTTTGAAGTCCGCCATCTCCTGTTCAATCTGTTCAGGCGATTTTTCTTCTCGAGACTTATATTCTCGAGCGTAGGCTTTGACTCCTTTGTATAACCGGTCCTCGGCATCGATTCCGGTCGGAGCGCACATCGGGATGACGCCTTTGACGTTCTCCTCTGAAGCGAGGCGAAGCGACATGACGCCGCCGAGCGAGAGCCCACAGACGGCAATCTCCTCATAGCCTTTCTCTTTCAACGACTGGTAGGCGTTCAAGACGTCCTCCCACCAGTCCGCCGGTCCGTACTGAAGCAATTCTTCCGGCGGGACGGCATGGCCCCGATACTGGGGACCCATACACGTATAGCCTTCTTTTTGCAGGAAACGACCGAGCATACGGACATCCGCGCTCGATCCGGTAAAGCCATGTAACATCAACACGGCACGTGGTCCGCCTTCAAAGAAGAACGGTTTCGGTGCTGTAATCTTCATTGCTAACGTCATCTCCTCATACAATCCATTATTCCCAAAAAACAATTGAAAAAAACAAAAGCCGACCGCCTCACGTAAAAATCGAGAACGATCAGCCTTTCATCATAATGATGCGACTAGTAATCCTAAAATGAAAAACAATGTGCCTAGTACAGCTGCAGTTCGGTTCAAAACAGCGTCGAAGCCGCGCGCTTTCTGGCGGCCGAACAACTGCTCCGCGCCACCTGCAATCGCCCCAAGACCTTGCGACCGACCTGACATGAGCAGTACGACGACAATCAATAAAACAGCCACGACGAGTAGGCTGATTGTAGCGATCGTTTGCATAGTAGTCAGTTCCTCCTTCTTTTTACACGCTTCTTATTATATAGAAGTTGGCGTCAAAACACCAGCTTTCAAATTATCGGGACGGGTAGCTGAACCCTTCCCCGATGACCTCTTTCACTTGGTGGATGACGACGAAGGCACGCGGGTCCGTCACTTCGACGATTTTCTTGAGCGGGCCGACTTGGCGCTTGTCGACGATCATGTACAGCATGTTCTTATCCTGCTTCGTATAGTAGCCGTGACCGTGGATAATCGTCGCCGAGCGGCCGAGCGTCTCCGTCAACACGACGGCGAGCTCTTCCTGCTTGTCGCTGATGATGGTGACGGCCTTACGGATGTTGAGCCCTTCAGCGACGAGGTCGATCACCCACGAGCCGATGATGATGGCGATCAACGTATAGAGCACGACTTGTTCCCCGAGGATGAAGCCAGACGCCCCGACGACGATGGCATCGATGATGAACATCGACACGGCGACGCTCATATGCAAATAGCGTTCCATCAGACGGGCGATGATGACCCCGCCCCCGGTCGTCCCGCCGACGCGGAGCACCATGCCGATGCCGACCCCAATCATGATTCCGGCGTACACGGCCGCGAGCAGTTTGTCCTCGGCTGGGCTGCCCCAATCGTGGGTCAAGCTGAGAAAGAACGACGTCGCGATGACAGCAACGACCGAGTAGACCATCGTCCGTCGGTCGAGCAGTTTATAGCCGACGATGAATAAAATCCCGTTCCCGATAATCGACGTGACCCCGAGGTCCCAACCGAATAGGTAATACAAGATGATGGTGACCCCGAGTAGGCCGCCTTCCGAGAAATCGTTTGGGACGGTGAAGTAGTTTACCCCGAACGCGAGAATGAATGAGCCGGCGACGATCCAGGCGATATCCTTCAAGGAAATCGATTGGAGTTTCTTCCAGACTTGTTGACGCAATAGATGTTGTTGCTGACGTTTCATCATTTGTCCCCCTTCCATATAAAAAAGACCGCGGCACAAAGCCGCAGTCTAAGTTTTACTGTTGAACTGGCTTTGGCGCACCGTCTTTCATAATCGGCAACTTGCGGTCCACGACGTTCGTGTAGACATTCAAGAGTGCCTCTTTTTCCAAATCCCAGTTATATTGCTCACGCGCCATCTTCGTGTTCTCTTTGACACGGGCGTAGAGTGCTTGATCGTCGAGCAGGCGGTTGACGCCTTCGGCAATCGATTGTGGGTCGTGCGAGTCGACGACGACTCCGACGTCGTTGCCGGCGACGACCCGTTCGATTTCCGGGAAGTCACATGACACGACCGGTACTTCTGCCATCAAATATTCGAACAGTTTGTTCGATGACGCCGAGTAATGGTTGAAGCAGACGTTGTTCAACACTTGGAAACCGAGATACGCGTTCATCGTATAGTACGGTAACGCCTCGACCGGTACTTTGTCAATCATCTTGACGCGGTCGCTGACGCCTTCGTCCTCGATCATCTGTTTGATGACCGGCTTGAGTTTCCCGTCCCCGATCATGACGAGCGTGCCTTCCTTGAAGTCCTTGACGGCGAGGATGAGCTGCTCGAGTCCACGACCGGCTTGGATGCCGCCTTGATACAAGAGAATCTTCTCGTCTTTCGGAAGCTCGAGGAGCGCATGCAAGTCTTTGCGGAGCGTGAAGTCGAGCGGACGATAGAACGGGTAATTGTGGAGCACGTACGGATAGAAGCCGTAGAGTTCTTCGTTGTGCGCCGCGCGCGTGTGGTTCTCGACCATCATCGAGTCGACGTACGGCAAGAGCCAGCCCTCGAGGTTACTTTGGATGTAGCCGTAACCGGTCCGGTCCGTCTGGACTTCGTGCGAATCGTAGACGATTTTGCCTTTGTTGACGAGTTTACCGGCGATCAACGCCTGCGGGAGCGTGTTCAAGTCGTTGGCGTGATAGAAATCGTACGACTTCTTCGTTGAAGTGAACACCATTTCGAGCATCGCGCTCGCGTTGACGATATTTTTACGCACAGGTGGGAACAAAATCGCACCCGCTGCCGCACCGAGTCCAAGCATCGTCAGTGGTGCGAGGACGAGCAGTCCCGCGCCGACGAGTCCAGCACCGATTTGACGTGTCTTCTTCGCGCTGACCCATGTCCGGGCCGACTTGAGCGCCTTCATCCCGTTGGCGAGAATTGACGGCTGCCGTTTGACGCGGATGACGCGGAATCCTTCCGGACGCATCTCTTCTTTCGGGAGTGACGGATTTTTCGGGTCTTGGAGCGCGATCAAATCGACTTCATAGCCCGCCTCGGCGAGTGCCGAGCATTCGCGCAAGACGCGCGCATCATTCGTAAAATGGTTCCATACAAACATACATACTGACTTCATCGTGTTTCCTCCATCGTTACTTTTTCTACCACGTCTTCGAGGACGTGTATATTGTTTTCCCAGCACAAGTTGTCTTTCACATAACGGATCCCGTTGACGCCGTACTTTTCACGCAAGTCAGGACGTTCGAGCAGTTTCCGGAGCATGAGCTCGATCTCGTTGATGTCACGTTTCCGTGATACGTAACCGACCTCGGCCGCTTCGATGACATTCGCCGCATGGCCTGACACCGCCGCGACGATTGGTTTGCCGACCGCCATATAATCGATCAATTTGCCCGGGATGACCGTATCGAACACTTCTTGCTCGATCAAGCTGACGAACGCGACGTCCGCATTCTTGATGGCTTGGAACGCCTCCGTCCGAGGCATCGCCTCGAGGAAGAGGAAGTTCTTGAAGCCGCGAGCCTTGATCGTCTCTTTCAACTCGTTCTTGCGGTACCCGTAGCCGATCAGCTTGAAATGGACACGCGGTTCGTCCCGGAACCGCTCCGCAAGCTCAAGCAAGAGCGACACGTCTTGGGCAAGGCCCATGTTCCCGGCATACAGAATCTCCATCCGGTCGTCCTCAGGGACGGTCCGCTCGAGGTTGCGCTCGCTCTCTCGAATCGAGTTCGGCATATAGTGAATCATGTCGTTGTCGACGCCACGTTGGCGCAGATAGCTGCGGAACCCTTCCGAGTTGATGATGATTTCATCGGCCGCCTTATACAGACGCTTCTCAAACCAAAACGCCGGGGCGAGCATCCAGTCGTGTTTAAACACGCCGACGCCTTTCACCGACTCCGGCCAGAGGTCACGGACGTCCAAGATGAACGGGACGCCATACTTCCGTTTCGCATACACACCGACGAACGCCATAAAAAAAGACGGGGTCGTCGCAAAGACGACATCCGGTTTCGAGTCGAGCTTTTGGACGGCAGCGACGCCTTTAATCATCTGTTCCAAAAACAAAGCGAGCCGGCTCACCATGTTCGACGTATGCTTGCGTTTCTTCGTGATGAGACGCTTGATGAACGGCTGGTTGTTGAGCGCCTTGTCGTTCCAGAAGCGGTCGTCTTTATACAAGTTGAAGTTCGGATACGACGGGGCGGCCGTGATGACCTCCACCTCGTAACCGCGTTCTTTCATGAGATGCGTAATATTTTGCATCCGGTTACCGGCACTGCCGATTTCCGGATAATAGTTTTGACAGACCATTAACATTGTTTTCAAAAATAACACACCTTACTGTTGTTCGAGTTCGTCCACGAAGCGCTTCAAGAGCGTGTGGACGTTGGCTTTTAAATCTGGGTCGCAGAGCGCATGGGCAATCGTCGCTTCGATGAAGCCGATCGGTTCCCCAACGTCATAGCGACGCCCGTCAAATTCATAGGCGAAGACGGTCTCCACCTCGTTCAAGCGGGCGATGGCGTCCGTCAGTTGGATCTCGCCGCCCGTCCCGATTTCTTGCGCCGACAACGCCTCGAAGACGTCCGGCGTCAAAATGTAGCGGCCGAGGATGGCGAGGTTCGATGGGGCTTCTCCGACGGCCGGTTTCTCAACGAACGTCCGGACCGGGATCAGCTTCCCTTCGACGGCAAGCGGGTCAATTATACCATATCGATTCGTCATTTCATACGGGACGCGCTGTACCCCGATAATCGAACGCTCATACTGCTCGTACTGGTCAATCAATTGCTTCGTCGCCGGCACGTCCGCCTCGATGATATCGTCCCCGAGCAGGACGGCGAACGGTTCGTCGCCGATGAACTTGCGGGCACACCAAATCGCGTGACCGAGCCCTTTCGGCTCTTGTTGCCGTATGTAGTGGATATTGGCGAGGTTCGATGAGTGGCGCACCGACTCGAGGAGTTCGGTCTTGCCTTTTGACTCAAGGTTCTGTTCGAGCTCGATGGCCCGGTCGAAATGGTCCTCGATGGCGCGCTTGTTCTTCCCGGTCACGATGATGATGTCCTCGATGCCGGAAGCGACGGCTTCTTCCACGATAAATTGGATCGTCGGTTTGTTGACGATCGGGAGCATCTCTTTCGGCATCGCTTTCGTCGCCGGCAAGAAGCGGGTGCCGAGCCCGGCGGCCGGGATGATGGCTTTCCGTACGCGTGTCATGGACGTCTCTCCTTTTTTATGCTGTATCTGATGATTATACCCAATTTCCTAGCGTTCACGCACACAAAAAAACGGCCGTGACATACGTCACGACCATTTCCGGTCGTCCATATACTTGTACAGGAACCAACCGCCGACACCGAGCGCGATGAGAAGAAGGAGAAAACCGCTGATCATCATGACGAACGCCTCCTTTCACCTACACTCTTCTATTCCCGGAATGAGCACTCGACAAGCGTTCGTCTGCCATCCTTTCTCAAAACCATTTCTTGCCGTTCGCCTCGATAAAACGATATTCTTCTTGATAATGCGTGTGGTGCCCTTCATCCATCATCGTTTGGAAAGCGACGTCCCCTTCTGAGGCGTTTCGTTCGATTAACCGATAGAGCGCCTCAATCCGCAATAGCAGCATGTCCAACAACTCCGATGTCGAACCTTCCCAGCCGTACGCTTCTAAGAAGAGCGCGACTCGTCGTTTGTACGTCCCATCATCGCGCTCCGCCTCATAGTGAACGACCTCACCCGACTCGGCTTGATGACGCCGGCTGAGCGGAACGAACGTATAAAGGGCATAAACGATATCCCAGGCTCGTGGTCCGGGCGCCGCCAAATCAAAGTCGATGACCCCTGCCACTTTCCCGTCATGGAAAATCGTATTGTAGACGGCGAAGTCGTTGTGGCAAATCACTTCAAACGGTGCTGGCGTATGGTCGAGCGGTTGCCAGTCAGACGGCCACTCGACATCCAAGGTCGCGTCATGCAGCCGGCGCATCAGCCGAGCGGCATCCTGAATCGCCTCATCGGACCACATATAGGCTTTCAACGGATAATCGGCCGTCTCCCCTTCGAGATACGTCAAAATCTCCCGGCCCTGACCATCCACCCCGACAAATCGCGGAACGCCCGATATCCCCTTCGCCTCTAAGTGCGTTAACAATCGATGGACGTGTTCACTGCCGTCTTTCAACGTACGATAGACATGATTCCCCTTTTTATAGACGGTCGACACGTTCCCGCCACTCAACCTTTTTTCTTGTTCATGTGATTGGTCCATCCAATCCCCCCATTCTTCATCAGTCACGTTCAGTATACAGCAACACGGGGTGTCGATGACGAGGAAGCTCGACACAGAGTATCCGCCCCCGTCCAAGCGGCACCGTGACTCTTGCAGGAAAGCAATCTAACGGAGACCCCGCAAGCACGAAGTGCGAGGAGGCTCCGTGGATTGCCTGCAGAAAGCATCGGTGCCGCCAAGACGGGTTGACGACCAATCAGTCGTCCCACCGTCTGATGAAGATCATCAAAACCACAAAAAAACAGGCCCGCACAAGGCGGACCTGAAAACAATCAATTATTTTTTGAGGTTGTAGAACGACTTGATACCGTCGTATTTCGCTACATCGCCGAGCATGTCTTCGATGCGGAGAAGTTGGTTGTACTTCGCGATACGGTCTGTACGCGAGAGCGAACCAGTTTTGATTTGACCAGCGTTTGTCGCAACAGCGATGTCCGCGATCGTCGCATCTTCTGTTTCACCAGAACGGTGTGAGATAACAGCTGTGTAACCAGCTTTTTTAGCCATTTCGATCGCGTCGAATGTTTCTGTGAGCGTACCGATTTGGTTAACTTTGATGAGGATCGAGTTCGAGATTCCTTTTTCGATACCTTCAGCAAGCTTCTCAGTGTTCGTTACGAAGAGGTCATCCCCAACGAGCTGAACTTTGTCACCGATTTTGTCAGTGAGCAATTTGAAGCCGTCCCAGTCGTTTTCGTCGCAACCGTCTTCGATTGAGATGATTGGGTACTTGCTTACGAGCTCAGCGTAAAAGTCTACGAGCTCAGCAGTTGTCATTGACTTGCCTTCGCCAGCGAGTTCGTACTTGCCAGTTGACTTGTCGTAGAACTCAGAAGACGCAACGTCCATTGCGAGGTAGATGTCTTCGCCAGCTTTGTAACCAGCTTTTTCGATCGCTTCAAGGATAACTGTGATCGCTTCTTCGTTAGACTTAAGGTTTGGTGCGAAACCACCTTCGTCACCGACAGCTGTGTTAAGACCCATACCAGAAAGAACTGATTTGAGGGCGTGGAATACTTCTGCACCCATGCGGAGCGCTTCGCGGAACGTTGGCGCGCCAACAGGCATGATCATGAACTCTTGGAAGTCAACGTTGTTGTCAGCGTGCGAACCACCGTTGATGATGTTCATCATTGGAGTTGGAAGCGTCTTCGCGTTGAATCCACCGAGGTACGTGTAAAGTGGAAGGCCGAGCTCGTCTGCTGCTGCGTGTGCTGCTGCCATAGAGACACCAAGGATCGCGTTTGCGCCGAGTTTACCTTTGTTTTTCGTACCGTCGAGCTCGATCATTTTCTTATCGAGTGCGTTTTGATCGAATACATCGTAGCCGATGAGTTCTGGTGCGATTGTGTCGTTTACGTTAGCAACGGCTTTGAGTACGCCTTTACCAAGGTAACGTGACTTGTCGCCATCACGGAGTTCTACTGCTTCGTGCTCACCAGTAGATGCGCCTGATGGGACGAGGGCACGGCCGAAACCGCCGTCTTCTGTGAAGACTTCTACTTCGATTGTTGGGTTACCGCGTGAATCCAAAATCTCGCGTGCGTAAATTTCTGTAATCATTGACATGAAAATTCGCTCCTTTTTGTTTGGAAAGTTTTTAAGTTACTTCGTGACGATTGATGTGCCGGTCATTTCTGCCGGTTGCTCTCCACCGAGAAGGTGAAGGAGCGTTGGGGCGAGGTCGCACAAAGCGCCTTCTAGAACTGGTTTCAGTTCCACCCCTTCTTTCGTGACGATACATGGTACTGGTTCCGTCGTGTGGGCCGTCATCGGTGAGCCGTCCGGGTTCGTGACAAGGTCAGCGTTCCCGTGGTCCGCCGTGATGATCGCCGCGCCGCCTTTGGCAATGAGTGCGTCCACTACTTTACCGAGGCATTCGTCGACGACTTCGACAGCTTTCTTCGTCGGTTCGAGCATACCGGAATGGCCGACCATGTCCGGGTTCGCGTAGTTGATGATATACGCGTCATACGTGTCCGATTCGATGCGTTCGAGAAGACCTTCCGTGAGCTCGTATGCGCTCATTTCTGGCTTCAAGTCGTACGTTGCCACTTTCGGTGACGGTACGAGGAAACGATCTTCACCTTCGAACGGTGTTTCTTGTTGTCCGTTCAAGAAGAACGTGACGTGCGGGTATTTCTCAGTTTCCGCAGCGCGGAGCTGTTTGTACCCTTGCGCGGCGAGAGTCTCACCGAGCGTGTTTTTCAAATCTTCTGGTGGGAAGACGATGTCCGTGTCGATTTCATCCGAGAATTTCGTCATCGAGACGAGCAAGATGTTCTCTGGATGTGCGCTCGAAAGTTCGAAGCCTTTGAAGCCGGTCTTCTCTTTGAACACTTTCGCAAGTTCGATCGCCCGGTCCGGACGGAAGTTGAAGAACATGATTGCGTCGTTGTCTTTAATCGTCGCAATCGGTTGACCGTCTTTCTCGATGACCGTCGGTAAGACGAATTCATCCGTCAAGCCGTCTGCATACGACTGTTTAAGAACGTCGACTGCATTCGTGCCGACTTCGCCTTTCGCGTTGACGAGCACGTCGTATACTTTCTCGACGCGTTCCCAACGGTTGTCGCGGTCCATGGCATAGTAACGTCCAGACACGCTAGCGACTTGACCAAGTCCGAGTTCAGCGAGCTTCGCTTCCGTCTGTTCGAGGAAGCCAGCGCCTGATTTCGGATCACAGTCACGGCCGTCCGTGAAAGCGTGAATGAATACTTTTTCGATACCATGAAGTTTTGCAAACTCGACGATGGCGTACATGTGGTTGATGTGAGAGTGAATCCCACCGTCTGAGACGAGGCCCATGATGTGGAGGCTCGAATCATACTTTTTCACATGTCCGGCCAAGTGATTCATCGCTTGGCGGTCGAAGAGTGAACGGTCTTTGATGGAATTGTTGACGCGTGAAAGTGACTGATAGACGACCCGGCCGGCACCGATGTTCAAGTGACCGACTTCCGAGTTCCCCATCTGACCTTCCGGAAGGCCGACGTACTCGCCTTTCGCGTTCAAGAGCGTATGTGGATACTGCTCCCAGAAGCGGTCGAAGTTCGGTTTGTTCGCCGCAGCGACCGCATTACCGAACGTCTCGTTCCGCATTCCAAAACCATCCAAGATGATGAGGGCGACTGGTCTTGCCATTTAAATCGCCTCCAACAACTTGAGGAACGAAGCAGCTTCAAGTGAAGCACCGCCGACGAGTGCGCCGTCGATGTCTTCTTGTGCCATATACTCCTTGATGTTCTCAGGTTTTACAGAACCGCCGTATTGGATGCGAACCGCAGCCGCCACGTCTTCACCGTAAAGACCTTTTACCACGTCACGAACATATTTGCATGAGCTTTGCGCATCTGCTTCGTCCGCTGATTTACCAGTACCGATTGCCCAAACTGGCTCATACGCGATGACGAGTTGTTTGACTTGGTCAGCTGAGAGGTCCGCGAGGCCACCTTCGACTTGCGTCTTGATGACTTCTTCGAACTTGCCGCCTTCGCGCTCTTCCAATGTCTCACCGACACAAACGATTGGCGTAAGACCGTGTTCGAACGCTTTTTTCGTTTTGCTGTTGATGAATGCATCTGATTCGCCGAAGTATTCGCGACGCTCTGAGTGTCCAAGGATGACATATGTCACGCCGAGGTCAGCGACCATGGCCGGGCTGATTTCGCCTGTGTATGCCCCGCTGTCTTTGTCGTACATGTTTTGTGCACTGAGTTTCAAGTTCGATCCTTTAGCCGCTTCTACCATTGGGGCCAAGAATACTGCTGGTGCACCAATCGCCGCGTCAACTTTGTCCGTTGACGGGATATTGTTTTTAACTTCCTCTACGAAAGCGACGGCTTCCGAGAGTGTTTTGTTCATTTTCCAGTTACCTGCAATAATCGGTTTACGCATCGATAACCCTCCTCTGTTTTACTTGTCGTTCAACGCTTCGACGCCTGGAAGTTTCTTGCCTTCCATGAATTCGAGTGAAGCGCCGCCACCAGTCGAGATGTGGCTCATTTGGTCAGCAAGGCCGAACTTGGCTGCTGCCGCGGCTGAGTCACCACCACCGATGATTGAGTATGCGTCGCTGTCTGCGAGTGCTTGAGCGACACCTTTCGTTCCGTTAGCGTACTTATCGAGTTCGAATACGCCCATCGGTCCGTTCCAAACGACAAGTTTCGATTCGCGAATCGCTTCCGCGTAAATTTCGACTGTCTTCGGTCCGATATCAAGACCCATGTGATCCGCAGGGATCGAGTCGATATCGACTGGTCCGACGTATGTCTCTTCGCCGAATTCTTTCGCAATGACACAGTCGACCGGCATCAAGAACTTCACGCCTTTGTCTTCTGCTTTTTTCATGAACTGACGAGCGAGGTCGAGCTTGTCTTCTTCAAGGAGTGATGTCCCTACTTCGTGCCCGAGTGCTTTCGAGAACGTGTACGAGAGACCGCCACCGATGATGAGTGTATCCACGATGTCAAGAAGGTGGTCGATGACCCCAATCTTGTCAGCAACTTTCGACCCGCCGATAATCGCCGTGAACGGACGGTCAGGATTCGAGAGTGCCTTGCCGAGGACTTCAAGTTCTTTCTCCATCAAGAAACCAGCAACCGCGTGGTCGACGTGGTGCGCGATGCCTTCTGTCGAAGCGTGGGCACGGTGAGCCGCACCGAACGCGTCGTTGACGAAGATATCAGCGAGTGCCGCGAAACCTTTCGCGAGTTCTGGATCGTTTTTCGTTTCACCAGGGTAGAAACGGACGTTCTCGAGAACGACGACGTCTCCTTCACCAAGTTTAGAAACGGCTTCTTCTGCGACTGGACCGTACGCCTCTTCGACGAGGGGTACATCTTTGCCGAGCAGTTCAGCGAGACGTTTAGCGACCGGTGCGAGTGAGAACTCGAGGTTCTTCTCGCCTTTTGGACGGCCGAGGTGGCTCGCCAAAATGACTTTCGCGCCGCCGTCGATCAAGTGCTTGATCGTTGGAAGTGCCGCTTGAATCCGCGTTTCATCTTGAATGACGCCATCTTTGAGTGGAACGTTGAAGTCAACGCGGCAAAAGACGCGTTTCCCTTTTACATCGATGTCACGAATAGACTGTTTGTTCATAACCTTCGCCTCCATATGTCGTGCGTGTCAATTTCATAAATAGAGCGGAGAACAATCTCTTGTTTCCGCTCCTATTTGATTCTATTTAGTTCACGAACTTACTTCGCGATTTCAGCGAAGTGCTTGAGTGTGCGAACCAATTGTGCAGTGTAAGACATTTCGTTGTCGTACCAAGAAACTGTCTTAACGAGTTGCTTGTCGCCAACTGTCATTACTTTAGTTTGTGTTGCATCGAAGAGTGAACCGTAAGTGATTCCGACGATGTCAGAAGATACGATTTCGTCTTCAGTGTAACCGTAAGACTCGTTCGCTGCTGCTTTCATTGCTGCGTTGATTTCGTCAACAGATACAGTTTTCTCAAGAACTGTTACGAGCTCTGTGAGTGAACCTGTAGCAACTGGTACACGTTGTGCCGCACCGTCAAGTTTACCTTGAAGTTCTGGGATAACGAGGCCGATTGCTTTAGCCGCACCAGTTGTGTTCGGTACGATGTTAGCTGCTGCCGCACGCGCACGACGGAAGTCGCCTTTCGGGTGTGGAGCGTCAAGCGTGTTTTGGTCGCCTGTGTAAGCGTGGATTGTTGTCATAAGACCTTCGATGATTCCGAACTGGTCTTGGAGAACTTTAGCCATTGGCGCCAAGCAGTTTGTCGTACATGAAGCACCAGAGATTACTGTCTCTGTACCATCGAGGATGTCGTGGTTTGTGTTATAAACGACAGTCTTCATGTCACCTGTAGCTGGAGCCGAGATGACAACTTTTTTCGCGCCAGCTTTCAAGTGAAGCTCCGCTTTTTCTTTGTCTGTGAAGAATCCAGTACATTCGAGTACGATGTCAACACCGAGCTCGCCCCATGGAAGTTCTTCTGGGTTACGGTTAGCAAGTGTGATGACTTTCTCGCCGTTTACGAGGAAGTGATCGTCGTGTACTTCAACGTCTCCGTCGAAACGACCTTGAGTCGTGTCGTACTTGAGAAGGTGAGCAAGCATCTTCGTGTCAGTCAAGTCGTTGATTGCAACAACTTCGATTCCTTCGTTTTTGATGATCTCGCGGAATGCCAAACGACCAATACGTCCAAATCCGTTAATACCAACTTTTACTGCCATAGTTAATTTCCTCCTTAGGGTAGAAGCTATTTATTGAAGAGCCAACGGGGGTCAACTCTTTAATAACGAGTTAATAATTCTGTCGCCGCACCTTCGTCTGTGACGAGGATGATGTTCGGCGTGTGTTTCGCATATGCGGCGATCGCCTGTGCCTTCGACTTTCCTCCGGCGACAGCGATGACGGTGTCCATGTCGTCGAGCTCCTCCAATTGGATCCCGACCGTCTTGACCCGGTGCACGATTTCACCTTCCGCGTTGAAATAATATCCGAACGCTTCGGCGACGGCATCGTGCCGTTCAATCATCCGCAAATGCTCTGGTGACGCATGACGGCGTTTCGCCATCGTTTCCGCCTCACCAATTCCATGTACCACAATTCGCGCCGCTCTAATCATTTCCAGTACATTTTTAATGCTAGGTTCCTCCACCATCCGCTCGAACGTCTCTTGCGATACCTCGTCCGGAATGTGGAGTAAATGATAGTCGGCATGGGCCCGGTCGGCCATCCGAGAACAGACGGTGTTCGCCTGTAACTCGAGCGTCTCTCCGAGTCCGCCGCGTGCCGGCACGAAATGCATCGGCCGTTCTTTTTTATCGGGCGACATCATGGCCGCAACCGATGCCATCGTCGTCCCGCCTGTGACCGCGATGATATTGTCGTCCGGTGCCAGTCTCGCTTTCAGTTGCGTGACGGCGGCCCGACCGATATCTCGCTGGACCCAGAACGTCTCGTCGGAATCACCCGGTACGATGACGACTTGGCGAACGCCTAGTTTGCGCTCGAGTTCTCGTGCGACTTCCGAGATGCCTAGGATCTCTCCCATGACCTCGTGCAAGTCCCGGAGAACGTTTCGGCCCGATTCCGTAAGGGAAATACCTTGAGTAGCGACCATCAATAGACCTTGGTCTTTCAAGAAGTCGACTTCTCGTCTTAGGATTCGTTCCGTCAGCCCGAGGCTTGTGGCCAATGTCCTGCGGCCGATCGGCTGCATCAAACGGACATAATGTAAGATATCGTAACGATGTCGGAGCGTATCGAGCATGTCGGGAACGATTTGCTTCTGAACTTGAATCAGCTGCTGGATCATACTCATTCCCCCTCGACTTAAAGCATGGACAATTTTTGTCCCACTTTTATATTTGCGTCCCACCGCTACGACTTCATCTTATCAATCACCTTTCCGTCTTGCAACCCCTTCAAACGTTTTTTTTCGATGTAAGCGTATACTTAACAAAATCTTCAACTTTACTGTCATCGTATCGACCTTGACTAATGACACGTCCCTCGTGTAAGACGACAGGGATCTCAAACAAGTATTTCGCCTCGAGTTCTTCGTTGCCGGTGATGTCGATCTGCTCGAGCTCGAACGGATAGTCTTCCATGAGCCATTCGAGCATGACGATTGCCTCCTCGCAAAGCGAACAGTTGGCACGGCGGTATAACGTCAGGACCATGTCAGTCCCCTCCTTTCCATAGTTGTCGTTCCCGCTCCCGCGAGTTTCCAAAACCGAGCGCCTCCCGATAGTTCGCCACGGTCCGTCGTGTCACCGTATAGCCGAGCCGGTCCAGCTCGCGCATGAGTGCGGCATCGCTCAGCGGCGACGTCTCTTGTTGAATCAGTTCGGCGAGCGCCTTCTTCACCATGAACGGCGATTGCCCGTGCGTCGCCCGGACGAAAAAGTGACGCCACGCCATCACGCCGCCTTCGGTCGTCACGTACTTGCCTTGAATCGCCCGGCCGACGGTCGACTCGTGCTTGCCGATTTGTTCGGCGACTTCTTTTCGCGTCAACGGATGCAAGACGAGCTTCCCGTCCAACCAATCGCGTTGGCGTTCGGCGATGACGGCCCACACCGATTTAAGCGTCGCGTTCCGCATCTCGAGCGTCTCGTGCCACCATTTCGCCTCGCGATCGTCCCCGACCCGAGCCGCATCGAGCGTCGGGCTGAACCATGTCGTCACGAGCTCACCGTCACGACGGACGACTTCAAGTTCCGGGACGACGGGTTCGGTTCCTTCATATAATAATGGCGTCTTCGGGAGTGTCGCCACGATACGCGTCGCCCGTTCGTACTCAGCAACCGAGATGTCGAGTCGTCCCGGGATGTCATCAAGGTTCGCGTCGAGCGCCTCGAACACGTCCAAGACGAGTGGGTCGTCATGTTCAATCGCATGCCGATATTGGCAGTCGCGCTCATTCTTCGCCCCAATCCCTGTCGGTTCTAGAAACAAGAGCGCCTGGCGCGCCGCCTCAATGTCCGCCACATCGACCTCGAAACGATGGGCGAGCACGAAGTCGCTCTCCGGTAGCAGACCACGATGGTCGAGCGCGAGGACGAGCCGTTTCTGGAGCGCGCGCTGGGCCTCAGTCCCGCTCCCTTCCTCGATTTGCTCGAACAATCGCTCCTCGAACCCACTCGCCGTATCGGCTACCCATTCGACCGCACCGCTCCCCGTGGCGATGCATGGATTGCGTCGAGCCAACCGGCCGAGCTGAAAGGCGATCGCGGTCCGGTCCGCCTCGAGAATCGGCAGCCGCCGAACCATATCCTGGGTCAGCTGTTGTGTTTGAAGTTGTTGCTGTTCTTGCCGTTGCATCGGTCACACCCCTCTCGCTTCCTATTGTATCGAACAGCGGGAAATCGCGCTCAAAAAAAAGTGAGCCGAACAGGATTGCTTTTTTAAAAAAACAAATGTATAATAAATCGTGTCAGAGAACATGCACCCGTAGCTCAGGGGATAGAGCACTGGTTTCCGGTGCCAGGTGTCGGGAGTTCGAATCTCTCCGGGTGTATCACAGCAAGAGGTCAGGCATATGCCTGGCCTCTTTTGTCGTTTTAGAATCGTCAAACCGTGGAATAGGTCAAAAACGATGACTATCGTTTGACCAACATTGACTATAGCGGTATGATATGTTTACAACCTACATAAAGGAGGCAGATTCAATGTTAATTCCAACAGTTATCGAACAAACAGGTCGCGGGGAACGCGCGTACGATATTTACTCACGCTTGCTCAAGGACCGCATCATCTTGCTCGGAAGTGCAATCGACGACAACGTCGCCAACTCGATTGTCGCCCAGCTTCTCTTCCTTGCAGCCGAGGACCCAGATAAGGACATCTCACTTTACATCAACAGCCCGGGTGGTTCGATCACTTCCGGAATGGCGATTTATGACACGATGAACTTCATCAAGCCGAACGTGTCGACGATTTGTATCGGAATGGCCGCATCGATGGGTGCCTTCTTGCTCCAAGCCGGTGAACAAGGCAAACGCTTCGCGCTTCCGAACGCAGAGATCATGATTCACCAACCGCTCGGCGGTACGCAAGGTCAAGCATCGGATATCAAAATCCATGCCGAACGCATCATCAAGATGCGTGAGAAATTGAACCAAATCATGGCCGATAACACAGGCCAGCCGCTTGAAGTCATCGAGCGCGACACAGAGCGCGACTACTTCATGTCAGCTGAACAAGCGAAAGACTACGGTCTCATCGACAAAGTCATGACGCGTTAATGACGCAACCCCATTCTCCTCGGAGAATGGGGCTTTTGTTTACTCTTTGACCTCGACCCCGAACACATAGCGGCTATCGCCTTGCGGCCAATCCCCGCCCGTCTCGAATACATAGACGCCCGGCTCGTCTGGCACGACCGGTTCAGCCGGGACAAGTTCCCCATCGACGAGTTGATGGAACGAGGCGTTCGACGGCTCGGCGTGGAACTCGACATCAATCTCGGCACCCGCTTCGACCGGCACGAGCTGTAGGTCATCCGCCTCCGGCAGAGTGTGGTCCTCGCATACCGCCTCGCCCCCGTCCGACCAACAGAATGTCGACTGTTTCACTTCCGCGGTCACGGTTCCGACCCGGACCGTCGGGAGCGGTGGTTTCAGTGACGACTCCGAGTTCCAAAACGAGGTGGCGTACAACGCCCCACCGACCACGAGCAACCCAATCACAACAATCCATAATCCTTTTCGTCTCAACCCGCTCATCCCCTTTGTACGTCTATTCCCCGTCCTACGAAAAAAACGACCCACTTTCGTGAGTCGTCCTGTTCATTTTGGGCGTCGGAGCCCTTTCATCATATAGCCGCCTTTAAAGTCGATTGGATCGAAAGCGACGAGGAACGCCTTCGGTTCATACTCCTCGACCATCTGGCGCAAATCTTTCATCCGTGTCCGCGCTGCCAAGACATCGAGACGATAGCGGATGCCGTCACGTCCCTGCCCTTGGTAGTGTGTCACCCCGTAGCCGCTGTCGCGCATCTTCTGGATGAGCTCGGCCGGGAACTCTTGTGTGTGGACTTGAATCATATTGTAGCCGATCGCAAGTTTCCGCTCGACGTAACCGCCGACGAGAATCCCAAGTCCGAAGCCGACCGCATAGACGATCATCCCGAGTGTCGTCAAATCTTGGAACACGATGCCGAGCGCGAAGATATAGATAAGCGTCTCAAGCGTACCGAACAGCCCCGCAATCATCGTTTTTCCTTTGACGAGCATGATGGTACGAAGCGTCAGCACCGGTACATAGACGAGTTGTAATACTAGGATGAGCAAGATTTGCCCCATTGGAACGACCTCCATTCGAATTCAATACAACCACTATTTCAAATTTCAGGGCCGGATGCAACCAAAAAAGGCTGACCGGAGTCAGCCTTTCGCAATTATTTGTCTAAGTTATCAACGCTCGTGAGCAGTTCATAGTCTTTACGGATGACCTGATAGATGGCATTCGTGTCGCCTGACAATACTTCTTCGGCCCGCAATTGGTTGAGAAAGAGGCTTGTCGCGAACGTGACGAGGGCACTTTTCGGGATCCCGATTTGTTTCGCACGCTCCGTGATGACCTGGTCTAAGTCAGCGTCAATCGTGAGCGAGATTCTTTTCTTTGCATTCGACATAATCATGAAGCTCCTTTAAGTTACATTTCTAAAGTCCTATACACAATTGCTAATTATATAGGAAGAATGGTTTTGGCGCAACCAACGTCACGATGAGCTGATTTCTTCACCGTTGCGCACCTTGTCCGCAATCTGATCGATTTTACGGAGCCGGTGGTTGATTCCTGACTTCGAGATCGGTCCCGTTTCGAGCATCTCGCCGAGTTCTTGGAGCGAGACGTCTTGATGGGTGACCCGAAGCTCGGCAATCTCCCGGAGTTTGACCGGTAAGATTTCGAGTCCGACCGTGCGCTCGAGGAACTTGATATTCTCGACTTGGCGGAGTGCCGCCCCGACGGTCTTGTTCAAGTTCGCCGTCTCACAGTTGACGAGCCGGTTGACGGAGTTCCGCATGTCCTTGATGATGCGCGCGTCCTCGAAGTCGAGCATGCCGCGCGTCGCCCCGACAAGTTTCAGAAAGTCCGAGATTTTCTCGCTCTCTTTAATGTAGAGAATATGCCCTTTCTTCCGCTCGAGCGTCTTCGCGTTCAAGCCGAAGCGGTTGGCGAGGTCTCGGAGCGCCTGGTTATGGTTCTCATACAGGCTATACACCTCGAGGTGATACGACGACGTCTTCGGATGGTTGATTGAGCCGCCGGCAAGGAATGACCCGCGCAAATACGCTCGGGCGAGGTTCTCGTCGCGTGTCATATCCGAGTTGAGCGTCCGAATCATCTCATAATTCTCCCCGAGAATCTCGAGGTCCTTCAACATCGTCTCGGCGCGTTGGGCGACCCGGACGATATAGACGTTGTTCTTCTTTAACCGCATTTTCTTCCGTACGAACAAATCAAGATGATGGTCGTACAGCCGTTTCATGAGGGAATAGATTCGGCGTGCGATGGCGGCGTTCTCGGTCGAGACGTCGAGCGTCATCCCCCGCCCTAAGGCGAGCGAGATGACCCCGTTCATCCGGACGAGCGCGGACAGTTCCGCTTTCGCCTCGGCATCGGTCACTTCGAGTTGCGTCAGTTCTTTTTTGACGTCAGAGGCAAAGCTCATGTCAGTCCCCTCCTTTCTGTTCAATCACAACTTATTTCAGCTCGAGCTCTTGGAACGAGCGTGGTTTCTTGATGCGCAGCACGCGCTGCATGACGAGTCCGGCAATGGCGTCCGAGTCGTGGCGGATGTAATCGCGGTTATAGTCGACGATGTCACCGGCGAGCACGTTCGTGCCATAGTTCCGAAGCTTCTTGCGATCGAAACGGACCTCTTCCGAGCCGTCCTCGAGGTAACGCTCTAAATAGATGTCCTCGATCGGCTCGTTATTGACGACGATCGTGTCGACCGTCGACTTGCCGAGATACGCCTCAATCGATTTCAAATGCTTCATCGCGTCGTACCCTTTCGTCTCGCCCGGCTGCGTCATAACGTTGCAAATATAGACGACCGGCTTCCCGGAGCGGACGATGGCGTCGCGCACTTCCGGAATCAACAGGTTCGGGATGATGCTCGTATATAAGCTCCCTGGTCCAAGCACAATCAAATCCGCGCCCTCGATCGCCTCGACGACACCGGCCGCCGGCTTGATGCCCTCTTCGAGCAAAAATAGGCGTTTGATCGGTTTTTCGACGAGCGGGATTTTCGATTCGCCTTTGACGATCGTCCCGTCCTCGAACTCGGCCGCGAGCGTCATGAGCGTCTCCGTCACCGGGAGCACCTTGCCCTGGGCGTTCAACAGCTGCGACAAGACGTCGACCGCCTTGACGAACGAGCCTTCACAGATGTGCGTCGCCGCCGTCAGCATGAGGTTGCCGAGCGAGTGGCCTTCGAGCCCAAAGCCGCTGTCGAACCGATATTGCAGAATCTTGTCCATGAGCGGCTCGACCTCGGATAAGGCGAGGATGACGTTCCGGATATCGCCCGGCGGTAACATGTGGAACTCGTCACGGAGACGCCCCGAGCTGCCCCCATCGTCCCCGACCGTGACGATGGCCGTGATGTCGAGCGGATAGTGCTTCAAGCCCCGTACGAGCGTCGAGAGGCCCGTACCGCCACCGATGGCCACAACTTTCCTTTCGCGTCTCATCTTACTTCTCCTTCGTCGCATGCGCGAGGTCGCGATGGACGGTCTTGACGTTATAGCGCTCGGCGAAATGGGCCGACACTTTCTCGGCGAACGTGATCGAACGGTGCTTCCCGCCCGTACAGCCGAAGGCGACGACGACTTGCGTCTTCCCTTCGCGCTTGTACTGCGGCAACAGGAATTCGAGCATGTCGATCAGCTTCTTATAGAACGCCCGCGCCTCGGGGTGCGACATGACGTAATTCTGGACTTCTTCCGTCTGTCCGGTGAGCGGACGGAGCTCCGGGATATAGAACGGGTTCGTGATGAAGCGGACATCGAACAACAAATCGATATCGAGCGGGACGCCGTGCTTGAACCCGAACGACATGAAGTTGACCGTGAACGGAATCCGTTCCTCGTTGAATTGGAGCAGGATGCGGTCTTTGAGCATCTGCGGCTTCAAGTCGGTCGTGTCATAGAGCGTATGGGCCCGGTCACGGAAACCTTCGAGTAACGAGCGCTCGAGACCGATGCCGACGAGTGGTGCGTCTTCCGGGGCGAGCGGATGCGACCGGCGCGTCTCTTTATAGCGGCGCACGAGCACTTCGTCCCGTGTGTCGAGATAGAGTAAGTGCGGGTGCACGTTCTTCTGTTCCAAGTCGTCGATGACGATAAACAGGCTGTCGATGAAGTCGCGCGTGCGCGTATCGATCGCGACGGCTATTTTCGGTCGGACCGAGCTGATGACGTCAATCAATTGCGGCAATAGCACCGGCGGCAAGTTATCGACGCAAAAATAGCCGAGGTCCTCAAAGCTGTTCATCGCGACCGATTTCCCGGCCCCGCTCATCCCGCTGATGATAATCAATTCTTCTAATCCTTTAAAGTCTTCCATGTCACTGACGCCCCCTTAAAATTGACAACCGAGCCGTGTGTGTAGCTCTCTTCTGTCTTTAGTATAACGAACGCCTGAAAAAAAGAGAAGGGATTGCGGTCGCCCGCAATCCCTTCTGTCTCTAGTCACGCGTTTTGTTCGTGCAACGCCTCGAGGAGTCCCTCGATATAATGTTGCGCGTTTTGAGCGGCGATCGATCCGTCGTTCGTCGCGGTGACGACTTGGCGGAGCGTCTTGTCGCGAACGTCTCCGGCTGCGAAAATCCCAGGGATCGTCGTCTCCATCGCTTCGTTCGTGACGATATAGCCTTGCTCGTTCGTGATGCCGAGGTCTTTGACGAAACCAGTGATCGGGTTCATGCCGATATAGATGAACACGCCATCGATCTCATGGTCCGACTCGGTTCCGTCGACCGTGCTGACGAGACGCGCCCCACCGACTTTTCCGTCCGCTTCCACGATCTCTTTGAGCGTGTGGTTCCAGATGAAGTCGATTTTCGGGTTGTCGAACGCCCGTTTTTGAAGAATCTTTTGCGCGCGAAGCTCGTCGCGACGGTGGACGATTGTGACTTTGTCAGCGAAGCGCGTCAAGAACACGCCTTCTTCGACTGCCGAGTCACCGCCACCGATGACGAACAAGTTCTTGCCTTTGAAGAATGCTCCGTCACAGACCGCACAGTAAGAGACACCGCGGCCGCCGAGCTCTTCTTCGCCCGGGACACCGATTTTCTTGTATTGCGCGCCTGAGGCGAGAATGATGGCCCGCGCTTTATAGTCGCGGTTGTGGGCGTGAACGACTTTATATTCCGTCTCATCCGAGATGCTTTGGACGTCGCCATAGGCGTACTCCGCACCAAACGCTTTCGAGTGGTCGAACATTTTTTGAGACAAGTCTGGACCAAGAATGCTGTCATAGCCCGGATAGTTTTCGATATCTTCCGTGTTCGCCATCTGTCCACCTGGGATGCCGCGTTCGATCATAAGTGTCGATAAGTTGGCACGCGACGCGTAAAGTGCCGCCGTCATTCCGGCTGGGCCGGCCCCGATGATAATGACGTCATAGATTTTTTCTTCTGTCATAATGATTCCACCTCTGCATGAAATTGATTGACTTCAGTATAAGAAACCTAGGGAGGTATCGTCTATCTTTATGCTTGTTCGAGTGTTTGTTTGAACGAACGGATCGTCTCCGTGAGCGTCGCAACATCGATACCGAACGCATCGGCACAGTCGTCGAGGACGAGAGCGTCCCGTTTCGCATAGAACATCCAGACGAGGGCAGCGGCCGATGCCGTTGTGTCCTCGAATGATGCACCGGCGAGCAGCAAGAGCGCGAACCGTTCATAAAAGTCGCCGTCGAGGCTCATCTGTTCTGCTTCCGACACTTCCGTCTCGGCAAGCAAGAGCGCGTCATATGCCCGAGCGATGCGGACATCGCCTGTGAACGGGGCCTGGCAAATCTCGGCCCGGCACTTCTCAGCGAACGCAAGCACCGTCTCGTTGTCGGTGATGCCGCTCGTCAACGCGAGCGCTTCGAACGCCTCGTCATCGGCGAGCTTCGAGATGATTCGGATGATTTCGATTCGAGCCGCGTCTTCTTCTTGGCGCAATCCTTGGACGAGCGCCGAGCGGAACTCGAGGTTGTCGCGGATGTCGTACGGGCTCTTCTCTTCGAATTGTTTCAACTCGTCACTGTTCAAATAGGTAGCCGCTTCTTCAAGACGCCCGGTCTTGTAGGCGGATACGCTGAGCCAATGCCCGAACAGTGAATCCCCACGGAATCCGCGTTCTTTCAACAGGCGGAGTTCTTCGTACGCGCGGTCGTATTGACCGACGAGCGCGAGCGTCGTGGCGAGTTTGTAGCGTAAATCGAACTGGAGCGGACGGACACGTGTCAGTGGGACCGACAGTTGGAGCGCCGCCTCTGATTGTCCGGCTTCATGCAACAACAGAATCGTGTTCAAGAGCGCATGCAAGTTGCCCGGGTTCTCGTCGAGCACGTACTCGAGCGTCTCGAAAGCCGCGTCATCGTTGCCGAGATAGAAATTGACGACAGCCAAGTTGTTGAACGCCGGCCAAAAGCGCGGATAGCGATCGATTAACCTTTCGAGCGTCGACTTGGCGGCGAACAGGCGGCCTTTGTCGATATGCTGTTGGGCCTCGGTGTGCCACGTGATTAGCTCGTCTTCTTCGTCATCTTCGAGTTCTTGTTCGAGTTCAATCAGTTCTAACAGGGATTGGACCGAGTCCGCGTAGCGTCCGTGTGCCTCGACTTCGAGGTATCGGTTCGCATACATCGCTGCTTCTTCATATAAAGAGATATAGGCGCAGTTGCTCGCAAGGTGATATAAGGCCTCTGTTGACGTTTCATCGAGTTCAAGCACCCGTTTCCACACGTCATTGGCGTGGTAGATCTCCCCTACTTCAAATAACAGTTCAGCGTACTGTTTGTGATAGTCGACGCGGTGTGCTGCAGCGGCAGTGGCTTCAGCCATGAAAAAAGTCGCTTCATCTAGGCGACCTTCACGTAACGCACGACGACCTCTATAGTAGTGGAGCTCCGCGGCGAGCGGAGATTCTGGTTCGGGTAGCGTCATTACTGCTTCATAGTTCGCTTCCATATTCTAAATCCTCCACATCATCTCTAAATCTTTTTTTAGTTGCAGGGTTAAGAATACCGCACTCAATCAGTGAGGGCAACTGAAAAACTTAAAAAAAATCGGGACTATATTCCTTCTATAATGAATATATTTTGCTAGGTCCACTAAATGCTTTTTGACAAAAATATGAGGGTTTCGTGTCAGCGCCCATAGACACAAAAAAGCGGCATCCCCTTAAAAAAAAGTGATACCGCTCTAGTAATTTTATGAGGAAGGACATGTCTTGACCTCAAAATGATTTCGCGCTAAATTGTGTCTATTTTGTGTCGACGATTTGGAGCTTTGCGCCAACGACGCGCTCTCCGGGCAGGACGTCGCGATGCACGACGGCACCGGCACCGATGACGGCCCGGTCGCCGATCGTGACGCCAGGAAGGATCGTCACGTTCGCCCCGATCAACACCTCGTCCCCGATGCGGACATCCCCGATCCGGTACTCGTCGACGAGGTACTCGTGACAGAGGATCGTCGAATTGAACCCGATGACCGTATTACGGCCGATCGAGATTCGCTCCGGGAACATGACGTCCGGTGTCACCATGAGGGCGAGCGCGCTATACTCCCCGATTTCCATGCCGAGGAACGTCCGGTACAACCAGCGTTTCGCTTTGACGGATGGGAAGTAGCGGCCGATCAAGACGACGGTCGTGTTCTTGAAGACGCGCAGGAAACGAATCGTCCGATACATCTGCCAGAGCGGGTTCGGCCCGTCGAGATGAAACCGTTCCGTCTTACGCATGGACCGTAACCTCGTCGAGCCACGTCTCAAAATGTTCCATCGAGTCGATGATGACGTCCGGCTCGAGCGCTTCTAAAAACGCGCGGCCTTTCAACGCCCAGCCGACGGCGACCGTCTTCGTGCCGGCGTTCTTGCCGCTGAAGATGTCCGTGTCATTATCGCCGACCATGACGGAGCGGTCCGCCGTCGACCCAAGCGCGCGGAGCGCCCGCTCGACCGGCTCGGCATGCGGTTTCTCATGGACGACATCGTCGGCCGTGATGACGACGTCAAACAAATGGTCGATGTTGAACAAACGCAAGCCTTGCTCGACGACGGGACGGCCTTTCGATGTGACGACGCCCATCTTGTATCCTTTGGCGTGAAGGCGATACAGCCCCTCGATCACACCCGGATACTCGGCGACGAGCTGGTCGTGCATCGCGATGTTGAAGCTGCGATAGAACGCCTGCATCTCTTTCCATTCCGGCTCATTGAGCGCTTTGAACGACTTCTCGAGCGTCGGTCCGATAAACGGGAAGATATCCTCGTCGCGATACGTCTCGTTTGGGAAGTAATACCCGAGCGTGTGACGGAAGCTCGCGATGATGAGCGGGTTCGTATCGAGCAACGTGCCATCCAAATCGAATAGAAGGGTATCCATCAATCAAACAGTCCTTTCTCTGAAGGGTCGTCGTATCGCTTCGCTTTGCGGCGGACGATCATCATGACGATACCGAACACGATCATCGCGATCGAGACGAGTTGTGCCGTCCGGAGATCACCGGCCATCAAGCTGTCGGTCCGCAGTCCTTCGATATAGAAGCGACCGATCGAGTACCAGACGAGATACGACAAGAAGATATAGCCGCGCGGCGGGTTACCGACCATACGCCATACGACGAGCAAGATGACGCCGATGATGTTCCAGACGCTCTCGAACAAGAACGTCGGCAAATAGTAGGCCCCGTCGATATACATCTGATTGACGATCCAGTCCGGGAGGAAGAGCGTCTCTTTCAAGAAACGGCTCGTCGTCTCGGCACCGTGCGCCTCTTGGTTCATGAAGTTGCCCCAGCGACCGACCGCTTGTCCGAGCAAGAGCGACGGTGCGAGGATGTCCGTGATCTTCCAGAACGACATCGACTTGCGCATGCAATAGATGACGACGACGAGCAGCGCCCCGAAGATGGCCCCGTGAATGGCGATGCCGCCTTGACGGATGTCGATGATTTGGCCGAGGTTCTGACTATAGTAGTCCCATTGGAAGATGACGTAGTAAATCCGGGCGAAAACGATGCTGATCGGAATCGACCAGATGATGACGTCGACGACCCGTTCTGAATCATAATTGAGGCGCTTCGCCTCGAACAAGGCGAGAACGAGGCCGAGCATCGCCCCGAAGGCGATAATCATGCCGTACCAATAAATCGGGAGTGACCCGATCTCAAACGCGACGCGGTCAAATGTTGGCTCTACCATTATTCCATGTCTCCTTCGTTGTCATGGATGGCGTTCGCGAGCCGCTCCGCGAACTCTTCGGCCGTATTGATGCCCATGTTCTGCAGACGGTAGTTCATCGCCGCGACTTCGACGATGACAGCCAAGTTACGTCCCGGACGGACCGGAATCGTCAAAATCGGCACTTCACTGTCGATGATTTTCATCGTGTTGTGATCGAGCCCGACGCGGTCATATACTTTGCCCGCATCCCAGTTCTCGAGGTTGATGATCAAGCTGATTTTCTTGTGCGAACGGACGGCACCGGCACCGAACAACGTCATGACGTCGATGATGCCGATTCCGCGAATCTCGAGCAAGTGACGAATCAGCTTCGGCGCTGAACCGACGAGCAATTGGTCCCCGGTCTGGCGAATCTCGACCGAGTCATCAGCGACGAGACGGTGGCCCCGCTTGACGAGTTCGAGGGCGGTCTCGGATTTCCCGACGCCGCTCTGCCCTTTGATGAGCACGCCGACGCCGTAGATGTCGACGAGCACGCCGTGCATCGCCGTCATCGGTGCGAGTTCCATCTCGAGGAAGTTCGTGATTTGTGACTCGATTGAGGTCGTGACCGCGTTCGTGCGCATGAGCGGAACGTTCGCCGCCTCGGCTTCTTGTTCAATCTCTTTCGGGATGTCGAAGCCGCGCGTGATGAGGATGCCCGGTGTCAATTCCGTGCATAAAATCTTCGCCCGCTCGCGGCGGCTCTCTTCCGACAAGCTCGCATAGAACGTGAGCTCGGTCTTCCCGAGCACTTGAAGCCGATTTTTCGCATAGTGGGTATAATAGCCGGCAAGGACGAGTCCCGGTCGACTGAGGTCCGGTGTGGCGACAGGACGGTGAAGTCCCTCTTCCCCGGCGATGACTTGAAGTTTGAAGCGCTCAACGAGTTGAGCCGTGCGTACGATATTTTGCATGAGTAATCTGCCCCTTTCACGCTCATTATTGTATCATAGCTCTTCTTGAAAAGTGTCAACGAAAGTGAGCCGAAGCGTGTCGAAAAAAAGAGGTGAAACTAAATTGTGGCAATTGCGTAGAACGGGTATAGACGAATAGGGAGGTGAAATGAAATGAATTCACTATTTTGGATTGCCATTGTCTTTATTTTTATCGTCGGGATCGCGGCGCTCGTCTACTTGGTCAAGTCACTATTTGACATGTGGCGCGAGTATGCGGCGACGAAGAACGAGACGGTGCTCTTATTGTTCATCTTGAACATCGTCGGCTTGTTCTTGTCCGGGTCGCTCTTATCGATGATCGTCGCCATCATCTTCTATTGGAACCGATCGAAGAAGATGCGGTATCTCGGAATCTTCTTGCTCATCGCCGGACCGGTTCTATTCATCCTGTTCATCATCGGCTCATTCACGCTGTATGACGGTCAAATGATGGATTGGGAACAGATGGAGTATCAAATGAATCTATGACACGACAAAAACCCGGAGGCATTCGCCTTCGGGTTTTTGTCATGGGTGTCTCATTCGCCCGGCAAATAACCGACCACGGTGTTCGACTCCGGTGCGACCAAAATCGTCGGGACGCCGATGCTACTGTTCGGGTCCGCTTCGAACGATACGGCGAGCGCCTCGGTCCCCTTATACGCATCGTCCAACAGTTCATAGCCATCATCGACCGTGACACGATGTACCTCGGCACTCGCTCCCGCATCGATTGCGGGCTCTTGCCAGTTTCGCGCGGTCACATACGCCCAGGCGATGGCAATCGCTTCGTCGCCTGACGGCTCGTTCCCACTGACGATGCGCTGTTCGTCGTCACATCCGCCGAGCAACAGCACCGCAATCATCATCCATCCGGACGCTGACGCTAATCGCTTCATCCCGTCCCTCCTCATCTATCAAGTTGAAAGAAACCCGAAGGCGAGAGGCCTTCGGGTTGTCGGTCATTGCTGATGGAACGGGTTGTTCAAATCGGCTGGATTGACCGGGTCGACCGGGTCGATCGGTTCCACCGGCTCGTGCTTGTCCTCTTCGAGGAACGTCGACGGCGTATGGAGCGAGCCGTGTTCGAGGTCGATTGTACCGGTACGTGTTCCGGCCTCGACTTCGATGCGTGGTGTCTGACCGCGTCCCGACAGGAATTCAAGACGACGCTGGGCGACATCTTTCCGGTCACGGATCAACTCGAGCTCGTCCAAGTTACAGTGAAGTCCACCGAAGTTCGTCTCGAGTTCCCCTTCGACCTCGACGCCGTGCGGCAAGACGAGACGAATGTTTCCGGCGAGCGAGACGAGCTCGAACTTGGCCGGACGGGCCGTCGCGAGTTCGGCCCGGATATTCCCGTTGCCGGTCTTGAGCGACGCCTTGTCATATTTCCCGTTCACGATGACGGCACCGTTGCCGGTCCGTACGTGGACGAGTTCTGACTCGACCGCTTCGACCTCGACCGTGCCGTTCCCCGTATTGAGGAGCAGCTCTGAGGCGTGCACGTCATGGAGCACGACCCGGCCGTTTGCCGTCTGGATGCGAACGCTCTCGACATCGAGGCCGTCCGCGCGGACTTCCCCGTTGAGCGTCTGCACGTGCAGGTGATCGAAATGATGATGCGGGACGTACAATTCGACGTGGGCCCGGACGAGTTTGTCACGGAGCGACACGACGAGACGGTCGCCGATGACCGAATGCTTGACCGCCGACTGAAGCTGTTCGAGTGCCTTGTCCGCGTCTTGTTGACGGAGCGGACGGCCCGTGACGATCAGTTCGCACTCGTCGTTGTCGGACGAGACAATCGTCGCCGAGGCGTTGAACAAGTCGAGCGAGATGTCTTTCCCAGTGAACGGGAACGATTTCGAATACGTCACTTCTGGTCCGAAGTTCGAGCTGAACGTGAAGTCGCTGTCACGAAGTTTCGTCACGAGTCCTTCGACGGCCGACGTCAGTTTCGTCGTGAGCGACTCGACCGAATACGCATCGACTTTCTCCGTCTCTTGACGTTCCTCGAGCGCTTGGACGCGCTCAGGTTCGAGCCGTTCCAGTCGCTCGAGTTGGGTCATGCCCTCTTCAATCGTCAGCTTTCCATCTTTCACTTGCTGGAGAATCAGTTCACGCATTTCTTGTTTCACTGTTCGTTTCCCCCTTCGATTTGGTTACACGTCAATCATGTTCCCGTTTCTCATCATTTCTATACCTTACTTCCGTTTTCCTGCTTTTGGTTTCGCTCGGGCCGAATCCCGTTCTAACACCGGCTTCAAATACTTACCCGTATACGAGGCTGCCACTTCAGCGACTTCTTCCGGAGTCCCGGTCGCGACGATTGTCCCGCCACCGTCACCGCCCTCAGGTCCGAGGTCGATCAAGTAGTCGGCCGATTTGATGACGTCGAGGTTATGCTCGATGACGAGTACCGTGTCCCCGTTCTCGACAAGACGTTGGAGTACTTTCAAGAGTCGCGCAATATCGTCGACATGAAGTCCTGTCGTCGGCTCGTCCAAGATGTAAATCGTCTTCCCGGTCGAGCGTTTGTGGAGTTCGGAGGCGAGTTTGACGCGCTGCGCTTCCCCGCCTGACAGTTCCGTTGCCGGTTGGCCGAGTTTCATATAGCCGAGACCGACGTCAAAGATCGTCTGAATCTTGCGCTTGATTTTCGGAATCTTGTCAAAGAAGTCGAGTCCTTCCTCAATCGTCATATCGAGCACGTCCGCAATCGTCTTGCCTTTATACTTCACTTCGAGCGTCTCTCGGTTATAGCGTTTTCCGTGACACACTTCACACGGGACGTAGACGTCCGGCAAGAAGTGCATCTCGATTTTGATGATTCCGTCCCCGCGGCACGCCTCGCAGCGTCCGCCCTTAACGTTGAAACTGAAGCGGCCTTTCTTATAGCCGCGCATCTTCGCCTCGTTCGTCGACGCGAACACGTCACGGATATCATCGAATACGCCGGTATACGTCGCCGGGTTCGACCGTGGCGTCCGTCCGATTGGCGACTGGTCGATATCGATGACTTTATCGATATGGTCGAGTCCTTCAATCTTCTTATGCTTCCCTGGCTTCGCCTTGGCCCGGTTGATGTGATGGGCGAGCGATTTATACAGAATCTCGTTGATGAGCGTCGACTTCCCAGAACCAGAGACACCGGTGACGGCAATGAACATGCCGAGCGGGATCGAGACATCGACCCCTTTCAAGTTGTTCTCTTCCGCCTTCAAAATTTTCAAGAAGCGCTCGTCCGGCACTTTGCGTTCGGCCGGGAGCGGAATGAACTTCTTACCCGACAGATATTGGCCCGTGAGCGACTTTCGGTTCTTCATGAGTTGCTTCGGCGTCCCGGCGGCGATGACTTCTCCACCGTGTTCGCCGGCGCCCGGTCCGATGTCGATCAAATAATCGGCTGCCATCATCGTATCCTCATCGTGCTCGACGACGATGAGCGTATTGCCGATATCACGCATCTGTTTGAGCGTCGCGATCAAGCGGTCGTTGTCGCGTTGGTGCAACCCGATTGACGGTTCATCGAGGACGTATAGGACGCCCGTGAGCCGCGAACCGATTTGCGTGGCGAGACGAATCCGCTGTGCTTCCCCGCCCGAGAGTGTCCCGGCGGCGCGAGAGAGCGTCAAATAGTCTAGACCGACGTTGTTCAAGAAGCTGAGCCGCTCACAAATCTCTTGCAAGATGAGACGGGCGATGGCGATATCTTTCTCGCTCAGTTCCGTCATGATCGAATCGAACAAATCGATGGCGTTGACGACCGACAAGTTCGTCACTTGGCCGATATGGTGACCCGTGATTTTGACGGCGAGCGTCTCTTCTTTCAAACGGTAGCCGCTACATGTCGGACAGGCGTGGGTCGCCATGTACGTCTCCATCTGTTCACGGATATAATCGGACGTCGTCTCTTTATAGCGGCGCTCGATGTTACGGAGCACCCCTTCGAAGAAGATCGTGTTCGTCCGGACTTGTCCGAAATCGTTCTCATAACGGAACAAGAACGACTCTTCATCCGTTCCGTGCAAGACGAGGTCTTGGTCCCGCTTGGACAAGCGTTCGAACGGTACATCCATGTCGATGCCGAAGTGTTTACACATCGAGGCGAGCAGTTGCGGATAATACTGCGAACTCGTCGGCTGCCAGGCGACGATCGCGCCTTCCTTCAGCGTCTTCGATGGGTCTGGGATGACGAGTTCCGGATCGACGTCGAGTTTCGTACCGAGCCCGTCACACGTCGGACAGGCGCCGAACGGTGAGTTGAACGAGAACATGCGCGGCTCAAGTTCGCCGATCGAGAACCCACAAATCGGACAAGCGTGATGTTCGCTGAACAGGAGCTCGGTGCCGTCCATCTTATCGATGATGGCCCGACCGTCGGCAAGGCGAAGCGCCGTCTCGAGCGAGTCAGCAAGACGACCTTCGACGTCAGCGCGAACGACGAGACGGTCAACGACGACTTCGATCGAATGTTTCTTATTCTTATCAAGCTCGATCTCATCGGTCAGTTCAATCGTCTCGCCATTGACACGAACGCGGACGAACCCTTCCTTTTTGAGCGAGTCGAACACTTTGACGTGCGTCCCTTTGCGGCCCGAGACGATTGGCGCCAGGATTTGCAGGCGCGTCTTCTCCGGCAGCTCCATCACTTGGTCGACCATCTGTGAGATGGTCTGGCTCGAGATTTCGATACCGTGACGCGGACAGACCGGTTTCCCGATGCGAGCGAACAAAAGACGTAAGTAGTCATAGATTTCCGTCACCGTCCCGACGGTCGAGCGCGGGTTACGGCTCGTCGTCTTCTGGTCGATCGAGATGGCCGGGCTCAGCCCTTCAATCGTATCGACGTCCGGTTTGTCCATCTGTCCGAGGAATTGACGGGCGTAGGCCGATAGACTCTCGACGTAACGGCGCTGCCCCTCGGCGTAGATGGTGTCGAACGCGAGTGACGATTTACCGGAACCGGACAAGCCCGTCAAGACGACGAGCTGGTCCCGTGGAATATCGATATCAATGTTTTTCAAGTTGTTGACGCGCGCCCCTTTGATGACGATCGCATTTTTCTTTTCAGCCATTTAATTCCCTACCTTCAACTCCAAGATTAAGTCACGCAATTCGGCCGCCCGTTCGAACTGGAGGTCGCGGGCCGCTTGTTTCATTTCTTCTTCTAGCTTGGCGATGGCTTCCTCACGTTCAGCCGGCTTCATCGAGCTGAGTGATTCGAGCACATCCTCCTCGGCGTCGACCGTCGCGCGGATGACGCCGCGTACTTCTTTACGGATCGTCTGCGGCGTGATGCCGTGTTCTTCATTATAAGCTTCTTGAATCGAGCGACGACGATCGGTCTCTTCAATCGCGCGCGTCATCGAGTCGGTCATCTTATCAGCGAACAAGATGACGTGCCCGTTCGAGTTCCGCGCCGCCCGCCCGATCGTCTGAATGAGCGATCGGTCCGAACGGAGGAACCCTTCCTTGTCGGCGTCTAGAATCGTGACGAGACTCACTTCCGGGATGTCTAGTCCTTCCCGCAGCAAGTTGATTCCGACGAGGACGTCGTATTTCCCGAGACGCAGGTCACGGATGATCTCAATCCGCTCGAGCGTCTTGATTTCCGAGTGCATATAGTTGACCTTGATGCCCGCTTCACGCAGATAGTCCGATAAATCCTCGGCCATCTTTTTCGTGAGCGTCGTCACGAGGACGCGTTCGTCCTGTTTGATACGGTCGCGAATCTGATCCATCAAGTAGTCGATTTGTCCCTTAATCGGATGAATCTCGATCGTCGGGTCGAGTAGACCCGTCGGCCGGATGATCTGTTCGATCATGTTCGGTGTATGTTCAAGCTCGTAAGGACCCGGTGTCGCCGAGATGAAGATCGCTTGCGACAACTTCTTCTCGAACTCGTCGAACTTGAGTGGTCGGTTGTCTTTGGCCGAAGGGAGACGGAAACCGTGGTCGACGAGCACTTGTTTCCGGGCCTGGTCGCCGTTGTACATGCCGCGCACTTGCGGGAGCGTCACGTGCGACTCATCAGCGATGAGCAAGAAGTCTTTCGGGAAGTAGTCGATGAGCGTGTACGGCGTCGCCCCTGCCTCCGTCAAGTTCAAATGACGTGAATAGTTCTCGATGCCTGAACAGTAGCCCATCTCGCGCATCATCTCGAGGTCATAGTTCGTCCGTTGTTCGAGGCGCTGTGCTTCAAGCAGTTTGCCTTCTTCGCGGAACTTTTCGAGCTGCTGTTCGAGCTCGGCCTCGATGTTGACGATTGCTTTTTGCAACTTCTCGTCACGAGTGACGAAGTGGGACGCCGGGAAGATCGAGACGTGCTCCCGGTCGGCGATAATCTCTCCGGTGAGTGGGTCCATCTCGCGGATGCGGTCGATTTCGTCACCGAAAAACTCAACGCGCAAGCACTGCTCGTCACGTGACGCCGGGAAAATCTCGACGACATCCCCGCGGACACGGAAACGGCCGCGCTGGAAATCGATATCGTTCCGTTCATATTGAATGTCGATCAGTTTGCGGAGCATCTGGTCGCGCCCCATCTCTTTGCCGACGCGGAGACTTAAGACGAGACTGTTATACTCTTCCGGGTTACCGAGACCGTAAATACAGGAGACGGAGGCGACGATGATGACGTCGTCCCGCTCGAACAAGGCCGATGTCGCCGAGTGGCGGAGTTTATCGATCTCATCGTTAATCGAGGCATCTTTCTCGATGAACGTGTCGGTCGACGGCACATACGCCTCCGGCTGATAGTAGTCGTAATAACTGACGAAGTATTCGACGGCGTTGTTCGGGAAGAACTCTTTGAACTCGGAGTAGAGCTGTCCGGCGAGCGTCTTGTTGTGGGCCAAGACGAGCGTCGGCTTCTTCACTTCTTGGATGACGTTCGATACGGTGAACGTCTTCCCGGTGCCGGTCGCACCGAGCAACGTCTGATACCGGTCGCCGCGATTGATTCCTTCGACGAGCTGACGAATCGCTTCCGGTTGGTCGCCGGCCGGCTTATATTCTGAATGTAAGTCGAACGGAACGCTAATCTTATCCATGTATATTCCTCGCTTTCTTTACCTTGCATATTGGCTTGATTATATCACATACACGAACAAATATTCGCTTCTGACACGCTTCCCAAATCGTTCCGCTTTTCGTTATCATGGAGAGTGAATCTAAACAGAAACGAGTTGGTCGTCATGTGGTCGCTTCTCTTTATCCCGCTCGGTGCCGTCGTCGGCGCCTTGTCCGGCTTCTTCGGCATCGGCGGCGGGGTCATCATCGTCCCAGTGTTGCTCTTTAGTGGATATTCGGCGGCCGAGGCCGTCGCCACGTCGCTCCTATTCGTCGTCGGGACGAGCCTGTCCGGCGCCAAGAAACATACGTCGCTCGGCAACGTGTCCTGGTCAACAGGCATCACGGTCGGCTTGGCCGGTGCCGTCACGGCGCAGCTGTCGAGCCGGCTCGTCCTCTCGATCTCGGGCACGTATGACTGGTTGCTCAATCTATTTTATCTGGCTATCCTATCTTATTTTGCCGTTACGCTATTAAAGAAAACATCTAAACCGCAGAAGCCGAAAAAATCATCGCTGCTTGCCGCCCTCGTCATCGGGATGATGGCCGGGCTGTTGTCGGCGCTGCTCGGTATCGGTGGCGGTTTCATCATCGTCCCGCTCCTCGTCAGTTGGCTCGGCTTCTCGACACATCGCGGGGTCGGGACGAGCCTGGCTGCCGTCCTGTTCATCTCGCTCGGCGGACTCGTCGGTTATCTCGCATCGCTGTCGCTCGACTACGTGACACCGCTCGCGTTGGTCATCGGCGCTTTCATCGGGGCCCCGTTCGGCGCCACGCTCACGAATCGCTATCACGATAAAGAGATCTCTAACCGACTCGCCTGGTTGTATATGGCCGTCATCACCTCAATCGCGCTCGATCTTGGTGCCGCCGTCTATGCGCCGCTCGCGTACGTCAGTTTGGCGGTCCTGCTCGCTTTTCTTGTCGGGATTGGACTCGACTTCAAACGGCGTATTGTCAATCAAAACCACTTTTCATAAGAAAAGTGGCTTTTTTTGCATATTCGGTTTTGAAACGCTTACATTTGGGGCATATAATGAAGTGGTAAGCCAAATTTAATATGGAAGGAAGGGAGTATCACATGTCAGCATTCGTCAGCGAAATTATTGGTACAATGCTACTCATCTTGCTCGGTAACGGTGTCGTCGCCGGCGTCGTCCTCCGTCATTCGAAAGCGGAGAACGCAGGTTGGGTCGTCATCACGTTCGGTTGGGGCTTCGCCGTTATGATCGGGGTATACGCAGCCGGAATCTACGGAGGGGCGCACTTGAACCCTGCCGTCACGGTCGGGCTCGCGACAGCAGGCTCATTCCCTTGGGCTGATGTGCCAGCCTACATCTTAGCACAGTTTATCGGGGCGTTCATCGGGGCCGTCCTCGTGTTCGTGCACTACAAACCGCACTATGATGTGACCGACGATCCGGGTGCCAAACTGGCCACCTTCTCGACCGCACCAGGGATTCGTAGCACGCCGTTCAACTTGATCGGGGAAATCATTGGTACGTTCGTTCTCGTCTTCGGAATTTTGTCATTCGGGGCCAACACGTTCACGGACGGCTTGAATCCGCTCATCGTCGGTTTCCTCGTTGTCTCGATCGGTCTCTCACTTGGTGGTACAACGGGATATGCCATCAACCCGGCACGTGACCTCGGGCCGCGGATTGCGCATGCGATTCTTCCAATCAAAGGCAAAGGGACGTCGGACTGGGGCTATTCATGGATTCCGGTCGTCGGACCAATCATCGGGGCGGTCATCGCCGCATTGGTTTACGGCATTCTTGTCCCATAATCTTTCTAATTTCTAAGGAGGCACTCTCATATGGAGAAAGAAAAACGTTATATCTTAGCACTTGACCAAGGAACGACAAGCTCACGGGCGATCATCTTCGACCACGACGGAAAAATCGTCACGACCGCTCAGCGTGAGTTTAAACAATACTTCCCTAAGCCAGGCTGGGTCGAGCATAACGCCAATGAGATTTGGGGGTCTGTCCTCGCCGTCATGGCCGAGGCGTTCGGTTCGGCCGACATCGATCCAAAAGAGATCGCAGCTATCGGGATCACGAACCAACGGGAAACAGCCGTCGTCTGGGAGAAGTCGACAGGACGTCCGGTCTATAACGCCGTCGTCTGGCAATCGCGTCAAACAGCCGGTATTTGTGATGAGTTGAAGGAAGCCGGTCATGCCGACTTGTTCCGCGATAAAACTGGTCTCTTGATCGACGCCTACTTCTCAGGCACGAAAGTCAAATGGATCCTCGACAACGTCGAAGGCGCCCGTGAGAAAGCCGAAGCCGGTGACCTCCTCTTCGGAACGATCGACACTTGGCTCATCTGGAAACTGTCAGGCGGCCACGCCCACGTCACGGACTACTCGAACGCGTCACGTACGCTCATGTACAACATCTATGAGCAAAAATGGGACGATGAGTTGCTCGAGATCTTGACGGTACCAAAGTCGATGCTCCCGGAAGTCAAACCGTCGAGTGAAGTGTACGCCAACACGATCCCGTATCACTTCTTCGGCTTCGAAGTTCCGATCGCCGGTGCGGCCGGTGACCAACAGGCTGCCCTCTTCGGTCAAGCCTGCTTCGAGTCAGGAGAAGGTAAGAACACGTACGGAACAGGTTGCTTCATGCTCATGAACACGGGCGAAGAAGCCGTCAAGTCGGACCATGGTCTGCTCACGACGATCGCGTGGGGATACAACGGTAAAGTCGAATATGCGCTCGAAGGTTCAATCTTCGTCGCCGGTTCGGCCATCCAATGGCTCCGTGACGGACTCCGTATGCTCAAGTCGGCGAAAGACACGGAACAGTACGCCAACCGCGTCGAGACGACAGACGGCGTCTACGTCGTCCCTGCCTTCGTCGGACTTGGTGCCCCGTATTGGAACTCGGACGTCCGTGGTGCCATCTTCGGCCTCACGCGCGGGACGGAGAAAGAACATTTCGTCCGGGCGACGCTCGAGTCACTCGCCTATCAGACACGCGATGTCTTGACGGCGATGGAACAAGATTCTGGCATCGAGTTGAAGACGCTCCGCGTCGACGGCGGTGCGGTCAACAACAACTTCCTCATGCAGTTCCAAGCGGACATCTTGGACGTGCCGGTCGAACGTCCGGAAGTGAGCGAGACGACGGCCCTCGGTGCCGCCTACCTCGCCGGACTCGCCGTCGGGTTCTGGAAAGACCAAGCTGAGATTAAACAGCAGTGGAAACTCGACCATCAGTTCGAACCGAAGATGGACGAAGCACACCGCGAAAATCTGTATAAAGGCTGGCAACACGCCGTCGAAGCGACAATGGGCTTCAAACCATCAAAACTTGAACTTTAATTGAACGCACGAAAGGGAGCATCCGCCAAGGATGCTCCCTTTTATAATTTCCGTAACCGCAGACGCGGACTCGCCGGCTCGGCGACGAACAAGATGCCGAGCTCGTGCGGGTCAGTCTCATACATCGCCCGTTGCACGAAACGGATATCTCCGTTCAAGTTGAGCACCTCGAACTTGATGTACGGCTTATGGAGCTGGAGCGCCTCATAGAAGCTGCTCCCGCCCGTGATGACCGTCCCGTTCACTTTATAAATCGACTCGCCCGGGATGAGCTGCATCGATTCACCTGGCGAACCCGGGAGCGTGTCGATGATGACCGCGCCCCGGTTGCCATTGATAAACACTGGTGTCGTCCCGCGGTTCTCTCGCTTGATCATTTGAAGCGCTAGCTCATACAAGACGAACACGACGAGCAATCCATAGGCCGCATACGGCACGTCGATGACGTACGACGCCCCGAACAAACCGAGGGCGACGAGCGCGAGCAAGCCGCGATACAGGCTCAGGCGACCGAGGAGCGTCCCTGGCAAGGCCCCGGTCGATAACAGGCTGACCCCGATTGGGATCGGCAAGATGACCGGCACCGGCATGTCGAGACCGAACGACGGTGGCAAAAAGACGACGAGCGGGAAAAACCAAAGCCGTTTGACGACGTGTCCACCGATGAACTGGCCACGTTTGGACAAGATGAGCGTCGGTGATGTTTCAATCGACCCGTTCCAACGTAAGAGAATCGCTTCCGCCAATGTGACGACGCCGAACACGAGCGCATATACCGGCCACTCGACCTCGGATAGCCGGTCCATCCAGCCCGAGACGGCGCCGTAGTCGACGACGTCACGCAACGCGACCGCCGTCAGCATGAGGAGGAACGGGAACGCCGGGCTGCTGAAACGTGGGTGCATCGTCAAGACGATGAGCGCATACAGCACGCTGAACGTCACGAGCCATTCCCAGTTGACGGTCGTCTCGAGCAAAATCAATGCGGCTGAACCGATGACGGCGAGCAACAGGCTCGGCCATACAAAATGGCGCCAGTCCGACTTCGGCGAACGTCGCCGTGAGCGGAACATGCCCCGCTCCCGTTTGATGCGCGTCATGGATATGTAAGCGAGGGCGACGAGCGTCGCCCAGAGTAGCGGACTACCGATCAAGGTCAACAAAGCAGTAAAACTCATTCGTAGAACGTCCACACTTGTCCAATCCTTTCCCTAATCCTTATTTTGCAGCTTCTTCGAGCGCTCGGTTCAATTGGGCATCGTTCGCCTCATCTTGAATCACCTCGAGCAAGCGTGACTCGAGCGCCGACGCCGTCGCCTCATTGACGACCCCGTCTTCCGGCAAATTGTTGTCGGCTTGGAAGTCGCTGACGGCGCGGGCCATCGTGTCACCATAATATCCCTGCTGTCCGCCCGGCTCATAGCCGATGCCCGACAAGACCGTGTGCAAGTTCGACACCGCCTCACCGTAGTCGCCGACTTTGAGCGAGTCCGTGTCGGCGAGGATGCGATTCACCCCGAAATAATCCGGTTGATTGACCTCGACGTCCGGCTCGATGCCTTTCTCGTTAATCCAATTGCCGTCCGGCGTGAGCCATTTGCTCGTCGTCAGCTTCAAGTTGCTGCCGTCCTCTAAATCGAACGCCGTCTGGACGACCCCTTTTCCGAACGTCTTGTTGCCGATAATCGTGGCACCGGCCCCTTCTTTGAGCGCCCCGGCCAAAATCTCAGATGCCGACGCCGATCCTTCGTCCGTCAAGACGAACAAGTCGTACGGCTTCGCTTCTCGGGCGCGGCCGCTCTGCGACTCGCGTTCCCCGTCCGCGTTCTCAATTTGGACGACCGGTTTATTCGTCGGGACGAACCCTTCGGTCATCTCGATGACGGCAGGAAGCAAACCACCCGGGTTCCCGCGCACGTCGATGATGAGGCTATCGATGTCTTCCGACTCGAGCGTCTCGAGCTGCTCCAAAAACTCATCGGCCGTCGGCTCAGAGAACTGGGTCACCTCGATATAACCGATTTTCTTCCCGTCCTGTTCTTTCACTTCTGAATAGACGGTCTCAATCGGAATCGTATCGCGTGTAATCTCGTAGTCGGCCTCTTGACCGCCGCGACGAATCGTGAGCGTGACAACGGTCCCTTTCTCGCCACGGATGAGTTGGACCGCCTCTTCGACGGCCATCCCTTCGATCGACTCCCCGTCGACCGCCGTGATGACGTCACCGGCCCGGAGGCCTGCCGCTTCGGCTGGAGCGCCTTTGATTGGAGCGACGATTAAGATGTCTTCTCCTTTCTTCTCCAAAGTCGCGCCGATTCCTTCAAAGCTCGACTCAATCGAGTCGGTGAACTGTGACGTCTCTTCGGCGTCGAGGAAGTCCGAATACGGGTCGTCGAGCGCTGCCGTCATCCCGTCGAGGGCACCGGTCAACAAGTCTTCTTCCGAGATATCCTTTAACGAATGCGTCTCGATCAATTGTCGGACTTGGTCGACTTTGTCCCAGCCTTCCGCTTTCGGTTGAATCGGTAACGCTGTATCGGTGAACGCCATCGTCGCGAGCCCAGCACCGGCACCGGCGACGAACGTGGCACCGGCTAGTAATCCTGCGGTTGTATTTTTCACGGGTAGTCCCTCATTTCTCTTTGTCAGTCTTTCATCCAGTATAGCAAAAAGTTCAGAAAAACGGACGTGTTCCATAAATTTGGAACACGTCCGTCTCATCAGTAACCGATGTATGGACCCGGGTCGACCGCATTCGGTTGCCCTGGCGCCCATTGTCCGCGATGTAATTCGAAGTGGAGATGCGGGCCTGTCGACCAGCCCGTGCTGCCGAGCGTACCGACGGTCTGTCCGGCGCCGACCGTTTGCCCCGACGTGACCGTAATCGCGTCGAGATGGGCATAGACGGTCGTCCATACTTCTCCGCCAACGATATGGGACACGAAGACGACGTTGCCGTAACCGGTCGCCGGGGCCGCCTTGATGACGATGCCTGGTGCCGCCGCGACGATCGGTGTCCCGGTCGCATTGACGAGATCGATGCCACGGTGCGACTCCGCCACGCCCGTGAGCGGGTTTTGCCGAGGGCCGAACGGGCTCGACACGTAGCCGGATACCGGCCGCACGAACGAGGTCGCCGGTCCCGTCACGTTCGTCGGGGTTTCCGCAGGCGGTGGGGTTGTTGGAGCAGGCGCTGGGGCGGTTGGCGCTTTGTCGTCTGCCCGCTTGTCCGCTTCCGCTTTGGCATCAGCTCGTGCTCTCGCCTCTGCCTCGGCTTTTGCCTGCGCTTCTGCTTGTGCCTTGGCCTTCGCTTCGGCCTCGGCGCGGGCGGCGGCTTCCCGCTCCGCTTGGGCGATTGCTTCGAGTTGACCGGCGATGATCCGGCTCTGCTCACTCATGAGCGCCTGTTCTTCTTCACGGCTCATCTTCTCAAGCTCCAGTAGTTCGACTTGTTCGTTCAGTTCCGACAACAAACCCTGCTTTTGTTCGGCGGCGACGTCGAGCGCCTGTTTCGTCACGACGAGTTCCCGCTCTTTCTGTTTAAGGAACGAGAGCTGGGTCCGCTGCCGTGCTTCGAGCGCTTCGAGCCGCTCGACTTCACTCATGTAACTATGTATGAGGTCCCGGTCCTGATCGGCAATCGTCTGCGCGGTCAAGAGCCGCGTTACGAAGTCTCCGAATGAACGGGACTCGAAGACGACTTGGAGATAGGACTGGTCCTCATGTACTTGAAGCACACGAAGACGCTCACTAAGGAGCGCCTTCTGGCTTTCGAGGTACTGCCCTTGGGCAGTGAGTTGATCACGGGTTTCCTCGAGCTCGGTACGCGCCGCGTCCGCTTCTTCCTGTTGGACGGCGATCTGTTCACTTAAGCCTTCGAGACGTTCATTGACCGCACGGATTTCTGTCGTGACCGCGTCACGTTCCGCCTCGGTGACTTCGAGCTCGGCGTCCGTCTCGTCTTGCGCTTTCTTGGATTCCTCCAATTGATTGGATAAACGATCTTGTCGTGCTTTCAGCGTGTCTTTCTCCGTCGCCCATACAGGCGAGGCAAGTAGCGTCAAACTTAATCCAAGCGCAAGCGAACGTTTCATCCGCCAACTCCTCCTCATATTTAAATTAGATTAGACTTTCAAGAATCGACCGAGCGATGTCGTCGAACCCCAGATCCCGATGAAGGCACCGAGCGCTAAGAGGACGAGTGACACTTGCGTCGTCAAAATCGATGGATCAATCAATTTAAATATATCACTATTCAGTTGATCTAGCGATGGTTGTAAAGCACTATATGCGACGTCATAACCGAAGTAGATGACGGCAATCGGGATGAGCGCACCGAATACACCGAGGAGAAGCCCTTCGATGAAGAACGGCCAGCGAATGAAGCTGTTTTTCGCTCCGACGAGACGCATGATCTCGATTTCGCGACGGCGTGAGAAGATCGTCATCTTGATCGTGTTCGAGATGAGGAACATCGCCATGAGCGTGAGACCGACGATCAACGCAAGTCCGCCGATGCGAATCCCGTTGAAGAAGGCGAACATCTTGTCGATATAGTCCTGTCCATATGTGACCTTATCGACGTTATCAAGTGACTGCACCGAATTAGCGACCTTCTCCGTATTGAGCGGGTCTGACGCCTTGACGATATAGCGGTCGTGGAGCGGGTTGTCCTTCTCGACCGTTCCGTAGGCGTTCGCATCTTCACCAAGCTGGTTACGGAAATTCTCTAATTCATCCTCTTTCGAGCTGAACGTGACCGATTCGACGCCTGGAATCTGTTCTAAGTTCTCGCCGAGCTTCTCGACGTTCGCTTCCTCCGCGGTCCGGGTGACGAATACTTGAATCTCGACGTCGTTCTCGACGTTCTCTGAAATCTCATTGACGTTGAACATGACGAGGGCGAATACCCCGACGAGTAACAAGGTGATGGTAACGGCACTGATGGCCGCGAATGTCATCCAACCGTTGCGTAGTGTTCCCTTGAACCCTTCGCGCAGATGACGTAATCCACTTTTAAATATCATAGCCATATGCTCCTTTCTCTTCATCGCGTACGACTTTCCCGTTCTCGATCGCGATGACGCGATGGCGGATCTTGTCGACGATATCACGGTTGTGGGTCGCCATGACGATGGTTGCACCGCGACGGTGAATCTCTTGGAACACTTCCATGATGCCCCAAGCCGTGTCCGGGTCTAAGTTACCCGTCGGCTCGTCGGCGATGATGAGCTTTGGCTTATTGACGATGGCACGAGCGATCGACACACGCTGTTGCTCCCCACCCGATAATTCATCCGGATAATTGCGCGCCTTGTGCTTCAGTCCGACAAGGTTCAACACGTCCATGACCTGCTTGCGCATCGTGTTCGTGTCGGCCTGTACGACTTCGAGAGCGAACGCGACGTTCTCATATACCGTGAGTGACGGCAACAACTTATAGTCTTGGAAGATGACGCCGAGTTGACGGCGTAATTTCGGGACGTGGCGGTTTTTCAACTTGCCGACGTCAATCCCGTCAATCAAAAGAAGACCGCTCGACGGTTTCTCCTCACGATAAATCATTTTCATAAACGTCGATTTCCCAGCGCCGGATGGTCCGACGACGTATAAGAATTCGCCGTCTTGAATCTCTAACTCGAGGTCATCGACGGCGACGACGCCGTTTGGATATACTTTGCTGACTTTTTGCATCGAGATCATAACGTATCCCCTACCCTTTTTATATATTTTTCATGCATCTATCCTATTTCATGCATCTATGACGAAGACTGGATTAGTTAGTTAAGTGAATATTTTCGTCTAGCCTCTGTTCTACACGATAAGCACTCGTCCTGTCAAGGGACCCTGTTCGTGCCAACCTGACCCAAAAAGGCGACAGGCAATATAGTTCAAGCGCCTACAATTATAGCAATCGGACTTTTAAATAACCATTACAGGAATGTTTCAGTTGGATTGAGTTCGGTGTGAAATTGTCGTGTTGAAGACAGATTTCACGACTCGGACACATATGATGAAACGCACATTCAAAAGCTACCCGCGTTCGCAACTCCCTCGCTTCAATCACTGACAATCCGGATTCAGTCGAGATTGAAGGAAACAAAAAAACCACGAGTCGTCTCGTGGTTCCCCATGATTATTTTTTCTCGGCGAGCCAAGCGGCGACAGCCGTGATTTCTTCTTCGTCTTCAATCACATTCGCAGGCATAGCGCCTTTCCCGTTTTTGATGACTTCTTCAATTTCACTGGCAGATAGACGTGAACCGACATCCGAGAGTTTCGGACCGCTCATCCCTTCTAGATTTGCGCCGTGACATGCCGCACAGTTTTGTGCGTAGACCGCTTCCGCGTCGACCGATGCCGTGTTGGCGCCGTCCCCGTTGCTCGTCGACTCTTCTTCATCGCCACCGCCGCACGCACCGAGCGTGAGCATGGCGCCAAGTCCAATCACCATCATCCATTTCTTCATAATAGGGTTCCCCTCCTAAGTTGTAGAAATAACCTACTTTTACCATTATAGCCGTTATGAACCGCTTTCTAACCTAACTCACGAAAAATACACAAAGATTCCACAACTTAGGGAACGTTGATATAGCGTTTATCCGACGTGAACCCTTGCCCCATCACCTCGTGCGCCTCACTGAAGATGAGGAACGCATCAGGATCGATGTGGCGAATGATTTCTTTCAGCCGGCTCACTTCGTTCTGGCGGACGACGACGAGGAGCATCGGGCGCTCGAGTCGCGAGTACGCTCCGATCGCTTGTATCTCCGTCGCACCGCGGTCGAGCTCATCGAAGACGGCGCGCGTGATGACGTCCCGTTTCTCCGAGATGACGTACGCCATCTTGTCCTGTGTGAAGCCGAGCTGGACAAAGTCGATCATCTTGATCGTGATGAAGAGGGCGATCAGTGCATACAGTCCCGTCGTGAACGAGAACGTGACAGCAGCGACGAGGACGACCGCCCCGTCGAGGATGGCGATACAGAGGTAGAGCGGGATGTGGGTGAACTTATGTAAGATTTGCGCGAGCAAATCCATTCCCCCGGTCGAGGCCCGTCCCCGGAAGATGAGCCCGAGACCGATGCCGACGCCGGCCCCGCCGAAGATGGCCGCGAGCAATGTGTCATTGACGGCCGCACCCGCGTCAATCGCTTCATAAAATAAGATCACGCCCGGTAAAAAAATCGACCCGACGAGTGACTTCACGCCGAAGCCTAGCCCGAGAATCATCCAGCCGACGAGGAGGAGCAACACGTTCGACACGAGCTGGAACGCCCCTGGCGAGATGTTGAACAACTCGTACGTGATGATTGAGATCCCGCTGACGCCGCCCGAGGCGAGGTTGTTCGGCAATAGGAATAAACTGAACGCCGAGGCGACGAAGACGGACCCGGTCAGTAAATAGATATAGTCTTTGACGATTTGCTTCATTAAAGGTTTTCTCCTCTACATACAACGTGGCCCAAAGACGTCAGTCCTTGAGCCACTTGCATCACATATTTGTCTTGCGGAGGTAAGCGTCGATGAAGCCCATGATGTCGCCATCCATGACGCCGCTCGTGTTCCCGACTTCATAACTCGTGCGGTGGTCCTTGACCATCGCGTACGGGTGGAAGACGTACGAACGGATTTGGCTGCCCCAACCGATGTCTGTCTTCTCGCCGCGGATCTCATCGAGTTTGCGTTGCTGCTCGTCGAGTTCGCGTTGATACAGTTTTGCCTTGAGCATCTTCATCGCTGCTTCGCGGTTCTTGATTTGCGAACGCTCGGCTTGACACGAGACGACGACGCCCGTCGGCACGTGCGTGATCCGGACGGCCGAGTCGGTCGTGTTGATGTGCTGACCGCCGGCGCCTGACGCGCGGTACGTATCGATCCGGAGGTCTTCGGTCTTCACTTCGATTTCGATGTCGTCATTGAATTCCGGCATGACGTCACACGAGACGAACGACGTATGGCGGCGGCCCGACGAATCGAACGGCGAGATGCGGACGAGACGGTGAATCCCTTTCTCCGCCTTCAAGTAGCCGTAGGCGTTATGCCCGACGATGCGGAGCGTGACCGACTTGACGCCGGCTTCTTCGCCCGGTAGATAATCGACCGTCTCGACTTTCCAGCCTTGCTTGTCAGCGAAGCGCTGATACATGCGGAGGAGCATCGATGCCCAGTCCTGCGACTCGGTACCGCCCGCCCCCGGATGAAGCTCGAGGATGGCGTTGTTGGCGTCGTACGGTCCGTTCAAGAGGATTTCGAGCTCGAACGCGTCGAAATCGGCCTTGAGCGCCGTGACCATCTCTCCCAACTCGCTTTGCATCTCGGCGTCCGGCTCTTCTTTGATCAGTTCGAGCGTGACTTCGCCGTCTTCATGCCCATCGGCGAGCTCTTGGTATTTGTCGACCATCGCTTTGAGCGCGTTCGACTCGTCGATGACTTTCTGCGCCTTCTCTTGGCTGTCCCAGAAGTCTGGGTACGTCATCTCGTTCTCGAGCTCGGCGATGCGGGCCTGCTTCTCTGTCAGGTTGAGCGATTGGCGATAATTCTCGAGGCGTTTCGCCATCGCCTCGAGTTCGTTGCGAATATCTGAAATTTCCATAGTGTAGGTCACCTTTCCGTAGGAAAGAGGCGAGCGGGCTCGCCTCTTTCAAAATTAAGCCTGTTGTTTGCCGTGGCAGTTTTTGAACTTCTTGCCTGAACCACACCAGCACGGGTCGTTGCGCCCGAGCCGTTGGTCTTCCGAGCGACGGACCGGCTTCTTCTTGAGCGGCGTGTCGTCCTTGCCAGACACCGCCACTTCCTCCTCGACGACTTTCTCGCGTCGGAGGTTATCGCCGACTTCGGCACGAAGCACGAAGCCGGTCACTTCTTCGGAGATGGCCGCGTTCATCGCGTCGAACATGTTGACGCCTTCCGCCTGGTACTCGCGGAGCGGATCGTTCTGTCCGTAGGCACGCAAGTGAATCCCTTGACGGAGTTGGTCCATGTGGTCGATGTGTGCCATCCAGTGTGAATCGACGGCACGGAGCACGATAATCTTCTCGAACTCGTTGAAGCGTTCCGGCGGCGCGAGTTGGCGTTTCGCCTCATACTGCGCGTTCGTGCGTTCGCTCAAGAGCTCGATGATCTCCTCGCGCTCTTTGCCGTAGAAGTCCTTGCCTTCGACCGGCTGTTCGAGGGCGAGCGTCTGGTTGGCCCAGTGCGCGAGCTCATCGATGTTCCATTCTTCCGGCACGAGCTCGAGCGGCGTATATTGCGCCACGCCCGTCTCGACCGTCTCTTGAATCATCGAACGGACGATGTCCGTGACCGATTCGTTCTCGAGGATGCTGGCCCGGTCTTTGTACATGACTTTCCGTTGGTCGGCCATGACGTTATCGTAACCGAGGAGCTGCTTCCGGGCGTCATAGTTGTTCCCTTCGACACGTTTCTGGGCCGACTCGACCGCTTTCGAGACCATGCGGCTCTCAATCGGTTGCGTGTCGTCCATGCCGAGGCGCTCCATCATGTTCTGGAGGCTGTCCGTCCCGAAGCGGCGCATGAGCTCATCTTCGAGTGACAAGTAGAACTGGGATTTACCTGGGTCCCCTTGTCGTCCGGCCCGTCCACGGAGCTGATTGTCGATCCGGCGCGACTCGTGGCGCTCGGTCCCGACGATGTACAATCCGCCGAGCTCGATGACGCCCTCGCCGAGCTTGATGTCGGTTCCGCGTCCGGCCATGTTCGTCGCGATCGTGACCGCGCCTTTTTGGCCGGCGTTCTCGACGATTTCGGCCTCACGGGCGTGGTTCTTCGCGTTCAAGACTTCGTGTTTGATTTTCTTCTTCGAGAGAAGCTTGCTCAAATGCTCCGACGTCTCGACGGCGACCGTCCCGACGAGGACCGGTTGTCCCGTCGCGTGGGCTGCCATGATTTCTTCGACGACGGCTTTGAACTTGCCGTCCATCGACTTGAAGATGAGATCCGAACGGTCTTCCCGAAGAATCGGTTTGTTCGTCGGGATCGTCACGACCTGCATGTTGTAAATGTTACGGAATTCTTCTTCCTCTGTCTTCGCCGTTCCGGTCATCCCGGCCAGCTTCTCATACATACGGAAGTAGTTCTGGTACGTGATCGTCGCGAGCGTCATCGATTCACGCTGAATCTCGACGCCTTCTTTCGCTTCGATCGCCTGGTGCAACCCTTCCGAGTAGCGGCGTCCGTCCATGACCCGACCGGTGAACTGGTCGATGATCATGACTTGGCCGTCACGGACCATGTAGTCGACGTCATGATGCATGACGGCGTTGGCACGAAGGGCGAGCCCGACGTGGTGGTTGACCGAGACGTGCTCGATCGCGAACAAGTTGTCGATGCCAAAGAACTTCTCGGCGAGGTCGACCCCTTTGTCCGTGAGGAGAACCGACTTCGTCTTCACGTCGACCGTGTAGTCGTCCTCGATTTTGAGCGTGCGGACGAAGGCATCGGCACGCGTGTAGAGCTCTGTCGATTTTTGAGCCGAACCCGAGATGATGAGCGGGGTCCGGGCTTCATCGACGAGAATCGAATCGACTTCATCGACGATCGTGAAGTAGAGCTCGCGTTGGACACGGTCTTCTTTATAAAGGACCATGTTGTCACGCAAGTAGTCGAAACCGAGCTCATTGTTCGTCGAGTAGGTGATGTCACAGTTGTACGCCGCCTGCTTCTCGACACGGTCCATGTTCGACACGTTGAGGCCGACCGAAAGGCCGAGTGCGAAGTAGAGCGGTTCCATGAGTTCTTTGTCACGGCGGGCCAAATATTCGTTGACCGTCACGACGTGGACGCCGCGGCCCGTGAGCGCGTTCAAATATACCGGAAGAGTTGCGACGAGCGTCTTCCCTTCCCCGGTCTTCATCTCAGCGATGTCACCGTTATGGAGCACGTAGCCCCCGATGAGCTGGACGCGGTAGTGGCGCATGCCGAGCACACGCTCAGACGCCTCGCGACAGACCGCAAACGCTTCTGGCAAGATATCATCAAGCGTCTCACCCTTGTCCAAACGCTCCCGGAACTCAATCGACTTCGCCTGAAGTGCTTCGTCAGACAATGCCTTAATCGGTTCGGCGAACGACTCGACGAGGTCGGCCGCTTTTTCTGCTTTTTTCAATACTCGTTTCTGTGGAGCAAATAAATCTTTCAAAAAGTTCGCCATACGCTTTATCTCCTCTGCATTCACTGAAAAATGCATGTTTTTTCCCTAATGTACAGTTTAACCGAAGTGACCCTCGCTTTCAAGGAAAGGCCAAACGAAACGGCCCTCCGAGTTGGAGGGCCGTGTGGTTTCAAGGTTGAATTATTCTGGTTCGATCAAGCCGTATTTCCCGTCTTTACGACGATAGACGACGTTCGTGTTGCCCGTTTCTGCGTCTGAGAAGACGAAGAAGCTGTGGCCGAGCATGTCCATCTGAAGAATCGCTTCTTCCGTATCCATCGGTTTGAGCGTGAAACGCTTCGTCCGCACGAGTTCGAGTTCTGCCTCGTCTTCGTCGTAGACGACCACGTCCTCAGGACCTTCGAGTGACTTGAAGTACTCGCCGATACCGCCATCTTTGGCACGTGATTTACGGTTGAGTTTCGTTTTGTGCTTACGGATTTGACGTTCCAATTTATCGACGACGAGGTCAATTGCCGCGTACATGTCGAGGTTTGTTTCCTCAGCACGGAGCAACAAGTTCGGCATCGGGATCGTCACTTCCACTTTTTGCTTCTCGTTGTACACTTTCAAGTTGACGTAAGCCGTCTGTGCATCCGTAGGAGTTGTGAAATAACGAGTCAATTTGTCCAACTTTTTCTCGACATAGTCTTGAATAGCTGGTGTGACTTCAATGTTTTCGCCGCGAATGTTATAAATCATCTGAACTCCTCCTTAAAATAACCGCTTGACCCAATGATTCGTCGATTTGGACCGAATCTCCTGCTTCATTTCTGAAAAGAAAGTGGAACCAGGTGGCTCATTTATAGTATACCCCGAATTCAAATCGTTTGAAAACGTTATCATCAGAAAATAATGACAATTTTGTTCCGATTGCGTCGTCTTCAACTTGAATCGGCGGTATAAAAAGAAACTACCCGTTCTGCCCGTTCTTAAACGCGATTTTGATTCGAAGGACGCTATGTAAGGAAAATAAAAAGCCGGCTCCACGAGGGAACCGGCTTACGGCTTGAAATTATAATTTTGTAACGTTAGCCGCTTGTGGGCCACGCTCGCCATCAACGATTTCAAATTCTACCTCTTGACCTTCGTCAAGTGATTTGTAGCCGTCAGTTTGGATTGCAGAGAAGTGTACGAATACGTCTTTGCCGCCTTCTACTTCGATGAATCCAAAACCTTTTTCTGAGTTAAACCATTTTACTTTACCTACCATGTGTAAATCCATTCCTTTCACCATTGAAGAATACAGAGGCTTTCCCTCTATCGGTAATCTTACCACCTTCTTGGAAGCGTGACAAACACTTTCTCATATTTTTGTAAATGAATCGTCTTTTGGCTTACATTGGAATTATATTTCCCTACTTTTCATATAGAGATATTGAATTTACATATTTTGTGATATATCATGGAAGGGATGATTTAGGTTTGTACGCCATTTGGGCGAGCCGAGCCTGAAAATCTAATACGAAAAGGACGGTGCAGCCATATGCGCCCCTACCATTCCGAGGAAAAGTACCGTATTACGAAGCGGACGGTGGCCATCCTGCCTTGTTATGAGATGTCCGCGCAATCGCGCGTCATTCTCGAGGACGGCTCCGAGATTACGACCCCGCTCCGGCCCTACCAGCTCCTGCAGCTCTCATGCCGCCAGTACAGCAGTTCGATTGAGGAGCGCATCTTCGTCGCCAAGCGCGTCGCCGGAATCAAAGGCAAAGTGCCAGTCGTCATCGAACCGACGTCCGGTCTCGTCTTTTTCCCGACGATGTCCCCGAAGCGCCCTGAATGTGAATGGTACGCCTGGTCGCACGTCCGTGACATCACGAGTGACCCGATCGAGTCGAAAGGCTTGGTCGTCACCCAGAACGGTCACCGGATCGCCACGAACGCGACCTCATACGTCCTCCGCAATCAATTGAAAGCGACGGGCGAACTCGTCGCTCGGTTCCAACAATTAAACCAGAGCGCAACGCTCCACTCTTGACCCTTCCGTCGATTCGACGGGAGGTTTTTTTCTGTCGGTTTCGCTTCACTTTTTGAAAAAGAGGTCGATATATTGTTCGAGGTGACAACTATGCAAATCCAAGCCCCCATGACCGCGGCCGTCGCGGTCACAGCCGGCATCCAGACGAATCGCATCTATAAAGCCGAGCTCGTCAAACAGACCGGACCCGACTCCGGGATCGTCAAAATCAATGGCGAGCACGTCGAGGTCACGTTCGAGGGCGGGCTCCCGAAGACGAACCCGTTCCAACTGACGCTCGCCGAACAAGACGGCCAGCTCATCGCGACGATCGTCGTCAAACCTGAACCCGAGACGCCGGACATGCCGAGCGGTCAACCGGTGAAACTCGATACGAAGATTCAGGCGTTGCTCGCATCGCTCCCGCCCGAGGTCCGGAGTGCCGTCAGCCGTTTGCTCCAATCAGGACGGCTGCCGATGAACGAGGACACGGTGCGTCTGCTCGAGACCGTCTTTAAAGGCGACATGCGCGATGCCGTCCTCTGGCTGAAGACGGTCGAGGCGCCGACGCTCCCGCGTGATGTCGCGCGCGACCTCGCCGTCGCGTCATTAGATGAAGCGAGACAACAAATCAAACCACCGCCACCTGACGCGCCGTACCCGCAGAAAGAACGGTTCATCGAGCACGTCAATCTGTCGCGTCCCGTCAGCGAACGTTTGACGCCGACACCGGAGACGGTCGACCGGCTCATCAACGAGTTGCCGGAGCCGCGCCCGACGCGAATCGAACCGCGTGAGGCGTTACCGCCCGTCCTAGGACGCCCGGTACTCGTCAAGGAAGTGACGACGCATCTCGCGACCGTGACGAACACGTTCCGAAGCGAACAAGTGACGGTGACGAAACAGCTCGGCCAAGTCGCCGCCCTCGTCGAGACGAACCCGCATCAGGCACGTCCTGCGCTCGAGACGGTGTCGACCCGACTGACGCAGCTCATTCAAAAGACGGACGCTTTGTTACATACGAGCGCGACCCAAGAGAAGGCGCTCGTCGCGATGACGGCGAAGCTCGACGTCGCCCTCGGCCTACTGTCGACGAAACCGGCTGAGAGCGCCGTGCTCATCAAAGAAGTGCGCGCCAGTTTGAACGAGTTCCGGTACGTGCCGAACCACGTCCGGCTCGAATACATCCCGCATCAGGCGACCCGCGCCGGCGAATTGCCGCGCGTCACGCCGTTCAAGGTCGACCCGAACCTATCAGGCCGCGTCATCCAAGAGACGACGCAGCGCGTCCAGGCGTCGACGTTGTCGATGAAAGCCGACGCGGCGACACCCGAGGCGCAACGGCTCGCCTCGTTCTTCCAAGTCCAACAGACGTTGAACCGGCTCGACGGCGGGCAGCTCCATCAGCTCATCCTCGCCTTGCCGGCGAAAGTCCAAGAGATCGACACCGGCATCCACGTCCATATCCAAAACCGTGAGGCCGGGGATGTCGTCGACTGGGAGAACAGTGTGCTCTATATCCGGCTCGAGACACCGCGGCTCGGAGAGATTGGCGTCAAGCTCGAAGCGATCGACCGGAATCTCCGGCTCACGCTCGAACACGATGATCCGACCGTCGAGGCACTCGCGCGTCCCCTGCTCGGCAAGATCGAGACGACGCTCGAGGCGATCGGTTATAAGAGCGTGACGACCCAGTTCCGCCCACTGACGAAGTCCGATAAACCGGAGACCGAGCGCCCGACGCTCGAGACGACCGGCTATGATTTCCGCATCTAGGAGGCTGTTATGTATCAACGCATGGATTTGACGAAACGCAAGACGGCCGCCGTCGTCCGCTATGACGAGACGATCGACCGGGCCCCGGTCGTCGTCGCCCGTGGAACGGGCGCCGTCGCCGATAAGATTTTAGACGAGGCGAGATCACGCGGCGTCGCCATCGAGCATGACCATTCGCTCCTTGGCCACCTGCTTGACCTCGACCTCGGGGACGCGATTCCGCCCCAACTGTATGACGTCATGGCCGAAGTGCTATTACTGATTGAAGAACTCGACACCATCAAAGGAGACCCATCATGAACCCGAACCGACTATACGAAATGAGCCCGGAAGAGCTGACGCAAGCGATGCTCCACGCGCTCGTCTATCACTATGAACAAGCCCAGACGGCGACAATCGCCGAACGCAACCGCCATTTGCGCCAAGCGCGCGAACTGCTCGCGAAGCTCCACCAAGGACTTCACGACGGCGGCGGCATCATCTCGGCCCAACTCGATGAGCTTTACTTGTATATGGCCAAATCGAGCCTCGAGGCGTTGATTGAACAAGACATGGACAAAATCGAGGAGCTTCACGGCCTCGCGACCGAGCTCGACCAGACGTGGGCCGAGGCGATCGAGAACGCCCGACTCCAACCCGTACCTTCAGGAGGAAACCGTTATGAAAATTACCAATAACGTGCAAGCACTGAAAGCCTACTCGTCGCTCACGGTCAACCAGGCGACGATGAAGAAGACGATGGATCGCCTCTCGAGCGGTGTCCGCATCAACAAGGCGTCCGACGACGCGGCCGGGCTCGCCATCTCTGAGAAGATGCGCATCCGTCTCGACTCGCTGTCGATGGCCGAACGCAACACCCTCGACGGCATCTCGCTCACGCAGACGCTCGAAGGCGGGATGAGCGAGACCCATTCCCTCCTGCAACGGATGCGCGAGCTGTCGGTCCAAGCGTCGAACGGGACGCTGAGCGGTGATGACGCCAAGGCGATTCAAGACGAGATTGCTGCCCTTACGGATGAAGTGACGCGAATCGCCGAGACAACCGAGTTCAACTCGAAGAAGATCATGAACGGTGACTTTATCGCCGGCAATGAGACACTCTTCTTCCAACTCGGGGCCGGTAGCGGCGAAGGCGTCGTCTTGAACGTCGACGACATGCGCGCCGGTGCCCTCGGGATTGAGGGACTGGATGTGACGACGCAAGGTGGCGCCAATGACGCCATCGCCAAGTTCGACGCCGCCATTCAAAAAGTCTCGCTCGAACGTTCGAAGCTCGGTGCCATCCAGAACCGGCTCGAGGCGAACGTGAGCGTCGTCACGATCGGGTCCGAGAACTTGACGGCTTCCGAGTCCCGCATCCGCGACGCCGACATGGCACGCGAGATGATGGACTTCGCCCGTCTCAACATCTTGAACCAGTCCGGCATGGCGATGATCGCCCAATCGAACGCGTTGCCGCAAGGCGTGCTACAATTGTTGAACTAACTTAAGGAAGGACGGATCCTATGGACATTCGTCGCATCATGGAGACGCAGTCGCTTCAGGGCGCCGGTAAGGCGAAACGCCCCGAGGCTGAGCCTGGCGTCTCGTTCCAGAACGTCATCGGTCAAAAACGGGAGGACCGCGAGCACGAGCGCTTCCAGCGCCAAATCGCGGCCATTCACGAGAAAGGCGAGCTCCTCGCCGAGAGCCAGACCGTCGAGTCGCTCGCTGAATATAAGCAACTCATTAAAGACTTTATGAAAGACGCCGTCGACGCGGCACTCCGCCTCGAGGAAAAACGCGGCTTCAACCGCCGTGGTCGCGCCAAGATTTATAAGATCGTCGAACAGGTCGACCAGAAGCTGCTAGCGCTGACAGACCAGGTCATCTCGGGTGAGGCGTCTCGTCTGTCGCTCCTCGACCAAGTCGGTGAGATTCGCGGCCTGCTCGTCAACGTATACGTGTGAGGTGAGATGATGGCAGAACATATCTTTTCAAAAAAAGTGAAATGCCCGTATTGTTTGAAACAAAGCGAGACGCCACGTGTCTTGTCGCGCCACATTCGGCCGCAGGAAGTCGCGAAGGACGGATATACGACATACGATGGCGCCAACCCTTACTTTTATGAGCCGACCGTCTGTAGCCACTGTCACCTCGTCTTCCACGACTCGTTCGACAAGGTACGGAAAAACAATCGCGAGGCGCTCGAGACGGGCTACTTCGACCGCGTCAACGCCGAGGCGCTCACCGGTGACCGCTCGGCCGAGCACGTCATTCGGCTCTACAAGTTCGCCGTCGTGACGGCCCAATTGAGCGGCCAGAAACCGTCCGTCGTCGCCATGCTCGGCATGCGGCTCGTCTGGATGTATCGCCTGACGGGGAACGAGGCGTCTGAGAAGGAATGGATGAAGCGGACGCTCGACAAGTACAACGAGGTACAGGAGGCATACACGGACCAAGTCCGGACCGGTCTCCCATATGACCAGCTCATGCTGCGGATCGCCGACTTGTCGGCCTCGCTCGGTCTATATGAGGACGCGAGACGTTGGTACGGTATCTTGCTCGGCAGTAAGGAAGTGTCGGAGCGGATCCGTACCCAGGCCCGGTCACACTGGGAAGACTTTAGAATCGAACACACCTAAAAGGGAGAGCCGCGGCTCTCCCTTTTCGCATACAAAAAAACGTGCTCTTCCACTTACGGACAAACGCGGTCGGTTCTCTTCATGGGTGAACCCCCAAACTGAAATAAGCTAGACGTGACATGACTGTCGTCAAAACCTAAACAGGGCACTCAAGAACCGATTGCGCGGTGGCGTGTTACACGGTTCATTCTCAATGATTTTTATCACGTTCAGATTGGGGTATGCTTAGTAGGAATCCAAAGGAGGTCATTCCATGTTTGAAGCCCGCTACATCGAAACGGTACGCTCGATTTTCCAGGAACAGAAACAGCTCGCCGAGGACGCGTTGAAGCAAGTAAACGATGAGGATATGCATCGCGTGCTCGCGAAAGACACGCTCTCGCTCGCGATCATCGTGCAGCACATCTCGAACAACATGAAATCGCGCTGGACCGACTTTTTGACGACGGACGGCGAAAAGCCGGACCGGAACCGTGACGCCGAGTTCGAGGACCAACAACAGTCCCGCACCGAACTGATGGCGACATGGGATGAGCGTTGGCAGCTGTTGGACGATGTCTTGGCGAGCCTCACACCGGAAGACCTCGGCAAGACCATCTTCATCCGCGGCGAGGAGAAGACCGTCATCTGGGCGATCGAGAAGCAAGTGTCGCACTATAGCTATCACGTCGGACAGATCGTCTTTCTCGCGAAAGTTTTCGCCGGTGAGAACTGGAACGTGCTGACAATCCCGTTGCCGCATCAGCGAAAATAACAAGAACGCGCATCGCGAAGATGCGCGTTCTTGTTATTTGGTGACATCGATTGTGTATTCATATCGCTCCTCGGCAATTTTACGGAACTGATCATTAGAAGATCTTTCCACCACAACAAAAGGATAACGAATGGCCGCACCAGTTCTCTGGAGCGGCCATTCGTTATTTTTCGACGTTGATCGTATATTCGTAGCGGGATTCCCCAATCGACTCATAATTCGCGTCAGACGGTCCGTCAATGACGACTTTCACGTCCGCTAATTCTTCCGGCATCGCTTTGACGAAGAAGAGGACGTCCCCTTCCTTCTTCACTTTCCCCAGGAACTCGCCGCCGACATCATCTGAGAACCACAAGTCAGCCGACACTTGCTCCCCCGTGTTCGTCACGAGCGTCGCTTGGTTCGGATGAAAACTGATGGTGTCGTCAATCGTATTCTCGACGATGACATTCATCGCGACGACTGTCACTTCTTCTTGCCCGTCAAACGAGTCGCGATACGCTTCGTTGACCGTGAGTCGAGATGTCTGCACTTTATCGATGGCGAAGTTGACGGAGCCAATCGTCTCTTTAATGTCGAGCGCTTTGTTCTTCATGAAGATTTGGTTTGAACCAAGTTCACTCTCCTGCACTTCTGCATCTCCTGTTGATTCTGCCACCGGTTCTTCCGTCGTTTCAGCCCCGACGTCTTCCTCCGTATCGGTCGCCGTCGTCTTCAGTTCATCGGCTTCCCCGCAGCCTACAAGTAGCGTCAATGGTAAGGTTAGCAACAATCCATATCGTTTCATGTTCATCTTTATTCTCTCCCTTTCCTTATGAGTGGTGGTTGATAAGATGAGCATACTGGATTGTCTAGCCTGACCGGTGTAAGAAAACGTATAGGGTCGTCACCCTGAATAAATAAAAGCCAAGGCCCGCGATTGGACCTTGACTTTGGCTATATCATCCTCGTGATTTGAGCTCTTCTTCTTCATACGGATCGGGTCCGTCCTCGATTGGCGCATCGTCTTCGACATACGCCTCAATTTTAGGATCGCGTTCCACATACTCATCGTACGCCCCTTCTGGACCGTAGACGAAGTAACGACGGTTTTTCACTGATTCAGGTTTCACTTTTTTCTCACTCATCTCGTTTCCCTCCCCTTTCCAGAAAAGAAGCAACGGTTACAGTGGTATTTACCCGGTTTTCTACCGGTTTAAATGGTATTGAGTCGATTGTAAATGAAATCAGACGTCTTTGCATCCCTATCAAATGGAATGAAACTTTTTAGTAGTCGGGTCGTAAATGATGATAACAAATAGATGAGGGGACGATATAGATGATGTTATTGAAAATAGGATTCGTTCGTGGCGTGAAGTGGTTCGCGCTATTCGGATTGCTTGCAACGTATCAGTGGTGGAGCGGAAATATGGAAGGCGTATACAATATGCTCGTCTATGGCGGGATGGCATTTTTCCTTGGTCTGACAAGCGTCATCTACGAAGTGAAACGTTGGTCGTTCCCGAAACAGATTCTGATTCATTGGGTCACGATGCATGTGACGATTCTGCCGCTCGTCATATTCAGTGGTTTTTTGCCGGTGTCGTCGCTTCGAGATGCCCTGATGGTTTACTTGAAGTTTAATGTGAGCGGGCTGGTTTTGTTCACGCTATCCAGAATGCTTTTGAAAGTGAGACAACAAATCAAAACCTCATGAATAAAAACAGCTCGAAGGCGCGCCTTCGAGCTGTTTTCTATATATGCATTAGCGAAGAAGTTGTAAGATGGCTTCTGGTCGTTTGTTGGCTTGCGCAATCATTGCATGAGAAGCCTGTCCTAAAATATTGGTTTTCGTGAACTCCATCATTTCTTTTGCCATATCGACATCTCGAATACGTGATTCGGCAGCTTGGAGATTTTCAGAAGACATAGTAACGTTCGAAACCACATGGTCTAAACGATTTTGCCATGCACCCATCTTCGAACGTTCTGAAGATACGAGTTGTATCGCTTGGTCAATTTTGCTGATTGCCTGACTTGCACCAGTCTGCGACGTAATATCTAACGCGTACTCAGCAGCTCTATCTGCGTCTCGATTTTTCACTACACGGTCAGACGTAAAGCCATCTTCTCCTTTTACCGTAGAGGTCAACCCAATCCGTCCAGCTCTCATATCATTCATGTCTAACTGCATAGATTGATTAGCATTTGCACCAATCTGGAGGGTTATCTCCTTTCCTCCGCGTGTTAATTTCAACTGATGGTACGTACCTTCATGAGTATAAGTTTCTCCGAAATTAATCGGATTCGATGATAAATCAAGAGCCATATGAGGGGATACAGCAGCACTTACACTACTCATTAGTTCTGAAAAAGTCCTAACAACACCTCCTGATTGAACAGGTGCATCTGGAATAAACGTCAATTCTATTTCACGATTGTTGGAAGGGGATTTCCCAATCCATTCCACTTTAACCGTCTCTCCAGCCTCTAAAGGCGTGATATCTTGTTCATAAACTTCAAATTCTCCCGGAATAGGTTGATTCCCACCTCTCCCAGGCCTAACTGTGTTTATTGGTGAGCTGACATATGGATCAGGTAATTTGGTAGTACCGATATTAGGTGAAGACCAAGATTCTTGACCTGTCTTATGCTCGAACAAAAGTCCATTTGGAGTAGGCGTACCTATCATCTGTACCGTGTATCGAGTGTTCAATTCTGGAACAGCACGTATCGCTGTGGTTAATGTTGATAAATCATTGAATTCACCCAATAACAATGGGTTATTCGAAGACTTTAAAAACGTATAACCATCGACTCGAATCGTATCATTGAAATTGAGTGATGTTGTATCAATACCGACTGTATATATACCGCGAATCGCACCAGGAGTTCCAGGAATACTATGAGTGACTAGTGACTCCCCTCCTTTACCGTTTAGTCCGTTTAAAACGGTTTTAGTATTGAAAGAAGTTTGATTGCCGATACGGTTTAATTCGGTTGTCATTTCATTAAATTCTTGTTGGATTGCCCCACGGTCAGCTATGTTATTTGTGTCGTTAGCAGACTGAACAGCGAGTTCACGCATACGTTGTAGAATTGAATGAGATTCGTTCAATCCACCTTCTCCAGTTTGAATTAAGCTGATTCCATCCACAGCATTTTGAGCGGCTTGATCTAGCCCACGAATCTGAGCTCTCATCTTCTCAGAGATTGCTAATCCTGCCGCATCATCAGCTGCTTGATTGATTCTTAATCCAGAAGACAGTTTCTGCATCGCTTTACCGGCTTGACCTGTATTTATTTGTGATTGACGTAACGCTTGATTTCCATTGCTATTATTTTTGATAATCATAATAAATTCCTCCACAACATCCCATTAATAATGGCTCGTATCCAAATCATCCCATTTATATTATCGGATGGAAGGTTGTTTTTTCAACGATACATCAATATTTTATTAAAATAAAAAAAGCACTGATAAATTCAGCGCTTTTTTATGTCTGTTGATCGAACAATCCTGAGAAGTTCGAATCGACGTCTTCATATGGGTCGACGTATGACTTGACCGTCTTGCGTTCCTGACGAGCCGTCCCGAGCGTCATCCCGAGCCGTTGATGCTCCGCCTCAATCAAACGCGCGATTTGTTGACTGTCATCGACGAGCTGGCGAATCACTGTCTGGTCCGCATCCTTCAGGTCCGGTCCGTGAGCCGCGAGCAGTTGCTCTCGATCGTCGAGTAGCTCATGGATTTTGTCCATCCATGAGTCGTATGTCGGCTCTTCTGGTACTTTCGCCAACAAATCCTTTAATCGTTGCGTTTTGAAGATAATCTCATCGATGGGTCTCATACCTGCTTCGCGAGTTTCATCGCTTCCTTCCACGTGTCGCGGAGCTCCGTCGTGAAGTCGAGTACTTCGTCGAGAATCGTCGTGTCGTTCTTGATGTTCGCATCGACAAGGCGGCGCCACATGTATTCATAGAGCGAATCCAAGTTTGATGAAATTTCTATATTTTTGTTGAGCGTCAAGCGAAGCTCTTGGAAGATGGCTTGCGTCTTCTGGATATTCGTGTTCTTCAAATCTGGATTTCCTTGCTCGATGGCGAGTTTGGCGAGGCGCATGAACTTGAGCGCCCCGTCATACAACATGAGCGTCAATTCCTGTGGGTTCGCGGTCGTGACCGCATTGTTTTGATATGCTGCATATGGATTGGCTACCATTTAAATTCCTCCTCTTACATCCCGCCGCCTAAGAACTGTTGCAGTGACGCGGCTTGCGAGTTCGCCTGGTTCATCGCCGTCTCCATCGCTGCAAAGCGACGGTAATAGGCGTTTTCTTTATCGACTAATAAATCATTCAAACGCTTAATCCGTGTATCGATTTGGGTCATCTCACGCCCCATCGAGTACGTCGGAGCACCGGCACCGTCAGCACCAGCAATCCGAGTAATGGACGATCGTGAGTTAGTCGCTGCATCACGAATTTGGGGAAGTAGTCCGCTATCCGCATTAGTGAAGAGTTGGTATACTTGGTCTGGGTCTTTTTCAATGGCGGCTTTAAGCTTCTCTTCGTTCAGCTCAATTTTTCCACCATTGGTGAAATCAGCACCGGTTGAGAGCCCGATTTGAAAGAGTTGCTTCATCTCATCGTCGTTAGTACTCGACGTCGCACTTGACCACTTGCCTCGCATCGTGTCCATCGCACTGCGGACAATCGTATCGCCACGTAGCATCCCACTCATCGCTTTTTCTTCCCACTTCTTAATCTCATCATCAGAAAGTTCATCGCGTTGGGCTTGTGTGAGCGGTGCAAACGAACGGAACCGTTCTTCACGGACTTTCTTATTCATGAGATCAATCGTCTCGTTATACTTATCGACAAATCCTTTAATATTATCAAAGATTTTTTGTGTGTCTGTTGCAGCAGAAAGTGTCACCGCACCAGATGCAAATTCCGATTTTAACGTGACGGTCATGTTATCAATCGTAACCGTGTTTGAGCTCTGTGTCATCGGAATACCGTTCACTATGAAGCTTGCATCTGTTCCTGTTTTCGGTACATCTCCAGGAGCGATACCAAAAGCAGCTTTCGTTGTTGCGTCAAATTCAATGATTGCATTTTCACCGGTCTGTTTTTGAGTAATTGACAGTTTACCAGAGATTGGTTCGAAAAATGCAGACACACCTGATTCTTTTCCGTTCAAAGCAGTAACTAGGTTCTCCATTGTGGCGTCTTCCGCCACCTTAATTGTCTGAAAGTCTCCGCCTTCAACGGAACGAATTTGAATCTGATAACCAGATGTGTAAGTGGCCGTTGTGCCAGTCGGTATATCCGAACCGTCATTCATCGTTACTTTCCCAGTCGCTTCATCATAAGTATAATTTGAGGCATCAATAGGGTTATTTGTTGCGTCTTTCAACGATATAGTTGCTCCGGCTTTCGGCTTAGGAGAGAGCGTCCATTCCTTTGTATCAGTAGACAACTTCACTTCTTGTATGGCCGATTGCAAGTTCATATCAGCTACTTTTGTTGTCTTCGTTACTGCAACTCCATTTTTATCTTTAGGCTCAACGACTTGGGTAGCCGCTGTTGCGAGCTGACTGACAGATTCGATACGAATTGCCGTGTTCCCACTAGATGGTCCCGCCACGACAGAGACACGTGATTCATCAGATGAACTAGACGTTTTTGCGTAAAAATTACGACTGAACATGAGATCGACCGCACTGTTTCGAAGGGTCATGAGCGAACGGTTGATTTCGCGGTACGCATCTCGTTTCCATTCGGTCGTCTGTTTTTGTTGTTCAAGTTTATCGACTGGCATACGTTCAGCTTGCATCAATTGTTTGATAATTGAATCGGTATCAATTCCACTGGCGAGTCCGCCAAATCGGATTGGTGACGTCATAGTATACCTCCTTTAAATACGTTCATCGAAGAGTTGATTGAATTCCATAAATGCCGCAAAAAAATCGAGCGACTTCTTACTTGGAATTTCCCGGATGACTTCGTTGTTCGTATCTACGATTTGAATATAGAAGTCATTCAATTTCTCATGTTTCATGAACTTTAAACCGGTACGTTGTTGCTCTAGTACAAGATTCGCCTTCTCAACAGCCGCCTCTAGTTTTGTGACGTGTTGAGGCGTCGGAAGAATGACAATCCCTTCGTCTGCGAGCGCTTTTTGATTCGCTTCGACGAACACGTTTTTCGTTTGTTCATACGGCAAGACAGAAGAAGGTAGGTGAAGCCGGACTTCAGACATTATCGGATTCATAAATTTCTACTCCTCATTTTCATTGTTCTCACATACTATATCGGTTCACCAGACTATATTTTTCAGTTTTATTAAGAGGTTAAAAAACGATGCAGTAATATAAATGAATATCTAAACATTATGTTCTAGCCGAACTCACTTTTCATTTTCTTAAACCATAAATTACATTAAACCCTCTACTTTTTCTATATTGGTATTCCGACTATCAAAAATAAAATCGGGAACTAATAATATAGGGAAGTAATTTGTAAAGAATCGAGGAGGATGCATGATGGACTGGAACGAACTGACTGTGTTTGAGAAAAGTCTATTGTTAGGGACATTATTAGGAGATGGTGCTATTCGACGAACAAACGCAAAAGTCGCTCCGAAGAATGGGCTACAATACCGCGAACATTTTTCAGTCAAACAAATGGAGTATCGCGAATGGAAACTAAACAGCGCTCCTCGAGTCTTTGAGGGTATTAAAGTGAGAAAGACAGGAACAAGTGCAGAACTCTATTCAAGAAAAGATAAGCTATTTACTTGGCTACGAGAACAATGCTATGACGATCGAAAAAAACAGATTCCGGTACATTTATTAGAAGACTGTGTTCATCCCGTTTTTTTGCTGGCTCTGTATTTAGATGACGGTAGTCTATCATTGACAAAATCTACGCGATCCAAATTGAATCAGATGATTATCACTCCACATATCTATCTTTATCTTCAAGCTTTTTACCCTGAGGAACTTGAAGTGTTAAGTTCATTTATAGCACGAACCTTCCATCATCATTTCGTATTGAGTCGCCGTTCTGATGGTCACTTCTATACACTTCGTATTCAAAAAACAGAAGAAGCGATTCGTTTCTTAAATGAGTTCACTCCTTATGCTTATGCCATTCCATCCATGCGTAAAAAACTCGATTGGGACTATCGATTACAGCTTGAACGAGAGCAACATCCAGACATGACCGTCATTTCCTCAAAAGCAAAAAATGATTATACAGCAGATGAGATCGAATTTATCATTCAAGCAAAACAAAATGGAATGACAGACGCCGCGATTGCCCAGCAGATAGGTCGTACTTACTGGTCTGTCGTGTACAAATGGCAAGATATTAAAAAAAATTATTTAAAGGAAGATAGAGGCGTCTATGTATATTAAAAAATGTCCGTCCCTCGAATAACGAGAGACGGACATTTTCATAGCCTGGTTCTAGTGAATATTGGTTAAGAAATAGAGTAAATCTTAACGAAGAAGTTGAAGCACAGCTTGCGGCTGTTGGTTCGATTGGGCCATCATCGCTTGTGCAGCTTGGTTCAAAATGTTGTTCTTTGTGAAGTTCATCATCTCTTTTGCCATGTCAACATCACGTATACGCGACTCGGCAGCCTGAAGGTTCTCGGCTGACGTGCTCAAGTTGTTGATTGTGTGCTCAAGACGGTTTTGGTTTGCACCTAGCTTAGAACGTTCTGAAGAAACTGTCTCAATTGCAGAATCCAACTTCGCAATTGCTGTTTGTGCTTTTGCAGAAGAGCGGACATCTAATGCCTGTTCAACAACGATAGCATCCAATCCATTCGTAACTGCTAACTCAGCATCTGTAGTTGCAGCAAATGAAACTCCTAGAGCACTTGATCTCATGTCCGAGATACTCAGCGTTAAGCTTTGACTCTCGTTTGCCCCAATTTGGAATTTCATGCTATTTGTCGCAGTGGCTGCGGTCCCAGCTTGAATTGTTTGAACCGTACCATCAGCACCATCCGCTGTTGCGCCTACTGCCTTAGCCGTAATACGGATTGTACCATCCTCATATGCCTTTGCCGTAAAATCATTTGTCGTATCAGCATTTACTAATTTCGCAAGTCCACTTGCACCATTGTCTGTACCAGTAGCTGTATAAGTTACTCCTCCTACTTCAAAGGTATCCCCAGAAGCAAAAGCAATGTTTGAAATATCGTACACAGCTTTACTGCCTTCACCATTTTTAGAACTATTTAAAAGTTTTTGTGTGTTAAAATCCGTCGAGTTCCCGATTCGGTTAATCTCTGAAGTCAACGAGTTCATTTCTTTTTGAATCTCTTTGCGGTCTGTGAGCGTGTTTGTATCGTTAGACGATTGGACTGCCAACTCACGCATCCGTTGAAGGATTGAGTGCGTCTCGTTCAGCGCACCTTCAGCTGTTTGAATCAATGAAATCCCATCTTGAGCATTGCGTGTCGATTGATCCAAACCACGAATTTGACCGCGCATTTTTTCAGAGATTGCGAGACCAGCCGCATCGTCACCGGCGCGGTTGATGCGAAGACCTGAAGACAATTTCTCCATCGCTTTCCCAGTCTGAGCCGTGTTGAACGACATATTGCGGTGTGCGTTCATAGAGTTAAGGTTATGGTTAATAATCATGATTGGTTCCCTCCATAATATACTTTACCTGACAAATCCTTTTGTCAGTTCTTCATTTTATTGAGTTAACTATTAACGAAGAAGTTGGAGTACTGCCTGCGGCTGTTGGTTCGATTGGGCCATCATAGCCTGAGCAGCCTGGTTCAAGATGTTGTTCTTCGTAAAGTTCATCATCTCTTTTGCCATGTCGACATCACGGATGCGTGATTCAGCGGCTTGAAGGTTCTCAGCAGATGTGCTCAAGTTGTTGATTGTGTGCTCGAGGCGGTTTTGGTTTGCACCAAGCATTGAACGTTCAGATGATACAGTTCCAATAGCAGTATTGATGGCTGTAATTGCCAAGTTTGCGTTTGCTTGAGTTGAGACATCAAGTCCTCCTGTTGTAACTGCAGCTGTTGCTCCTGTAGCAGCTGTGTCGGCTGTTCTACTAACGTTCAAAGTTTTTGCATCCATTGCTCCAATAGATAGTGAAAGCGTTTGACCAGCATTTGCTCCGATGTGGAATGTTAAAGGCGCAGCACCGGTAGGTCCGCCCGCTGTCTTAGCAGAGCCGTCTAATAATTTCTTCGTGTTAAATTCTGTGTTGTTTGCAATACGTGTAATTTCGATTGCCAACTGGTCTACCTCTTTTTGGATTTCTCCACGATCAGTTGTGGTGTTTGTATCGTTCGAAGACTGAACTGCTAACTCACGCATCCGTTGAAGGATTGAGTGTGTCTCGTTCAACGCGCCTTCAGCTGTTTGAATCAACGAAATTCCATCTTGAGCATTTCGTGTCGATTGATCCAAACCACGAATTTGACCGCGCATTTTTTCAGAAATGGCGAGACCGGCAGCATCGTCACCCGCACGGTTGATACGAAGACCAGAAGATAGCTTTTCCATTGCCTTGCCTGTTTGTGCCGTGTTGAATGACATGTTGCGGTGTGCGTTCATCGAGTTAAGGTTGTGGTTAATAATCATGATTGGTTCCCTCCAAGGAATAGATAATTTTTAGACAAATCCATTTGTCCTATTAACAAGTTAGTTATTATTAACGAAGAAGTTGAAGCACTGCCTGCGGCTGTTGGTTCGATTGGGCCATCATAGCCTGAGCAGCCTGGTTCAAGATGTTGTTCTTCGTGAAGTTCATCATCTCTTTCGCCATGTCGACGTCCCGGATGCGTGATTCAGCGGCTTGAAGGTTCTCAGCCGAAGTGCTCAAGTTGTTGATTGTGTGCTCGAGGCGGTTTTGGTTAGCACCAAGCATTGAGCGTTCAGATGAGACTTTCTCGATAGCAGTATTGATGGCTGTGATTGCTGTGTTAGCTAACGCTTGTGTGCTAACAGCGATACCAGCCGTTGTGACTGCTGGCGTTCCAGCTGTGGCTGCTGCACCACCTGCACCAGAAACGCCTAATGTTTGTGCATCCATTGCTGTGATTTTAAGATTTAACGATTGACCAGCGTTCGCTCCAATATGAAAAGTGAGGTCAGCAGCACCAGTTACAGTTGACAAAGAGTTTGCTGATCCATCTAATAACTTCTTCGTGTTAAACTCCGTATTGTTTGAAATACGTGTGATTTCGATTGCCAACTGGTCTACCTCTTTTTGGATTTCTCCACGATCAGTTGTCGTGTTTGTATCGTTCGAAGACTGAACTGCCAACTCACGCATCCGTTGAAGGATTGAGTGCGTCTCGTTCAACGCGCCTTCAGCCGTTTGAATCAATGAGATGCCGTCTTGTGCGTTCTTCGCACCCATATCAAGACCACGGATTTGACCGCGCATTTTTTCAGAAATCGCGAGACCAGCCGCATCGTCACCAGCACGGTTGATGCGAAGTCCTGAAGACAATTTCTCCATCGCTTTACCTGTTTGTGCTGTGTTGAATGACATGTTGCGGTGTGCGTTCATCGAGTTAAGGTTGTGGTTAATAATCATGTTAATTTCCCTCCATAGGTTTGAGTTTTTTTCGCTCTTCCAAATCCATTTGTCCGAGCATACAAGGCTTAGGCCGGCCCTTGCCTTGCAATTGTTGGAACGTTTTATCGTTTCCATACTCTATATCGGAATCTACCGGTATCTGTTTAGCCATTATCAAAAAAAATTACACATTTTGACTACTTCTCTTCAATTCACATAGAAAAACGACCCATCGCTGGGCCGCTCCTCCTTACGCTTCTACCTTCACTTGCTCCGTCTCATTCTGCAAACTCTCCGCGACACGGACGAGCTCGGTCATCGCGCCGTTCACTTCACCGAGACTGGCTGCCTGTTGGCTCGCCGCTGACGTGACTTCCGTCGCGTAGCGTGACGCCTCTTCGACCATACCGACGATGCCGGCCGAGTTCGTGACGACCGAATCGATTTGACCGCGCGACTCATCTAAGAGCGCATCGACCGAATGGACGTGGCTGTACACTTCGTTCGCCGAGTTGTGAATCGACGCGAACGCACCGCCCGCCTTCTCGACGAGACCGACGCCCGTCTCCACTTCCGCTTTCACGTTCGCCATCGAAGACGACGTGTCGCCGACGAGACGTTTGACGTCGACAATCAAATCCGTGATTTCTTGCGTCGAGTTCGCCGTCTGTTCGGCGAGCTTCTTGACCTCGGCCGCGACGACTGCGAAGCCGCGTCCATGTTCGCCGGCGCGTGCCGCTTCAATCGATGCGTTCAAGGCGAGCAAGTTCGTCTGCGCCGAGATGTCGCTGATGACGTCCGTGATGCGCGAGATTTCGCCCGTCATCTCCGTCAACTTGCTGTTGAGCGTCGACGACTGTTCGACTTTGCCAGCGATCGCATGCATCGCATTGACTGACGACGAGGCGAGGCCTTTACCGCTCTCGGCCTCTTGTTGCATCTCACTTGCTGATTCAAGCGCCGAGCCCATCTCTTGACGGATGTTTTCCATCGTCCGGGCGACGGCACCGAGCAAATCCATCGAGCTATACGTCGCGTTGACGTTGTCTTCAAGCATCTTGTTCAAGGCGTCCATCGCTTGGCGGATATTCTCGCCGGCGATATTCCCTTCTTGGACGGCTGCCGCAATCTCTTGAGCCGAACCGGTGAGCTGGTCCGCCGTGTAGCGCATGTTCGTTCCTTGTTCACGAAGGTGTCCGACCATATTGTCCATCGAGAGGAGCAGACGTCCCATCTCCGAACGGTCTGTCGTCGTCTCGTCCGCGAACACGACCGTCAAGTCGCCGTTTCCGACTTCGACCGCCTTGTCCGACGCCAATTCGATGGCTTTGAGCGGACGACGGGCGATCAAGTAGATGACGGCGCCACCAATCCCTGAAATAAGCAAGGCCACGGCCGTCCCGACGAGCATGACCTGACCTTTCGCCATCTCAAGCTCCGTGAGCAGTAAGAGCGTGATCCAGCCGACCGCTCCGCCCGTGATAAAGGATGTGACCAAAATCCAAGCGAGCAGTTGGGTCGTAAAGTTTTTGAATAGCTTCACTATGAGTTCCTCCTCTGTGTAATTCATCACCTACTATATCGTCCAAATCCCAGCTTTTGTATAGCGTTTTCAGTTGAAGTTTTGGTCAATGAAAAAACGCCCTCGTCACCGAGAGCGTCTTGATTAAAAACGGTCATCTTCACTTGTCTTACGTTCTTCGTTGTGCGTCGTCATAAGTGCATCGAGCGCGAGCGCAATCGCGGCTGCCCAGTGTAGCACCATGCCGATGAACGGGATGACCCCGAGTACCGAAGCCGTGATGCCGACGATTGCCCCGACTGAAATTCGTTTCAGCCGCGACACCGATAAGACGAGCAAGATGATATGGAACACGAGCATGAACCCGAGCGGTGTGTAGCCCATACTGATGATGAACAGCCCACCGATTGCCGGGATGCCGAGGAACGCCTCGAACGCGGCACCGAGCCATTTCAAATTCCGAACCATTCGTCTCACCTCACAGTTCTAATAGATAGAACTCATAGCCGCCGTTTTCAGCGAACCCGGCCCGCTTGTAAATCTCGAGCGCGGCCTTGTTCTCCGTCTCGACGTCGAGCTCGAGCTTCGTCCGGCCCATGCGGAACAGTTGCTGGACCATCTGCTTCAACATCTTCGTGCCGTAGCCCTTGCCTTGCTCGGCCGCCTTGACGCCGAACGCATGGATGCTACCGGCATCTTCGCCCGAAAGGAGGGCACGAATGACCCCGACCGGACGACCGTCGACCTCACCGATGTACGTCACGCGGTCCGGCGTATCGATCTGTTGATAGATGTTCTCCGTCACGTCGACGGGGTCGCCGAACGCTTCAGAGAGCGTCTCGATGATGAGCGAACGGTCGGCGTCCGTCGCCTCGCGGAGCGACACTTCGTCCGGCTTCAAGAACAGCTCGGCTTTTTTAAGGACCAAGTTATATTCCGAGAACTGGTACGCCGCGCCGAGATGGTCGATGACCGCCTTGCCGTCCTTCGATTTGCGATCGATGACGAACGTGAACGCTTCACAGCCATTCTCTTTCGCGTCCTGCTTCGCCGTTTCAAAGAGCGCCTTGAAAACGCCTTGTTTGCGATAGTCCGGATGCACGAGCGCGTTCACTTCATACTCGTTCGGAAGATACGGGAAGAGCACCATATAGCCGACGAGCGTTTCGTCATCATAGACGGCGTAGTCGTTCTGACCGACCGCTACGTGTCCGAGTTTCACGTCAATCTTGTCATATGCGTTGACCGCTACCTCGAGCGCCCCCACCTGTTCTGCATGTCTCACTTCTTCTACTATCCAATTCATGAAATCACCTCACGTCATATTGTAGCACAATCGAAAAAGCCCGCCGTAGCGGGCGGACTCATAACGTCCGGAATTCGAGCTCTGGGAGCGTCTCGAGGAGCTCCGCAATCTCGTCCGTGTGCGCCTCGGCACCTGGAACGGCCTCGGTCGGTTCGACCCAGAAGAACGTCTTGTCGCTCGCACCGAGGTAGTTGCCGTAGCCGACTTCCTGGGCGAACGCCTCTTCCGATAGTTCACGGTCAATCAAGTCCAAATGGAACAACAATTGGTCGTCGCCGTCCTCGACGTTATAGTAGAGGTCGAACGTGCCGTAGCTGTTCTTGTCGCCGACATCGACGACGTCCTGCGCCTTCTCGATATAGACGTCCCCCCGCTCAATCGCCTCGACAATTTTCGACGGGAGAATGATCTCGTACCCGAGCTCACGGTCACGGATCGTCTGCGTCGTGTCGTCAGTCCGCCCTCTGGACGAAACGACACCGACCGTTGCGACGAGGGCACCCGTCACGCCGAGCGCGACCGCCCACTTCATTGTTTTGTTCATATGGATTCACTCCTCTTTGGTCTAGCCATAAGACGATTATCGCACAAAATGACCGTAAATCATTAAATATTCTGAAAAAATGTTTAGGGATGCGTTGACGCACGTCCGTCAATCCCATACGATGAAGATATCGTATTATAGAAAAGAGGAACTGATATGTCAAACGAACAACAATTGTCACGCGCACAGCTCGACGCGCTCTTAAAGAACGTCTTCGCCCTTCAAATCCCGGTCATTGAGAAGTTCATGACCGACCTGTTCAGAAAGTACGTCTCGACTGCGTCCACGTTCAAACAGGACATGGACACGATGAAAGCGACAGAATGGCATAAGCAGTTCTTCGGTCAGAAAGTGATGCCGCACTTGTTCATCGAGAACCTTGGCTTCGGCGCGTCGTTCCGTCATCAGGAGCAAGACAAAGTCGTCAAAATCCCGGACAATATGACAGTCGTCAAACCGGACTCGGACGACCAGATCGAAGAGATTCTCCAAAACCTCGACAAGACGATGGCGTCGATGGACAACATCAAAAACAAAGGACTCGTCAAAAAGTTCTATAAAGAGACGCTCGAACTCATCTGCCAGCTCGGTAGCCGGACTGGGATGATGGACGAGTTTTATGAGCAAGTCAAAGGCAGCTTAACGAAAGCATGACCCGCCATCCACGTCCTCGGACGTGGATTTTTTTAATGACCGTTCCTTGGCTCGAACACGGCGAGACGCTCGATATTGGCCAAAATCGGTTTCGCCTTCCCAATCAACGTCTGCGTCGTCTCAAGCGACAGCGATTGTTGATGCGCCTCCATACTTGCCCACACCTCATAGACGACAATCGACTCATCGTCGAGCGAGATGTTCACCCGGTACGCCGCGCACGTCGGCTCTCGTTCCATCGCCGTAGCGGCCTCGAGCAAAATCGCGAGTAGCGTCTCGCGCTCACCTGGTACGGCCGTCAGTTTCCCAATCAATCCATAGGACATGTTCATCCCTCCTTCCCGTATCGATTCGCCGCAACGTGCGGCTTTTCCTCCACCTTGAACTGGCTACGGCTATGCAGCACGACCCCGACCATGACGAGCGAGATGCCGATGAGCGACAGTCCGGACGGCAGATGCGCTTGGAGAAAAATCAACTCGCCGATGAGCGCGAACAGCACCTCGAGCGCCTGGGTCGCCTCGACCGTGGCCAGTTTCCCCATATCGTGTTTGACGAGGTCGGTCGCCTTGAAGAAGAGCACTGTCGCGACGACGCCCGATAACAGTGCGACGAGTAGCGTCTGCGTCAGTTGCGAGCTCGATGGCGCCCCCGTCGTCAACCCGTAACCGAACAGGAGGAGCCAGACCGGGAGCGAACCGATACACATACCAAGGATACGCTCGAACACGTCGAGGTCGGTGTGGGCCATCATCTTCCGGTTGCCGAGCGGATAGGCGAACGCGGCAATCAATACCGGCACCACCCCAATCCATAGGAAACGCGGCTCAAAGTCGGCGAGGAACTCGACTTGCATCAAGACGACGCCGAACAGGATGAGTCCCGAGAAGCGGAGCGCCGTCCACGGAATCCGCTCCCGCGTCCCGTCACTCCGACGGAACAGCGGCGACAACAGCGCCCCGGCGATGATCGTCACTTGCCACGTGCCGGCGATGAGCCAAGGCGGGGCGACCTCGGCGGCGAGACAGATTGGGACGTAAAACAGACCGAAGCCGACCGTCCCCCAGACGAGCCACGGCCATGGCTGATCGACGATGGCGCGGCGCACCCGCGTCATGCCACCCCGGACGGCCACGACGAGCATGAGCAGTGGAATCATGAACAGGAAGCGGAGCGAGGCGCTATACGCCCAACTCCCCCCGCCGACCTGCATCGATTCATTCAAGACGAACGTGCTCGCAAAAAACAAGGCGGCGAGCACACCTAATAACAATGGACGCATACGTTCTCTCCTTTCTGAATCCCCACTTGTTCCCTATCCATCCCGCATTTCCCTGCCTCCACCAAAAAATCAAGCAGCGCTGGCTGCTTGATTCGTCTCAATGAATATCGCGTTTTCGGAAATTCCCACCTTTGACCTCGGACACCTCGTACACGACGACGAACGCCTCGGGGTCGACTTGGTTGATGATTTCTTTCATCTTCCGCTCCTCGAGCCGGTTGATGACGCACGTGATCTCGTAATAGCACTCTTTTGAGTACGCGCCTTGAATCTGGTTGAGCGTGGCGCTCCGTCCGAGCCGGTCCCGCACCGTCTCGACCATGACGTCCGGTACGCTCGTGATGATTTTGAACGTCTTCGCCCCGCTCAGTCCTTCCTCGACGATATGAATCACTTTCGAGGCGATGAAGTAGGCGATGGCCGACAGGACCGCTCCTTGCAGGCCGAACACCGTCGAGACGACGATGAAGACGAACACGTTCAAGAAGAGAATCAAGTCGCTCGTCCCGAACGGCAACTTCTTCGATAACAGGACGGCCAACATGTCGATGCCATCGAGCGCGCCCCCGTTCCGGAGCGACAGCCCCATCCCGAGTCCGAGAATGATCCCGCCGACGACGGTGACGAGGAGCGTGTCCCCATCGATAATCGTCGGGACGCGGTGCATGATGAGCGTCCCGACCGAGAGCGAGGCGATGCCCGTGACCGATAGGATGGCAAAGCTCTTCCCGATTTGTTTATAGCCGAGATAGACGAACGGGAGATTGAGAATTCCGAGGAACACCCCGAGCGGGACACCCGTCAGTTGGGAGCCGACGATGCTGATGCCGGTGATGCCCCCGTCCGATACGCTGTTCGGGATCAACACCGATTCGAGGCCGTACGCCGCGATCATCCCGCCGATGATGTTCATGATGATTTGAAAGCCCATGAGCCAGGCTCGATTGTCACGTTTCATGAGTAACGTCTTCCTTTTTTGAATCAACTTTCCTAGTCTAACATAAAAAAATAGTAGAATAACATCTTCGGTGTCGATGAAAAACTTGTGTCAGATTGTCTGCCGCTTCTGCTTCATCCCGTGTGAGGTTTGCTATACTGAAAAGAAAAAGGAGTGACCCCCGATGCAGCGTCCACCGATGCCTTCCCCGTCCCCGGAGGAAGTGCTCCGTTTGAAACGTGTCCATAATCCCATCAAACCGACCGAACTCCTCGCCAAGGGGCTACTCCTGTTGATTGGGTCGTTCATCTTCGCCATCGGGCTCGAGGCGTTCCTGGTCCCGAACCAAATCATCGACGGCGGTATCGTCGGCGTCTCGATCATCACGTCCTATTTGACGGAGACGAAGCTCGCCATCTGGCTCGTCATGTTCAACTTGCCGTTCATCTTCTTCGGCTATCGCCAAATCGGAAAGACGTTCGCCATCGTCACGTTGATCGCCATCATGCTCATGTCCGGCTTTACGATTTTGCTTCATACAATCGAGCCGTTCACGGACGACCTGCTATTGTCGACCGTGTTCGGCGGCTTCCTGCTCGGAGCCGGCATCGGCCTCGTCATCCGGGCCGGTGGGTCGCTCGACGGGACCGAGATTTTAGCCGTGTCGTTCACGGACCGGCTCCCGTTCTCCGTCGGTGAGATCGTCATGTTCTTCAACATCTTCATCCTCGGGACGGCCGGCTTCGTCTTCAGCTGGGACCGGGCGATGTACTCGCTCATCACGTACTTCGTTGCCTTCAAGACGATCGATATTGTGCTCGAGGGGCTCGACCAGTCGAAGGCGGCGTGGATCATCACGACGGCGCCGGACGACATCGGTCAGGCCATCATGGACCGGCTCGGCCGGGGTGTGACGTATCTGCACGGTGAAGGGGCCTATACGGGCGACGGAAAGAAAGTCGTCTTCACCGTCATCAGTCGATTAGAAGAAACGAAATTGAAGGACATCCTCGACGACTATGACGAGAAGGCGTTCCTCGCCATCGGCAATATCCATGACGTCCGAGGCGGCCAGTTCAAAAAGAAAAATATCCACTAAAAAAATCGGCCCCCCGGGACCGATTTTTTGTTTATCCGATTTTTGCTTGATCGCGCCCGCTCGTCTTCGCCGCGTAAAGGGCGGCGTCGGCCCGTTCGAACACGACCGTGCCCGGCTCGGCCCCGGCGAGCGATGCCCCGAGCGAAACCGTCATCGGGATGTGCATCCCTTCGAACGAGAACGGGGTGTCGCGGATGACCTTGACGATATCGTCCGCGATCAACCGGACGTCACCGGCATCCTCGAGCACCATCAGAAACTCTTCCCCGCCGTAGCGCCCGACGAAGCCGTCCGGCGGACAGTTCGCCTGTAACGTTTGACCGATGTGGTGAAGCGCTGCGTCACCGGCCCGATGACCATATGTATCGTTCAACTGCTTGAACCGGTCGACATCGATGACGAACAGCGCCCAAGGGAGACCCGACATCTCGACCTCGTTCAAACGTTCGAGCGTCATATAGCGGTTCGGGAGACCCGTCAGCTCGTCAATCGTCGCCCGCTGCGCGTGCAGCCGGAACATGCGCAGGTGCGTCTCAATCTGTTTCGCGACCCAGTAACACATCCAGCCACCGAGGAACGTCATGACGAAATACGGCAAGAACACGGTCGTGAACGCCTGAATCGGGACGTTGCCAGCAATTCGAAACAAGACGAGCACGGCCCCGAACACGAGATAGGCCGAATACAAGTGACCGCGTCGCATCACCAGTCGATTTAACACGAGCGACAACACGAAGAACAAGCCGAGCGTGCCGAACGAGCGGATGAATTGGTCGGTCATGCCGTCGAGACCGAAGCGACCGAGAAGAGTCAACCCCATCGTGACGGCGACTCCGACCGGTCCGGCATAGGCGCCCGAGAGCGCGAGCGGGATAATCCGGAGGTCGACTCTTGCCTCTCCGACTTGAAACGAGTTGACCGTCAACAGTACGGCCGCGAGCCCCATGGCGAGACCGAACCAGATGCGGACCGCATAAGGAGAACCTGCCTGAATCGGCAACAGCTGGCGCATGAGATACAGGGCCAGCGATAAAACGAGATAGATGATACTGACATTGATGAAAAAAATGTTGATGACTTGACCCAAGCCTTGTCCTCTCCCGCCATTTATTTCCTCCTATCCTATCGTACAAAAGTGACACATGTCACCCTATCCAAATTTTAGGACAGCTAAAAAGCCGGAAGCTCACGCTTCCGACTTGTTTTGCATCATCTGTTTCATCAAGTTGGCGCTGTCGCGGGCCGATTCGTTCTCGGCCTGCATCTGGACGTACACCTCGTGGCGATGAATATCGATATGGCGCGGGGCATCGATGCCGAGCTTGACCTGGTCGCCTTCGATGGCGAGCACGGTGAGCGTCACATCGTCCCCGATATGGATGGCCTCGCCTTGTTTTCGTTTCAATACGAGCATCAGCGCACCTCTTCTTTCTGACCGCCGAGCGGGAACCGAGCCGGGTAGACGTCATCCAAGATGACCTGCTTCCCACGCCGCTCTTTCGTCTCGATGACGATCGGGGCCTTCAAGTTGAGCGTCGAGGCGTCGAACGGATCGCGGAGCGTCACGATGGCATACACCGAGACGTGTTCCGCCTCATCGATGCCGAGCTGCTCTTTCGCGCCGTCGGTCAACTCGAACGCATAGTCCGACTTGTGCCAGAACGGGTTCGTCACGACGAAGGCGCAGGCCGGATCCTCGAGCGACTGGAGCGACCAGAACGGGAGCTCGTCGCCGTACGGGATGAGGGCGAACGTCTTCGATTCTGGGAACCCGGGAATCTCGCTGACGAACGAGATCGTCTCGTCTTCATTTACTTCAATCTTGCCAAAATAGTCTGTCTCAATGAACATGGGTTGTCCTCACTTTCAACGCGTCTCATCATACATGCCACCGACCGGCCACATCTCGAGCGATGCCTGTTGACGGAGCGAGATGTCCGTCGTCCATGGCGTGAACGAGATGTCGGCCGGGGTGAGTGATACATCAATCTGTGCCGGCGTCAGGTTCCACTCGATTTTGACATCCGCCGGCGTATACGTCAACTTCACGCGGTCGAGCGACTTCGGCATGAAGTCCATGTCGACGACCGGGTACGGGGCGCTCGTCTTCTCAGCGGCCATCGCGGCGATCGGGTTGCCGTTCTCGATGCGCATGAGCCGGTCCCCGTCCCGGGCCGTGGTCGATGTCGCTTCCCGGGCCGCCTGTTCCCCGAGCTGACCGAAATGGCGCCCGAGCTCGAGCGCCGCCTTCAAGTTGCTTTCACTGCGCGCGACCGACGAGTCGACCTCGAGCGTACCACCTGTCGTCTGTTGGGTCATCTCGACCTTGCCTTGCGTCATCGACACATCGGCCCGGCCTTGCCGCATCTCGAGGTGGGGCCGGTTCGACGTGATTTGGATGGCGGCCTGCGTCTGCCGCATCTCAAGCCGGGCGATATTCATCGCTTACCGGAGGAAGTCGAGGAGCGTCGGTTGGATGATCCGGGCCCCGGCCGATAGCGCGGCCCGGTGCACCGTCTCGTGAGACTTGAGCTCCATGATGACTTTTTCGATGTCGATGTCCTCGTTATCGGACATGATCGTCTTGGCGATAATCTCATGTTCTTGCAGGCGGTTGTCGACAAGTTCTAACCGGTTGGCACGCGCGCCGAGCTCGGCCCGCTCCGTGATCAAGTTTTGGGCGATGACGTCGAGGTCGGCGAGCTCGTTCGAGAGCACTTCACCAGTCGTGTTCGGGTCGGCCAATTTCGAGACGAGGTCGTGCAGTCCGGCGAACACGTCGCTGCCGAACACCGTCTCCGGCTGCATGTTCACTTGAACGGTGATGCCTTTCGATACTTCGAAGGCGACTTTCCCGCTCGCGGCCGGTGCCCCGCCTGGGTAGATGCTGTTGACGTCCCCGTTCGGGTCGGCAAGGAACGCTTTCAAGGCGTCCATGTCGACGAGCGGCTGGTCCGTCTTCGTGCCGTTGTAAATATATTTCTCGCCCGACTTCGCGTTCGCGAGCGAGCCGATGTGTTCAATCAACTGATTGACCTCACTCTGGATGATTTGACGCTGTGACGACTCGTATGTGTCGTTTGCCGCCTGTGTCGTCAATTCACGAATCCGTTTGACGGCTTCCGTCACTTCGTTCAATGTCGAATCGGTCAAGTCCATCCAGCTCGTCGCTTCACTGACGTTGCGGCGGAACTGGTCGACCTCGCGCACCTCGGTCCGGTAGCGCATGCCCTGCATGGCGACGACCGGGTCCTCGGACGCCTTCTGAATCCGTTTCCCGCTGATGAGCTGTTCCTGGACTTGGGCGAGCTTGTTATAACTGCTCGATAAATGTTTCAAGTTCGTCTGTGTGAGCATCGTCTGTGTGACTCGCATCAAGCATTACCTCCCTACGACACCCATGCCGTTGATGATTTTGTCGAGCATCTCGTCGACAGCCGTGATGTTGCGGGCCGCCGCATTATAGGCGTGTTGATATTGAATCATCATCGTCATTTCTTCGTCGAGCGACACGGCGCTCACCGCTTGGCGGCGCTGGTCTGAGCTCGCCATGAGCGCGAATGTGCTCTGGGCGAGGCGTCCGCTCTGGTCGGCAGCGACGGCCATGTTGCCGATGACGTTCTGATAGTATTTTCCGATTGACGTATCCGTCTGGACCGACCCGTCGAAACTGAGCGTGGCCGACTTCAAGTTTGCCAAAGCGAGGGCCCCGCTGCCGTCCCCGATGTTGCCGTCTTGAGAAGCGGCGATCAAATCGAGGTTGTTCATGACGGCGTCGCTCACTTTAATTGTCGCTGCGCTCGCCGTTCCTTCAAAGAAGTTCGCCGTGCCGGCGTTGCCTTTGGCGTCCATGTTTGTGCTATGGGCGGTGTTGAACGCCGAGGCGAACTTGCCGGCCATCTCGTCCAAGTCTTTCAACATCGTCGCGTAGACGCCGTTCACGCTACCTGATTCTGGCGTGTCCGTGCCGTACATCTCGACGAGCGCTTTCCATTTGCCGTTCGGCATCGTGGCGTGCGTGAGTGCCACGTCCGCTCCGCTCGCATCGGTCATATCGAGACCGTCGAACGATCCGACCGTGCCGTTGATGCCGTCAACGAGTTTGTGGTCGACGCCATTGATCGAGACGACGATGTCGATGCGGCCCTCAGCGACTTTTTGTGAGTTACCGCGCGACTCCCCGTTCGTATAGTCGACCGGGACGCGTGTGAAGTCCATGTATTGGGCGAGCTCGTCCATATAGCGGTCACGCTCGTCATACAGTTCATTCGGAAGCACGCCGAGCGGCTCCGCATCCCCGATTTGACGGTTGACCTGACTGATTTTCGTCATCAAGTCGTTCACTTTCTTGACGACGACGTCACCTTCTGAGGCGAGGTCGGCCTGCACTTTTTGGAGCGAGGACGACATGTAGTTGAACGTCTCAGCGAGCGTCATCGCCCGTTGGCGCACGACACTGCGCGCGCCGGCGTCATCCGGGTTGACCGACAAGTCTTGGAGCGAGGCCCAGAACAAGTCGAGCGATTTGGCGAGCCCTGTCTCGGAAGGCTCGTTGACGATATCCTCCATCCGACCGAACGCCGCCTCTTTCGTCGCGTAGTAGGCGTTCTTCACCGACTCGTCGCGGTATTGCTGGTCGATCATCAAATCGCGGATTCGGGCGAGCGTCTCGCCGCGGACACCAGTCCCGAACTGCCCGGCCTTCGTTCCCCCGAAGTTGACGCTGAGTTGTTCGGTCATGCCGAGTGACAAGCGTTGGCGCGAGTAACCCGGATTCGAGGCGTTGGCGACGTTATTCCCCGTCGCCTGGAGCGCCCATTGGTGCGTCGTTAAACTGCGTCGCGCCGTTTCTAATCCCATAAATGTTGAGCCCATCAAACTTCCTCCTTATACATCCCGGCTGAACGAGCGCGTCTCGAGCGCCTGTTGACCGTACGTGAAATCATCTGCCTCTGGCATGAGCATGTCCAAATGCCATTCGATATACCGGAGCGACTGTTCGAGCAGGACGGCGTTCAGTTCATTCTGCCGTTTCAGCTCGAGGACGACCGGTCGTAACGCTTCCTTCTCTTCATCGTCCAAAACGAGCGTTCCTTGAAGTCGTTCCGCTTCTTTTTGTTTGATTTGTCGGAGAATCGTCGCCTCTTCCTTGACGAGTGCGCTAAAAGCGGGCATGTCTCCGTTGACGAGCAGTCGTTCTTTGTCATAAGCCAGTTCGAGTAAACGTGTATGTAATGTGAGCATAAGTCTCTCCTTTGTCCAAAAAAAGAGCCGACTAAAGAAAGGGTGTCCCTTGTTTAGTCAGCTTCCGTGCCATCTTATTTATGCGAAGGTCTCCCTCGGACCCCGCTTTCATTCATCCTTGTAGAAAGCGTTTGGCGATGTCGCGCGCGTCCCGTGAATACGTCCCGGCGTTAATCTCCGCCTTCAAGGCGTTGATTTTTTCCAGACGCTCCGGGTGTTTCACCGGTTCTTCAAACCGGGCGCGGGCTTCGGCCGATATCGATAATTGGTCCGTTTGGCGTGTCAGCTCGGGCTTCGTCTCAGGTTGCGTTTTCTTCTCGTAAGTGTTCGGTAAGTGTACCCACTTTGCAGAATCGATGCGCATACGTGTCCCCCCTCTTCTCAGTTGTTAATCCAAACGATAAGCGCGAACGCTCTGTTTCGTGACGCTGGCTTGTAGCCCTTTCAGTTCTTGCTGCATGTCGGTCTGACAGTCCGCGCATACCTTTCCTTGGTTCGTCGGATTGCCGCAACGCACGCAGGCGATGTTCAGTGACGGATTGTCCTTGATGATCAGGCGTCCTTCATGGATGTATCGCGTGATATCAAGTTCGGAGACGCCTGTCGCTTCGACGAGGGCTCCGATCGTCGTCTGTTTGTTGGCGGGTTCGCGGATGAAGTCCCGGACTTTCAAGAAGTTTTGGAAATCGACTTCCGCGCAGGATGGGCAGTATGGCGAGCGGCTTTGTTTCATGAACAGCCGTCCGCACGTTTGACAAGTTGTTGCTTCCACAGTCATTCACCTCTGCCCTTTATATCGGACGCATTTTTAATTTGTTTAGCGTCCGGAACAGGCAAACGGCAGAAACTTGTTCCACCCCGGCCCAGCGCAAGGTGAGCGCCGCCTGATGGAGCGTCGTCCCCGTCGTATAGACGTCGTCGACGAGGACAATTTTGCCACAGCGTGGCAACTGCTGTACAGCGAACGGATTCGTACGGTGCCGCCTTTCTTCTTTCCCAAGTTCACGCTGACTCGAAACCTCGGATTTGACGAGCACCTGCTCCGTCGGTCCAATCATCCTTGCGAGCAGCTCCGCCTGATTGAAACGCCGTGTCCGCATCCGCTCCTCACTGAGCGGAATCGGGACGTAGACGACCCCTGGTTCTCGCGTCGCTCGCAGCACATTGCGTAGCTGTCGCGCCAGAACGACGTCGCCGCCGAACTTATAACGGTGGAGCCAATTCGCGCCCGACTCGTCATAAGCGAAGAGCGAACGGACGGTCAAGTCGAGACCAAGGGCGAGCCAACGGATACAGTCAGGACACGTCGCCCCGTCCGTGGTCGGGTGACCGCAGCGCGGACAACCCGCGACGAGCGGCGTCAACATCCCCTCACAGTCCGGACAGACCCAGTCTCGCTTCAACAACGTCGCCGGGCTCCACGGGACGGTGAACGGTTTCCGGCAGACGAGACAATTCATCGCCGGTTCGCCTCTTCAATCTCGCGAATGGCTTTATCTTGGCGGAACGTGCGCTCGTCGTAAAAGAAGACGACGTCCCCGGTCGGCGCGGTCGGTTTGCGCCCGGCCCGGCCCGCCATCTGGACGAGGGCGCGGGACGAGAACAAGGTGTGACTGCTGTCGAGGACGGCGACGTGAACCCCGGTCACGGTCATGCCTCGCTCCCAAATCGATGTCGCGAGCACGATCCCGTTCGTCGCCTCGAGCCAATCGAGCACGTCCGTCCGCTCGTCCGTGTCGGCCGAGACGGCCTGGTAGGCGAACCCGTTCGCCGCGAGCAGTTCCCCATAACGGACGAGGTCCGGTTTCGTCGGGACGAACAACAGACGGGGTGACGCCCCGTACCGGCGACAGAAGTCGAGGATGGCTGGCTCTGTCTCACGGACGAGCCGGGGCACGGGCAAATCGTGGCCATGATAGCGCCGGGACAGATGAACGGTCGGGAACTGGCGTTGCCAGACGGTCGGCGTCGCCGTCACGAATAAAAACAATCCTTTCCCGGCCCGGCGGAGCGTCCACCAGAGCGCGAGGTCGAAAGCGAACGGGAAGGCGTCGGACTCATCGACGAGAACGTAATCGAACACATGTCGCAAGTTCACGAGCAGCGGCGCCGTCGCGACGGTGATCATCCCAATCGTGTCCTTGTCCCCACCTCCGTAGCGTCGGGTGATGGGAACAGAGAAGGCCGCCTCGAGCCGATCGGCCCACTCGATGGCGACGTCACGTCGCGGTGAGACGATGAGGACACGCTTCCCGTCATTGACGGCACTCGCGATGACGGGGAACGTCATCTCCGTCTTCCCGGCCCCGCAGACGGCATGGACGAGCCCGCTCGTCCGAGATGCCCACCAGGCCAGGAGCTGTCGGCTGACGTGCTGCTGGTCACCCGACAGTTCGAACGGCATGACGAGGTCGGTCGTTTCCAGCGGCGCCGTGATGTCTGTTTCAGCAAGACGGTCGCATTGACAGACGCGACCGAGATGAAGGCAGTTGCGGCAATAGCGGCACTGCCCGTGATGGCATGTGTAAGCACGCGTGTCCGTGCTCAGACAGCGCTGGCAGACGCCGAATCGGATGGCGGGAGTTCCAACGGGTGCTAGGATGAGTTGGCCCATAAGATCAGTCCTTTTTCTGTTGACGCTAGCATACAACCCTCACATCCACATGTCATGTTCGTTGATGGAACAGGGACGGCTAACGGAAAGACGTCCCTTCATTTCATGCTGTAGACGGAGGTGAAAGTGCAAACGACCGACTATACTAGAAATAGACCAGTTATTGGAAATGAGGCAACTATGATGTTCAAACGACCCATCCACAACATCTTGACCGGTTTAGGCATGCTCGGTGTCTTCTTTGTAGGATGGTGGGGCTGGTATGTCTTTGACGGGAGCGACAAAGCGGAGCAACGCGCAATTGAGACGGCACAGGAGTATGTCAACGTCACTTACCCGGATCTGTCTCTTCATGTAGCGGACGTCATGTATTTATCACTCTACGATCCGAAATACCACGTGACGATGGCTTCTGACACAAGCGTCGATACCGAGTTCGTGGTACGAATCACCCGAGGCGGCCATGTCGTCGATGACAGCTATGAAGATGACGTCGTCTCAAAGGAAAACACATACCGACGCATCAGCGAGGCTTATGATGCTGCCGTTCAACAGTCAATCGCACCAACCTTTTCAGACCGCATCGATGTGATGACCGAATTGTCTGATTCAGCCTGGCGCGACGATGTGGCACACGGTGATGATGTCACTCACTTGCAACTCGATCAAGCCGTCGACCTCGAGTTTTACGGAGCTCGCTACGGCATCCTCTTCCTTCATGCGGAAGACGACTCCTATACATACGAAGACGTGATGGTTTTACTGCGTGACGTGAAACGTGTCGCCGACGAGAATAGGGTTCCCTTCCATTCCCTCAAGCTGCAAATCACGATCGATGGCATCAAACGTTATGCGGAAGGGATTCGATACAGCGACCTCGATTCGCCTCATCTGTCGGCACGACTAAAACAACGCATGAACGACTAAAAAGGCTCATCCGGTAGTAACGGATGAACCTTTTTCTTATGCCTCTTGAATGTCAGGGCGGACGACGAGTCGTACCCGCTCCACGTGATTCTCCGTCATCTCGATGACGGTCAAGACGTAACGGTCGAACTCGAGCGTGTCTCCGACCTCGTGCGTCTCGCGGTGGACTTGGAGCCAACCGCCGAGCGTATCGATGCCTTCTGAACGTTCGAACGTGATGCCGAACCGTTCCTCGAGTTCTTCGAGCAAGACGCGCGTATCGATTTCGTACGTCATGTCGTCGACCGTATGAATCGGGTCGACCTCGTCCTCGTCGAACTCGTCACGGATTTCCCCGACAATCTCTTCGAGCAAGTCTTCGAGCGTGATGAGACCGGCCGTCCCGCCGTATTCGTCCAAGACGATGGCGATGTGGGTCCGGGCCTCACGCATCTGTTTCAATGTATCTTCCAAAGGCGTCATTTCATGCACGACCGGAAGCTCTTTCACATAAGTGGTGAGATTGATGGACGGGCTGACCGCGAGTCCCATCAATACCTCTTTGACGTTGATATAGCCGATCAAGTTGTCCTTGTCGCCGTCCTCCGTGATCGGGTAACGGGTGTATTGACTGTCCGCGAACGTCTCGAGCACTTCGGCCCGCGTCGCTTCGATATCAATCGCCTCGACTTTCGTCCGTGGCACCATCACGTCTTTCGTGACGTGTTGGTCGAACGAGAAGATGTTTTGCATCATCGCGAGTTCCGTCTGGTTGATTTCACCGCTTTGGAAACTTTGCGCCATGATGATCTTCAACTCTTCTTCCGAGTGCGCTTGCTCATGTCCGGCCGGTTTGACGCCGAACAATCCGAGCAGCAATCGGGCCGATCCGTTCAACAACCAGATAAACGGGAACATGACCCGTCCGAACCAGAACAACGGTCGGGCGAAGATGAGCGTCATCCGTTCCGCATATTGAATCGCGAGCGTCTTCGGTGCGAGTTCCCCGATGACGACGTGCAAGAACGTCACGATCGCGAACGCGACGGCGAACGAGATAATCGATGCGAGCGACGCCAGGATATCGAACTCGTTAAACAGCGGGGTGAGCAATCGCACGACCGACGGTTCCCCGAGGAAACCGAGTCCGAGCGCCGTCACCGTGATCCCGAGCTGACACGCCGATAAGTAATAGTCGAGGTCAGACGCGACCTTTTTCGCGAGAATCGCCGACTTGTTCCCTTCCGCCACCAATTGATCAAGCCGCGACATCCGCACTTTGACGACCGCGAACTCCGATCCGACAAAGAATGCGGTGAGCGCGATCAATAGCGCCACCAACGACAACAATACCCAAATCGGGCCTTCCACTTCTCCGCCACCGCCACCGGCAGCCATTACGTGTGTAGAGTAGATCCTGTCCACATGTTCCTCGAGAGACTCGAGGGTCACTCCATATAAATAGTTTACAAGGTCACACGACTGTGTTCCTCGCCTAATGAATAACCTACCATGATAGCCCGCCTCTCGGCAACTAAAAGGAGGCGCTCACATGGAACGCCTCCGGACACTTAGTTTTGCTTATAGAACATGATCGCCTCATACGCCCGGAGCGACAACGTCGTCCCGTCGAGCTGCGGCACGTCATAGTTGTGGCTGACGACCTCGGCCTGCGAGAAACCTGCCGGGATCTCATACGTCGTCTCAGGGCCGTAGAAGTTGGCGACGACGAGCACTTCCTCGTCTTCCGTCTTCCGCGTGTACGCCCAGACGTCGAGCGCGTCCGGTGTGAGGAGCGTATAGTCCCCGTCCGTCAACACGTCGAACTCTTTGCGGAGCGAGATCAAGTTCTTGTAGTGGTAGAACACCGAGTTCGGGTCGTCGAGCGCCGTCTCGACGTTGACATCGGTATAGTTCGGCGCCACGTTGATCCACGGCGTCCCGCTCGTGAAGCCGGCGTGCGGCGTCGCGTCCCACTGCATCGGCGTCCGCGAGTTGTCGCGCGACTTCTGTTTGATGGCGGCCATCATGTCCTCGTGCGACACGCCCTGTTCGCGTTTCAAGTTATAGGCGTTGAGCGTCTCGATGTCACGATACTCGTCGAGCGAGTCAAAGCCCGGATTCGTCATCCCGATTTCCTCGCCTTGATAGATGTACGGCGTCCCTTGCAGGCCATGGAGCACCGTCGCGAGCATCTTCGCGCTCTCGACGCGGTGGTCGGTGTCGTTACCGAAGCGGCTGACGACGCGCGGCTGGTCGTGGTTGCACCAGAAGATGGCGTTCCAGCCCTTGCCGTGCATCCCTTCCTGCCACGTCGACATGATGTCTTTCAATTGCACAAAGTCGAACGGTGCGGCGACGAACTTCTCGCCGTTCGGATAATCGACTTTCAAGTGATGGAAGCTGAACGTCATGCTGAGCTCGCGCTCGTCCGGACTCGAGTAGCGGACGCAATGGTCGAGCGTCGTCGACGACATCTCGCCGACCGTGATGACGTCGTGGCCATCGAACACCTCGCGGTTCATCTCTTTCAAATATTCATGGATGCGCGGTCCGTCCGTATAGAATTTGCGGCCGTCCGAATCGTCTTCTGGGAAGTCCTGCTGCTTCGAGATCAGGTTGATGACGTCGAGGCGGAACCCTTTGATGCCTTTATCGCGCCAAAAGCGCATCATCTCATAGACGTCCTCGCGCATCTGCTCGTTCTCCCAGTTCAAGTCGGCCTGGGTCACGTCGAACAAGTGAAGGTAGTACTGACCGCTCGCTTCGTCATATTTCCAGGCGTTGCCGCCGAACTTCGACTCCCAGTTCGTCGGTTCGTCGCGCCAGATGTAGTAGTCGCGATACCGTTCGTCCCCGGCGAGCGACTTCTGGAACCATTCATGCTCGGTCGAGGAGTGGTTGACGACGATATCCATCATGAGCCCGATGCCACGCGCCTCGGCCTCGCGGACGAGCTCGTCGAGATCGTCCATCGTCCCGTATGATGGATCGATCGCGTAATAGTCGCTGACGTCATAGCCGTTGTCGTTTTGCGGCGACTTGTACACCGGGGTCATCCAAATGTATTCGATGCCGAGCTCGGCCAAGTAATCGAGCTTCGCCGTCACCCCTTTGATTGAGCCGGTGGCATTGCCTTCCGGGCTATAGAAGCTTTTCGGATAGATTTGATAGACGACGGATTTACGCCAGTTTGGTTGTGTCATAGATGTAGTCTCCTTTTGTAAGAGTTTTCATTTCGATAGGAAAAGGGGAAGAACCTCCGTCCCTCCCCTTGTCAGTAATCTTCTTATGCGACTTTGTTTTTCTCGATCTCGCCTTTTTTCATGTAACGTTTCGACAGGGCGAGCGTCAACACGAACGGAATGACGAGGGCGATGACCATCCCGACGATGAAGATAAGAATCTTATCGGTGAAGATTGACAGGAATCCAGGAAGACCCCCGACCCCGACAGCGAACGCCTGGACGTCGTTCAATGTGATGAACACCGCCGCGACGGCCGACCCGATCATCGCCGAGTAGAATGGGAACTTGTTCGGCAAGTTCACCCCGAACATGGCCGGCTCGGTAATCCCGAAGAATGCCGAGATCGATGACGTCGAAGCCATACTCTTTTGTTTGGCGTCGTGTTTGAACACGAGGAACATCGCGAGTGCGGCTGCACCTTGGGCGATGTTCGACAAAGCGAGCATCGGCCAGAGGAACGTCCCGTTCGTCTCCGCGATGAGCTGCAAGTCGATGGCGAGGAACAAGTGGTGCATCCCGGTAACGACGAGCGGTGCGTAGAGCAGACCGAACAGGAGTGCCCCGACGACCGGTACCGCTTCAAACACGTTGACGATTCCCGTTGCAATCAAGTTACCGAGGCCACGTGTGAGCGGTCCGACAATCGAAAGCGCAAGGAAACCAGTGATGACGATTGTCGTGATTGGCACGACGAGCAATTGAATCGCATTCGGTACATGTTTTTTCAAGAAAATCTCAATATGGCTCAAAATGAAGGCCGCGGCCAAAATCGGAAGAATCTGACCTTGGTAGCCAACTTTCTCGATCTCGAACAAGCCGAGGATATTGAACGTCGGAACGTCGCCCTCCAGCGCTGCTTGTCCGTAACCCCATGCATTCAAGAGATCCGGGTGGACGAGCAAGAGACCCATGACGATCCCGAGCACTTCGCTGCCGCCGAACCGTTTCGTCGCCGACCAACCGATGAGTGCCGGGAGGAAGACGAACGCCGTGTTCGCCATCATGTTGACGAGATCCCATAACCCTTGTAGGTTCGGATATTCCTCAATCAACGTCGCACCTTCGACGAACAGTCCTTCTGAGGCGAGCAAGTTGTTAATCCCCATCAATAGACCGGCAACGATGATGGCCGGGATGATCGGCATGAACACGTCCGAGAACACTTTGACGAGCTTCTGGAGCGGGTTCATCTTCTTACCGCCCGACGATTTGACCTCGGCGACCGTCGCCGCTTCAAGCCCAGCGAGTTTGATGAACTCGGCGTAGACACGCTCGACGTCCCCGGCCCCGATGACGACCTGATACACACCCGAGTTTTCGAATGCGCCTTTGACGAGATCGGCTTCTTTCACTTTTGCTTCATTGACGAGCGACTGGTCTTTCAACGAAAGACGGAGCCGCGTGACACAGTGTGCCGCTTTGTCGACATTATCCTTGCCCCCGATGGCTTCAAGGATATCCGCGGCGATTTGACGATAATCTGCCTTCATATTGTAGGCCTCCTTTGTTTGAAAGCGTTTGTTGAAAACGGTTACTTATGAGTACAAACAAAGTTTAACTTATATAGATAAGTCATGTCAACAACTTATCTATATAAGTTAGGTGTGACAACTATGTGACAGGCGTTCACTATTTTTGTTCCCTCTTGCCTTGATTCAAAACGAAAAAAAAGACTCCTTTCGAAAAAGGAGCCTTACCGGCGCGCCACATCGCTGAACTGGAACTTGTCGAGCCGGTGGCGGGACTCGGTATATTCGAACTGTCTGCCCTCATAGAGGAACGTGTCGTTCGTGATGACGATGACGTATTCATAATCGTGCAGGTCGAGCCGCAAGCGGTCGAGCTCGGTCACGTCCTCGGCCGCGATCTTCCGTTTGGCGTAACTGATTTGCATCCCGAGCTCGTGCTCGACATAGGCGTAAATCGATTGCGCGGCGATTTCTTCTGTCAGGCCGGGCACGAGGTCTTTGACGAAATAGTTCACGTCTAAGATGACGTTCTCACCATCGAAGTTGCGGACCCGCTCAATCCGGTACATCCGTGTCCCCGGCGTCAAATTCATTCGGTCGGCGAGCCACGCCGGCGCCTCGATGTCCTCGAACGAGGCGACCGATGTCTGAATCGAGCGACCGAGCATGCTGGCGTACACTTCGGAGAAACTGACGATGCCGTTGAACTGGAACTCGATTTGATCGCGCCGCAGCACGAACACGCCTTTCCCGTGATGCTTCCGGACGTAGCCGTGCTCTTGGAGCAAATCGAGCGCTTTCCGGACCGTCCCTCGGCTCGCCTCGTACTCGTGCATGAGTTCGGTCTCGGACGGCAGTTTCGACTCCGCCGCATACTCGCCCGTCTTCATCCGCTCGGCGAGGCGCTCATAGATTTGACGATATTTGGCCACAGGCTCACTCCTCTCTATCGAAAAAGACGACCAGATGGCCGTCTTTTGTTTACCATTCGCGGCGATACCACGTGATGCCGATTGCGCCTGGCCCAAGGTGTGTCCCGATGACCGGTCCGAAATGACCGCCCGTGACATGCGCCTGCGGAAACTTCTGTTTCATCGAGGCGATTTCCTCGGCCTGACGTTCCGGGCAGTTGGCGTGGATGATGCCGATACAGTAGCCTGTCCCGTCGCCTTGAATCGACTGTTCCATCATCTCTTCGATGCGACGGACCGCCTTCTTGTACGTCCGAATCTTCTCGAACGGGACGATCATCCGGTCTTGGAAATGCAGCACCGGTTTGATTTGAAGGAACGACCCGACGAGCGCTTGCGCCGCGCTGAGTCGGCCGCCTCGTTGGAGGTGGTCGAGGTCATCGACGACGAAGTACGCCCGAATCAACTCGCGCATCTTTTCAAGGTGAGCCATGATTTCTTGCGCCGACGCGCCTGCATCGCGTAAATGAATCGCTTCCTCGACGAGGAACGCTTGAGGCATACATGAGATCTCCGAATCGAATGCGTGAACGTTGACGTCGACCATGTCGTTCAAGGCGATCATCGATTGATACGTCCCGCTGATGCCGCTCGAGAGCGTGATCGCGATCACGTCCGTCACCTCGTTCGGGAGACGCTCAATCAGTTCAATCGTTTCACCGATGCTCGGCTGGGACGTCGTCGGCAAGTTCCCTGCCTCGATCCGGTCATAAAAAGCCTCGGTCGTGATATCGACGGCTTCGCGGAACGACTCCCCGTCAAAAATCACGCTGAGCGGTGCGACGTGGACGTCGTGGCGCTCACAAAATTCGGCCGGCAAATAGGCAGTACTGTCGGTCAAAATGGCTATGTTTCCCATGCTATATCCTCACTTTACATCGTTTCGTTTTCCAATTGAATGTGGATTCCATTCCATATTGTAGCATAAAAACGATGTATTGCATCGGTAGAGGTCAAATCTCAACCCATCCGCGGCGGATGGCATCGACGACGGCTTGCGTCCGGTCGTTCACTTCCATCTTGCGGAGCACCGACGAGACGTGGTTCTTGACCGTCTTCTCGCTGATGAACAACATGTCGCTGATGTCGCGGTTCGAGCGGCCCTCGGCGAGCAAGTGCAACACTTCGACTTCACGACGCGACAACAATTGGTAGACCGGATCATCCGTGCGGTTCTCGACGTTACGGCCGGCCTGCTCCCCTTTGAATTGGAGCAAGCGACGGTACTCTTTCAAGACGTTCGTCGTCACTTTCGGGTGCAAGTATGCCCCGTCCTTCGCGACCGAGCGCACGGCCGAGATCAGCTCGGTCGATGCGACTTCTTTGAGTAAGAACCCAGATGCTCCGGCTTCGAGTGCATGCGTGATGTACGACTCATCGTCGTGAATCGACAAGATGAGGACGCGCGTCTCTGGTGAGAGCACCGACAACTGTTTCGTCGCCTCAATCCCGTTCAATTCAGGCATGTTGATATCGAGAATCAAGATTTCCGGCTTGTGGTCCGCGGCGATGCGAATCGCCTCCGTCCCGGTCCGTCCTTCGGCGACGACCGTGAACTCGTCCTCTAAATCAAAAATCCGTTTCAAGCCTTCTCGAAACAGCTCATGGTCATCCACAATCGCGATGCGTGTTTGTAATTGTTCCATCTGGATACTCCCCCTTGTTCTTGTCTTACGTGATCGGAATCGACATGCGGACGACCGTCCCTTTGCCGACTTCCGAATCAATGGTCATGCTTCCGTTCACAAGCTCGATCCGTTCTCGCATCCCAACGATCCCGAATGACTCTTCGCCAATCGAACTCGGCACGAATCCGACCCCATGGTCGCGTACATGAATATGTATCGCATCATGCGCTTGCTCGACGTTGACGATAATCTCCGCCGTCTTCGAATGTTTGATCGCGTTTTGGACTGCCTCTTGGACGAGCCGGAACACGTTGATCTCCAATTTCTCAGGCAGTCGGGCCCGCGAGCCCCGGTAGTTGAGCCGGGTCTTGATGGCCGTGTATTCCTCAGTCTGATGGAGATACCGTTCGAGCGTCGGCAAGAAACCGAGGTCGTCAAGCGACATCGGACGAAGGTCGTAGATGAGACGCCGGACGTCGACGAGCGCGCCGCGGATGAGGCGTTTCAGCTCGTGCAGTTCGGCGAACGCCTCGTCTTTCCCCCGCTTGTCGAACGTCTTCTCGATCAAGTCGGCCCGAATCAAGATGTGGGCAAGCGATTGCGCTGGTCCATCGTGCATTTCACGGGCGAGGTGACGACGTTCACGTTCGGCCGCTTCAAAAACGCTGATTGCCATCTCTTGCTTCTTCATCATGTCCGAGTACTCTTGTTGCAGGTCGTCCCGCAGGAAGTTCAGCACGACGGAGACGCGGCTGACGAGCTTGTCGGCCCGCTCAATCGTGTCCTCGAGGATGAGCAGGCGGCGCTCAAGGTCGTTGCGACGCTGTTGGCCGGCCATCTCTTCTTTTTGGATGAGAAAACGCTCGAGCTGCATTTGGTTGGCGCGTTCGTACGCCTCCCGAATCTCTTGTTCGCTATGTATATGAAACTTCTTGCTCACTTGGACGAGTTTGTTCTTCGCCGCTTTCACGAGCAGGTCGAGCCGTTCCGACTCCTCGATGTAAAACTCAATCTTTTGCGTCAACTCTTTCAGTTCGTTCTGAATCAACGAATATTCGTTGGCCGAACTCTCGGTAATCCGGACGATCTCCTCTTTACTTTCCGTCACCGTATCAATCATATTTGTTATGATATGTTCTAAAGCTGTACGATCGGTAATATGATTCACGATGCCATCCCCTAATAATTCGGTAGTAAGTCCTCATCTATTCCTATTATCGTCTGCGGAACGTTCGTTTACAGTGAAACTTGGAGGCTCTCCTTCCCTTTCGCCGCAACTGGCGTTGACGCCTACTTGAATTTTAAAAAAAATATTCAAAAATAGAAAGGAGAATTTTCAGAAATGTCTGCTGAACAAAATTATACTATAAAACAAGACGGAGAATACGAGGTCGTCATTCAAAAGTCAAAATTTATCGCCCACTTCAAACGGGTCACGTCCGAAGAGGAGGCGCAGGCGTTCATCCAAGCCATCAAGAAGGCGCATTGGAACGCCAATCATAACTGTTCGGCCTATATCATCGGCGAACGGAACGAGTTCCAAAAAGCGAACGATGACGGCGAGCCGAGCGGGACGGCCGGGCTGCCGATGCTCGAAGTGCTCCGGAAACGCGAGTTGAAAGACACGGTCGTCGTCGTCACCCGCTACTTCGGCGGCATCAAGCTCGGCGGCGGCGGACTGATCCGCGCTTACGGTGGCACGGTGAGCGAAGGTCTCGACGCGGTCGGCATCGTCGAGCGCATCCCGATGCAACGCTTGACGCTAACGGTCGATTACGGCTGGATCGGCAAGGTCGAGAATGAACTGCGGCAATCGTCGTACCTCCTCGACGACATCGTCTACGCGGACACCGTCACGTTCCACATCTCGGTTCCGGTCGAAGAGACCGACGCCGCCCTCGCCTGGCTCGTCGATTTGACAAACGGCCAAGGAGGACTCGAGACCCAGGACCAACGTATCATCGAACGTGATTTTGTGCGGTAGGTCACGTATACTAAAGGAAACGAATGAAATGAGGAGACGACATGGAACAAGACTCCCGCAAGAAACGCCCCGTGTGGAAAATCGTCCTGCTCGTGCTCGGCCTCGTCCTGTTGATTGGCGGGTCGGCCTTCGGCTACTTCGTCTTTAAGGCGAACGAGACGGCGGAGAACACGAACAGCGAGCTGACACGCGGGGACAAGTCGGACCGTCGAGAAGAGACGGTCGATTTGACGAAAGATCACTTCTCCGTCTTACTCGCCGGCGTCGATGGCGGCGCCTCGCTCGAAGAAGGACGGACCGACTCGCTCATGGTGGCGACGTTCAACAAGGAATCGCGCCAAGTGACGCTCGTCAGCATCCCGCGCGACTCGTACGTCGATATCGTCACGACTGACGGTGAGTTCAAAGACAAAATCAACCATGCCTACGCCTACGGTGGCATCGACACGACGATCGCGACGGTCGAGAAACTGTTCGACATCCCGATCGACTACTATGCGACGATCAACTTTGATGGCATCGAGGATCTCGTTGATGCGGTCGGCGGCGTCGAGGTCGATGTGCTCGTCCCAATTTCCGGGCGGGCGACCGGCAACGTCGAACTCGAACCAGGTGTCCAAATGTTAGATGGAAAAGAAGCACTCGCCTACGCGCGCATGCGCAAAGACGACCCCGAGGGTGACGTCGGACGGGCGAAACGTCAACAGCAGGTGCTCGAGGCCATCATCAACGAGGCGACGACGATCAATTCGTTCACGAAGCTCAACCGGATCATGAATGCGGTCGGCGATAACATCCGAACGAATATGTCCTTGTCCGAGGCGTCACAGCTGCAGCCGTACACGAAGTCGCTCCGGTCGTTCAACCAAGAGACGCTCGCAGGCGGTGACTTGACGCTCGGCGGTGTGTATTACTATGAACTCGACCCGGCCGACTTGAGCGAGAAACGCACACTCTTGAAGAACGAGCTCGGCCTGCCGGTGACGGCGGAAGACAGTGACAACGGAACCGGCGACGGCTTGAATGAAACGGAAGACGGTTTCAGCGAGACGACGACGTACTGATACCAAAAAACGACCGGGGACGCGTGTCCCCGGTCGTTTTCATATGGTCACATCAGGCCTTCGGCCGGCCGAGCAGGCGTCGTGACGTCTGGATGATCGGCTTATAGTTCGGATGGATCAACTCGGTCGATTCGACGATCAGCTCGATGACGATGAGCACGATGACGAACGTGATGATGGCTCCGAGCATCGTCGTCTTCGCGAACAGAATCGAGGCGATGCCGAAGAAGAACGTCATCCCATACATGAGCAGGACGGCTTGCCGCGTCGTGAAGCCCATATCGATCAACTGGTGATGCATATGCGACTTATCAGGCGACATCGGCGGACGCCCTTGCACGAGCCGACGGACGATCGCAAAAATCGTGTCCGAGATCGGCAGACCGAGCAAGAGGACCGGGACGACGAGCGAGAACAGCGTCACGTTCTTGAATCCGATCAAGGAGAAGACGGCGAGCATATAGCCGAGGAAGAGCGCCCCGGTGTCGCCCATGAATATCTTCGCTGGATAGAAGTTATGGACGAGAAAGCCGAGCGTGCTCGCCAGGAGCAACAGCGCCATCATCGTCAAATAAACGTTCCCTTGGATGATTGCGAGCAGCGCGATTGTCCCGAGGGCGATGCTCGAGACCCCGGCGGCGAGTCCGTCGAGACCGTCGATCAAGTTGATGGCGTTCGTGATGCCGATCAGCCAGAGCACCGTCACCGGGATGCTCCACGAACCGAGATACAGCTGTTGGTCGAACGGCAGGTTAATCAATTCGATGCGCATGCCTGAGTTCAAGACGATGACCGTCGCGATCATCTGGCCCATCAGTTTGACGCGGGCCGTCAGTTGGAAGCGATCATCAATCAAGCCGGTCAACAGGATGACGACCGCCCCAATCAAGATGGCATCGTTATAACGGCTCGTCGGCAATAGGAGCGCATAGCCGATAAAGAAAGCGATGAAGATGGCGAGGCCGCCGATCCGTGGCATCGTCCGTAAATGTACTTTTCGGGCGTTCGGGTGATCGACCGCTCCGATCAGAAAAGCAAACCGGCGAACGAGCGGCGTGATCAAGATGGCCATCACAAAACTGACCAACATGGCAATCCATAACATGGGCCAACGTTCCTCTCTCATAAAAAAATAGACTCTGGCGAATTATAGCATATTTCCCTTGAGGCGAGACGTATCAGAAATGTTACAACGAAAAAATCCCGACGAGGTCGTCTCGTCGGGTCACGTTCAGGCGTGGGCCGGATGCGTCGTCACTTCATCCGTGGCCTCGTATGTATACAAGCCGCGGCCAATCTTTTTGATGTCAGGATTGACCGATTCGATTTTCACCATCAATTGGTAAATATTGCTAATGTGGTGACGATAACGCAACTCGAGCTCCATTTGAATGTCCCGCACGCTCATCGTCTTCCGTTCCTTCAACAGGTCTGTTACCTGATGGACATAGACCTCGAGCGGATAACGTTGATTGACGCGACGTGGGCGCATTCGTTTTGACGGATCGAGTAGCGATTCTTCTTCCCGCTTGTTCCGGTTCAGTTCCGAAATCAAATACTCGGCCCGGCGTTGCAGCTGGCGATACGACTCTTCGATCTCCATCAGTTCCCGATAAATATTTTCATTCACGTTTGTAGATTCCATGCACAAATCCTCCTCTACACCTAATTGATGTTCCCCATCACCCAAATTCATCAATTATTACCAGTTATTACTTGTTCCCATATAAAAGTGTAACGGTTTTGTAATGTACTTGTCATCTATTTTTAGGCATTTCTATCTATTTTAGGTCTTTTGGACCAACACAAAAAGATGACGACTGTTCGGGGCAGTCGTCATCTCACGGAAGATGATCGTAGTCTTTACGCGCCGACGCGTTCGAGGATGCGTGCGAGCGAGAGTTCATCGGTCGAAGAAACGATGAGGTCTGCATGACCGAGCATCGACTCTTCCCCGACGGCGACAGCAAACATGTTTGCCGCTTTGATTGCAGTTACGCCTGCAGCTGCGTCTTCAACGCCGATGGCATGTTCGGGTTTCACGCCAAGGGCAGAGGCAGCCTTCAAAAACACTTCGGGATGTGGTTTTGATTCGGCGACAGTTGCTGCATCGACAATGTGATCGAAGTAATGACGGACACCAAGTGCGTCTACGACCGCGAATGCGTTTTTAGAAGCCGAAGCCATTCCGATTTTGAGACCAGCCTCTTTAATTTCATCGAAGAATGAAATGATGCCCGGCAACAAGTCGGCTGAAGAGATGTGTTGAATGAGTTCAACGTAATGCTCGTTCTTCTTCTGTGCGAGTTCCGCTTTTTCATCCGGTGTGAAATCGTCCTGTCTTCCACCGAGCGCGAGGATGCGCTCGAGCGAGTCCGTCCGACTCACGCCTTTTAGCGTCTCATTGAACTCGCGGTCAAACGGAATATCGAGCTCTTCTCCAAGTTGTTTCCAAGCGAGGTAATGGTACTCCGCGGTGTCAGTGATGACACCGTCCAAATCAAAAATGACTGCTTCAATCGTCGACATACATGCTTTCCGCCTTTCCTTCTAATGCTTCTGTCGTCAGACTACATTAAGGGAACTTGACAAGTACCCGTTGCACGATTGGTCATTGATGCAAACGGTTGCACTTGTTCGATTTCTATTATAAATGAAAAAGCCATCATCATGCAACCGCTTTCGCAAAAAAATAAAAAAGCAGGAGAAGCAGGTGCTTCTCCCACGACTTATAATTGGATTCCGACGACTTTCACGTTCACCGATAACGGTGTCATGGCAAGCATCGTGTCCATGTCTTGCGTGATGCGTTCTTGCACGGCCGTCACCGTCTTGACGATCGATTGACCGTACGCGATGTAAAGTGACAAGTTGATTGTGACGCCTTCTGACGACTCGTCGACTTTGACGTGCTTCATGAGCGCGCGCTCTGACAATTTCGTATCTTCTTGTGTGAACGACACGTATTTCGTCTCTTTGACCACGACAGCGGCGATCATTTCCACGACGTGGCGTGAGACGTTGACGTCTCCTTCAGTGCTGTGCATTCCATTTTCGTATGGCATGGTGTCACTTCCTTAACTCTAGTTTCGCTTCCCATCTTAAAGTGTAGCGGAAAACCGCCATTTAGAAAAGGGTTTACGATTTCACGTCCTTCATATCTTGGGCACGGCGAACGTCAATCTCAACGAGCGGCTTCAACAGCTTGACGACCGGCGGGCTGATAATGACCAGGACGATCAAGAAGGCGACGCCGAACAAGACGAGCAATTGGAGCCACGACGTCGGCATGAAACCGGCTGGGATGAACGCCTTCCAGGCGACGACGAGGAAGACGTGCACCAAATAGACGTAGAGGCTATACTTCCCGGCCCGGGTGAACACCGGCAGTTCACGCCCTGGAATCATCAAGGCGAAGCTGATCGCCATAAGAATCGACACCGTGTAGACGATCAAGAAAGCGAACGGCCCGCTCCAAATCGCCTCCGGCACCGCCGACTCATAGGCGAACCGGAATTTGAACAAGTTACCGATATGATAGAACGTACCCTCCTGTTGGAAACTCATCGAGGCGAGTAGCCCGAGCGTGAGCGTCGTGAAGACGGCAAAACCGCCAATCCGGTAACGGTTGCGCTGCTCGGCCCGCTTCGGCAATTCAAAGAAGTTCAACGTGTTCCGTTCGCTCATCCAGTTCCCGATCAAGAAGAACGGGTAGAACATGATGACTTTCCGGAGCGCGAAGAACCCGGTCGACTCAGCTTGGAAGCCGAACAGGAGCGCGAACAAGAGCGCGAACAGCACGTATCCTTTCAATTGTGTCACGTACGGGGTGATGACGTACCAGATGATAATCGCCATCAAATACCAGAGCGCCCAATACGGCGTCAAGATGTTCAGTGCAGGGTTCTCGAGTGATAAGAGCGGGATGCCCTCGGTGAAGGCGAACCACGAGCCGAGAATCACTTGCCAGATGACGTAGACGACGAACAACTGGATGACGCGCAAATAACGGTTCTCCCGGAAGAAGTAACCGCTCAACATGATGAACAACGGCATGTGGAACGTGTATAAAAATAAATAGACCCATTTCGGCAGGATGTCGTCATACGCGCCGCGTACGTCGGTCAACAAGTGACCGAACACGACGAGCAAGACGAGCACGCCTTTAATATTATCGTACCAATGATTTCGCATGTCTTTCCCTCTAGTTCTTTATTAGTTTTCTGATGTTCTCTCTTTTTTGCCTCATCCATCATAGCCGATTTTTTGAGCTGATGAAATTACGATTCCACAAAAAAATGATGACTTCACTGTCATCATTCCCCGGATTTGCCCTCTGCAAGCCGAAACGTCAAGAAATCTTCAAGCTAGAGCACGTTTCGCGCGTATTCAAATAGACGAGAGTGGGTACAGTATAGTATAGTAGTCTTACTAAATAATCAGAATATTCTAATAAAAGGAGGTGTGGAGAATGGCTTCCGTCATCCGTAACCGTCATCATATGGTGCATGACCCGAAACGTTCATTCTCTAACTTCGGATTTTGGTGGTTCACCGGCGCCTTTTCCGTCGGACTGCTCATCGTCGCCTTCGAACCCATCCGGGAACGATTTACCGCCATCCATCCGATTCTGTCTGCCCTGTCGTTCGTGTTCATCTCGTTCTTCATCGGTGTCGCCATGAAGCTCGCCCGGGACGTCTGGTGGCTTAATTATCTGCTTGAGCGCACATCGAACCGGTATATGTACATCGGCGCGGATACGCTCCGCGGTTGGCAGTACACGCTTGACTCCATCTGGTTATTGACCCGCACGTCACAAAAAAAGCTCGGCCGATTGTATATCCAAATCGACCGAACCGTTCGTTCTGAAGAGGCGAAACGTCTGTTCGCCGCCTATTTGATTGATCGAGGTGTGCTCGTCGTCTATTCGAGACCACCGAAACCGAAGAAGATGGCTTAATCGAGGAACGGTTCTAGCCATGCCCGAGCTGCCTCGACTTCTTCCATGCGCAGCTCGTGCCCACCTCCGTGATAGAAGAGTTCGACGTCCGCTCCGGCACTCCGTAGCGTCGACGTGAGCTCTTCTGTTTCTGTTTTCGGGCAAATCGGGTCACGTTCTCCGGCCGAGATAAACACGTTCGCACCAGCGAGGTCCGGCAGCGTGAGCGAGCGGTCCGGGACCATCGGGTGGAATAAGAGCGACGCGTGGAATGCGTTTTGTCGGTACAGCGCCGAGCCGATCAAGTTGGCGCCGTTCGAATAACCGAGCGGAATCATCTTGTCCCGGTCGATGCCGTACTCTGTCGTGGCGTCATCCAAGAACGTCAAGAACTGTTCCGTCTGTTTCTTCAAGTCCTCGAGGTCGAGTACGCCTTCCGCGTGACGGCGGAAGAAGCGGGACATGCCGTTCTCGAGGACGTCCCCGCGCAGCGTCAAAATGTTCGCCTCCGGGGCGAGGATTCGGGCGAGCGGAATCAAGTCCTGTTCCGTCCCTCCTGTTCCGTGCAATAAAACGAGTGTCGTCTCGGTCGTGCCTTTGATGAATTGATGAATCATGTCATGTCTCCTCTCGGGATTGTAATCGTCGGTAACGTGCGAGTGATCGCCTCGCGGTCTTGTTCGAACCAAGCCGGGAGTTTGAGTGTCGAGCCGAGGCCCTCCAAGCTCTCATCGATCAAAAAGCCAGGGGCGTCGGTCGCCAGTTCGTGAAGAATCCGGCCGCCGTCATGGAAGTAGACCGAGCGGAAATAGTGACGCTCTTTCACTTCGGTCGGGCGTAGCCCGAGCTCGAAGATGGCGTCTTGCCATGAGGCATAGTCTTCCCCATCATTGATGCGCCAGGCGATATGATGGACTGTCCCCGAACCAGGAACCCCGTTCGGCAGGATGGTCTTTTTCACGTCGATGACGTTGCCGTAGTCGGCCGTCGCCTCAAGGCGAATCCATTCTGAATCTTCCCCTACCGTCTCAAAGCCAAACAGCCCCGTCAACAGGCGAACCGTCGCCTCCGGGTCTTTCGACAATAACGTCGCCCCGGCAAAACCAACAATCGCCTCGCGTGACGTCACGCCCGGCACGACCCAACTTGTCTGTTTCGTACTGGTCCGGGCGACAAGCTCGACGACAAGTCCGTCCGGGTCTTCAAACAGGAGCGACGGCTCGCCGAAGCGCTCGGTCGCGACCGTACCGACGCCATGGTCGTTCAATCGTTTCTCCCAGAACAACAGACTGCCTTCCGGGACGAGATAAGCCGTGACCCCGACCTGTCCGCTGCCGACGCTACCTTTGCCGATCCCAGGGATCGGGAAGAACGTGATGACCGTCCCCGGTGACCCTTGCTCGTCCCCGAAGTAGAGGTGATACGTGCCCGGGTCGTCGAAGTTGACCGTCTGTTTGACGAATCGAAGTCCGAGGACATTCCCATAAAAATCTAATGTACGTTGTGGGTCTTTCACCATCGCCGAGATGTGATGGATACCCGCTGATTGCTTCGTCATGTCATGTCCTCCTTTTTATTATCTTGATTTCAAGATAAATCATTTTTGAAGAAATGTGAAACTTTTTGCTCAACATGGCGTACGCTACTAGTAGACACCTATAAGGAGGTACATTCTATGACGTTACAAATTGATCGTGTCTCGAAGCAGTTCGGCGACTTCACGGCCGTCGACGACTTGAGCTTTCATGTCCCAAAAGGCGAGATGTTCGGGCTGCTCGGGGCGAACGGCGCCGGTAAGACGACGACGTTCCGCATGATTCTCGACATCCTCAAACCGAGTGCCGGGACGATTACGTGGGACGGTCGCAACGTCGACCATCGCATCGTCGGCTATCTGCCGGAAGAACGAGGCCTTTATCCGAAATCACCCGTCCGTGACCAGCTCGTCTTCTTGGCTAGCCTGAAAGGCATGCGGCAAGCCGAGGCGAAGCGGGCCGTCAAGACGTGGCTCGAACGGCTCGAGATCCCTCAGTATGAGACGATGCGCGTCGAACAACTGTCAAAAGGAAACCAACAGAAGATTCAACTCGTGGCCGCCCTGCTCCACAACCCGGAACTGCTCATTCTCGATGAACCGTTCAGCGGGCTCGACCCGGTCAACGTCGAGATTTTAAAACGTGAAGTGCTCGCGCTCCGTGACGCCGGGACGACGATCGTCTTCTCGAGTCACCGGATGGAACACGTCGAAGAGCTGTGCCAACATATCGGCATCTTGAAAGGCGGCCGTGCCGTCGTCAGCGGCGACGTCCCGACAATCAAGACCCGCTATGAGGAGCCGGTGCTGTTCATCGAGACCGATCGCCCGGACCTGTTGCAAGCCCTCCCGGTCGTCCGGGCGGTCGAACCTCATAAGGATGGCCACTTCGTCCGGCTCGACTCGTTCGACGACAGCGATGCAGTGCTCGGTGCCCTCGTGGCGAACGGGGCCGCCATCAAGACGTTCATGCGCCAGCCCGTCTCATTAAACGACATCTTCATCAAGGAGGTCGGCCAACATGTTTCATAACTTCGGACCACTCTACTCGTTCACGTTACGCTCGAAACTGCGCTCGAAGGCGTTCCTCATCTCGACGTTGTTGACGATTCTGTTCATCTTCGGTTTCACGAACATCGACCGATTGCTCGCGAACTTCGAGGACACTGACCAGGCGCAAGCCATCCTCGTCACCGACAATAACGAACTGACGACGCTCATGCAGTCTCTCGGCTATGAAGATATCGAGTCGGCGTCCATCAGCGAGTCCGAGGCACGTGCCGGGCTCGATAACGGGGACTATGAGATCGTCGCCTTCATCGAAGAGGACTCGGCCCGCGTCCTCTCGGAACGGCCGGAACCGGATTTCACGACGGTACTACAGACGGCGCTGCGGGAAGTCCGGAACGCCGAGCTGATTGAGGCGTCGAACATCGATCCGACCGTCCTCGCGGCGTTGAATGAGCCCGTGACGGTCGAGGAATCGTACCTCGGCCGCGGCGGAGAGAACTCGGACGAGCTGTTCTCGTCGTTCGCCTTCGTCTACGTCATGCTCATGTTGCTCTACGTCTCGATTATCACGTACGGGTCGATGATTTCGACCGAGGTCACGACCGAGAAATCGTCGCGTGTCATGGAGCTCATCATCTCGACGACGCACCCGGTGACGCATATGCTCGCTAAAATCTCGGCCATCGGGACGCTCGCCCTGCTCCAAATCGCCATCTTCCTCGGCTTCGGTTACTTCAGCGCCCGCAGCAACGAGATGGCCCAGTCGGTCATCGACAACGCCGGCAACGTTCGCGCCGTCGTCTATCTGTTGACGTTCTTCACGCTCGGCTACCTGCTCTATGCGGCCATGTTCGCCGTGCTCGGTTCGCTCGTCAGCCGGGTCGAGGAGTCGCAACAGATGACGATGCCGGTCATCATGCTGCTGGTCGCCGGGTTCCTCGCCGCCATGTTCGGTTTGAACAATCCGGAGGCACCGATCGTCACGATCCTGTCGTACGTGCCGTTCTTCACGCCGATGCTCATGTTCCTTCGCGTCATGCTCGTCGACGTGCCGGTGTGGGAAGTCGCGTTATCAATCGGCATCATGATCGCCACAATCGGTGTGATTTTGTGGGTCGGCTCGAAATTTTATCGCGGCGGCGTCTTGTTCTACGGCAACAATGCGATTAAACAATGGCGACAAATATTACAGAATCGACAATAACGTTTACAGCATTTTCGTTTTCGTATACTCTAAAGAATGTGCAAAATGAGGAGGAAACGAACTATGCGATCACGATTACTCGCAGCTTTAATCTTTACTTTCATGACGACGCTCACGACGTTCATCTGTTATACCGTCTTCTTGGACGCCGATGCGCTGTGGCAAATCTTGCTCGCATACGCAGGAAGCACGTTCCTCGGGACGCTCGCTTTTTGGTATCCGGTCAGCCGTCGTCCGGAGACGTCCCGTTTCGGCGGCGCGTGGATCGGCATCTTGATCACGGCGACGACGCTCATCGGATTCACCGCGATCCGCTTCAGCGTTCGTGGTGACGCCGCGTCCTTACTCGACTGGCAGACGATGCTCGCGAGCCTCGCCTACACGTTCGGTTACGTCGGTTGGGTGCTCACGATTCTCAATATCGTGCTCGGCTTCCTACTTGCCGGGACACGACCGAAAGTACGCTACGACGCGCGCATGGCGCGTTAACAGAAAACAGCCGTTCCTCGGAGCGGCTGTTTTTGTATGCAAAAACCGTGGTCTCCCACGGCTGTCACTGCAATTTATACGATTTAGCGATGACCCCGAACTCCGTGTATTGGAACGAGTTGTCGACGAACTGGTCCGGTACGAGCTGCTCGATATAGCGAGCGAACGGAACAATCCGTTGCGTCGGTTCGTGCGAGCGGCCTAGGTCGAGCACAGCATCGACGAGCGCCTCGAGCGCTTGATGTGACGTCGGTTCCTCGTCTTCGGCAAAGATGCAACGGAGTTCTTCCTCGTGCATCAAGTCGAAGATGCGCATGCGCGCCTCGAGCTGACGTTGCATGTCCTCGGTCGACTTGCCGTGCATCGCCTCATCGTAGGCGAGCTTCATCTGTTCGAGCTCCGGGACCGTTCCTTTCATGAGCACTTTGAGCGACTCACCCGTCCAAATATGGCGGGCCAAATAGTTCGCGTCGATCTTGAGCGCCTCGGCGAGCGCCTCTATGTAAGGCATCGTCGGGTAGACTTCACTCAGCTCGGTCCGGCGAATAAAGTACGGGGCGACGCCGATGCGGTCGGCGAGTGCCTCGACCGAGATGCCGGCCCGCTCACGTAAAATTCGAATCCGATCCCCATACCCCCGATACGGTGCGTTCTTTCCATCCATGTGTCTCTCCCCCTCTCTTCTTAGTATAGTTCCCGAATCCATAAAAAAATACTCGGAAGCGTATGCCTCCGAGTAAAATGTGCAACTTATTTTTTCGTCAATTCGACGACTTCTGAAGAACCGGCTGTGACCGTGTCGCCTTCAGCAACGAGTTTGTTGACGCCAAAGCTGTCGTGGTTCGTGATGATCACTGGTGTGATCGTCGACGGCGCGTTCGCTTTGATGAAGTCGAGGTCGAATGTGACGAGCGTGTCGCCAGCTTTAACCGCTTGACCTTCTGTCACGTGCGTTTCGAAGCCTTCACCTTTAAGGTTGACCGTGTCGAGACCGATGTGAATCAAGTACTCGGCACCGTTGTCAGCGTTGATCCCAATCGCGTGTTTTGTCGGGAAGACAGTCGCGATTGTACCGTTGACCGGCGAAACGACTTTACCATCTGTCGGTTCGACGGCGATACCGTCACCCATCATTTTTTGCGAGAACACTTGGTCAGGAACGTTTGTGATGTCAATGACCTTCCCTGTAAGCGGTGAAACCGCGTTAAGTTGTTCTTCTTTACCACCGAATAGTTTTTTAAAGAATCCCATAGCTTAATCCCTCCAACATGTTCTGTTAATCAAAGTCTTAGCTTTTATACCCGAAAAGCTTCCTCTTCAATCCCTACCCTAGAAACGGTATAGTTGTAATAAGGTAGTGCGAATTCGTTTACACATCGTAAGAATACGAGTGTGCAACCGCTTTTGCAAGCCCTTTTTACACTTTATAAAAATTTCACACGATGGAGGCGCTTACAATGACGACTTTCACAAAATTGTCATATGAACGGCCCAATTTGGAGGCTCTAAACAGCCGATTGTCGGACTATTCAGTCGAATTGCAACAAGCCAGCACACTCGAGGAAGCGAACGAATTGATTCGCCAAATCAACCAGGAACGGAACGAATTCGAGACGCAAAGTCAGCTCGTCTCGATCCGCCACTCGATCGACACGCGCGATGCGTTCTACGAGGCCGAGCAGACGTTTTTTGACGATGCCTTGCCGGTGTACGAGAAAGAAGTACAAGCGTATTATCGCGTCTTGACCGAGCACGACCTCCGCAGCCAACTCGAACAGGAATGGGGCAGCCAGTTATTCGAACTCGCCGAGCGCGCGCTCAAGACGTTCGAAGAGTCGCTCATCCCGAAACTACAGGAAGAGAACCGATTGACGACCGCTTATCAGAAGGTCATGTCGGCGGCCCAAATCGAATTCGATGGCAAGACGCTCAACTTGTCCCAGTTCGGCCCGTATCTGCAATCTCCTGACCGTTCAGTTCGAAAAGCGGCGTCCGAGGCCCGTTATACATATCTCGCCGACAACGGCGACGAACTCGACCGCATTTATGGTGAACTCGTACGCGTCCGGACCGACATCGCTCACACGCTCGGCTTCCCGTCGTTCGTTGAGCTCGGTTACGCCCGGATGCAACGTGTCGGCTATGACGAGTCAAACGTCGACAACTTCCGCAAGCAAGTGCGCGACGTCATCGTCCCGCTCGCGACGACGTTAAAAGAGAAGCAGGCGAAACGGATCGGTGTCGACACGCTCACGTACTACGACGAGTCGTTCGTCTTCCCGGACGGCAACGCGACACCGAAAGGCGACGAGGCGTTTATCATCGAGGGTGGGAACACGATGTACCGCGAACTCTCGAAAGAGACGGACGAGTTCTTCCAGTTCATGCAACAGCGCGGCGCTCTCGATCTTACGGCGAAACCGGGCAAGTCCGGTGGCGGGTACTGCACGTACCTCCCGTCAGAAGGTCTCCCGTTCATCTTCTCGAACTTCAACGGGACGGCCGGCGACATCGACGTGCTCACACATGAGGTCGGTCACGCCTTCCAAGTGTACGAGAGCCGTCATTTGACGACGCCAGAATACGCGTTCCCGACATACGAGGCGTGCGAGATTCACTCGATGTCGATGGAATTCTTCTGCTGGCCGTGGATGGAGCTATTCTTCGGCGACCAAGTCGACAAGTACAAGTTCAATCACTTGGCCGGAAGCATCACATTCTTGCCATACGGCGTCCTCGTCGATGAGTTCCAGCACGTCGTCTACCGCAACCCAGAAATGACGGCCGCTGAGCGTCGCCAGGCATGGCGTGACCTTGAAAAAGTGTACCTCCCGCACCGTGACTATGAGACGAACGGTTATCTCGAGTCAGGAGCTTGGTGGCACCAACAAGGGCACATCTTCCAAAGCCCGTTCTACTATATCGACTACACGCTCGCGCAAGTGTGTGCCTTCCAGTTCTGGGTGCGCATGCATGAAGACCGTGAAGCAGCGTGGAGCGATTACCTCACGCTCTGCCAAGCCGGCGGCAGCCGCTCGTTCCTCGAGCTCGTCGAGTTGGCCGGACTCAAGTCGCCGTTTGAGGACGGCGTGTTGAAACAGACGATTGGACAGATTGAAGACTACCTGTTGAAGCATCCGTTAGCGAACTAAAACGAACCCACTCACGTCAGTGTGAGTGGGTTTTCTCGTGCTTGCTTAGGAATACATTCAGATGAAGGCGCAACAACAGTTGAGCCAGTGAGCTCGCCTGTGGTCTTCAAATCACATCTAACGGTTCTTTCCCACTCGGTGGCGGGAACGCCTCGTCGAGCGCATTGAAGTCATCCTCGCTCAGGTTGAGAAGCATCGCCGCGCCGTTCTCTTCGACGTGGGCTTTCTGCCCTGCTTTCGGGATGGCGATGACGTTGCCACTCCGCACTGTCCACGCGAGCAAGGTTTGGGCCGGTGTCGCACTGTACGCTTTGGCGATCTGGTTTACCGTCTCATCGTTGAAGACTTTCTCTTTCACATCGCTTCCTTCGGCGAGTGGGGCGTAAGCCATCATCGGGATGCCTTGCTCCTGTAAAAATGGCAACAAGTCGTATTCGACGCCGCGGCTGCCGAGATGATACAGCACTTGGTTGACGGCGCAATGTTTCCCGTTCGGCAAGGCGAGCAACTCCTTCATATCGTCGACATCAAAGTTCGACACGCCCCACGCCCGGATCTTCCCGTCCGCCTTCAACTGTTCGAGCCCATCGACCGTCTCCTCGAGCGGGATGTTCCCGCGCCAATGGAGCAAATAGAGGTCGAGATAATCGGTACCTAGCCGTTCGAGCGTGGCGTCACACGCCTGGACCAGTTTGTCGCCCCCGGCGTTATGTGGATACACTTTCGACACGAGGAACACGTCTTCCCGCCGGTCTTGGATTGCTTCGCCGACGAGCGCCTCCGATTTTCCTTCCCCGTACATCTCCGCCGTATCGATGACGTGTAATCCGCAGTCGAGTCCCGTCCGGAGTGCCTCGATCTCGGCATCCCGTTTCGATTCGTCTTCCCCCATGCGCCACGTGCCTTGCCCAAGGACTCTCATTTCACGGCCGTCCGGCAGTTCAGCCACGTGTTGTTTCAGTGCCGCCAAAATCAATGTGTGTGGTATGCGGTTCATGCCATCTCCTCCTTCGTCCATTGTTCATGTAACGGTCCGGTCGTCCCGAAAACAGGATCGGTCGCCGGTTTGTCGACTCGTTCGATGCGTAGGATATTGTCCGGTCGTTCTCCCGGTTTCCCGGTCAACGTATCGTAGTCGCGCCCGTCCGGATACGCACCGACGATGGCGAAGTCTGCACTCGCCTCGAGACGGCGATGTCCCGTCCCGGCCGGTAAAATCAAGACGTCTCCCATTTCAAGTGAAACGAGGTCTCCCGTCGCACCGCCGAGTTGGACCGTCGCCCGGCCCGACTTCACGCCCAGCACTTCATGCGTATTACTGTGGTAGTGATGGTAATCGAACACGCCGTTCACCCAGCTGTTCCCCCAGCCGTTATGTTCAAACGTCGCCTGCATGCCGTCCGTCTCGTCGAACACGCCCCGATATAACAGCACCGGAAAATCTGGATTGTTCGGAATCGAGCCGTCATCTTCAAATCGATATGTCAACATATCCATAGTTGCCCCCTCCTTTGTCTCTTGAGACTGTACCCGACATAAGGCAACAAAAAACGGCTGCTCGGCACGAGCAACCGTTTCGTCAGGAGATCACGTCTTCCCCAGGCACACATCATATCCAAAATCGGTTGGAAGTATTATCCCAGTCCCCATTTTCCCAGCAACAAGTGCTCAGTGATTGGCACGATTCAGGTCAGACTCAATGTCAATTTGGAGTATGACCCAGACGAGGTCATCGAGGAGCTTGGTGAATATGTGCTCCCCCATTTCTCGCCACTCTCGTAACACAAGCACATCAAAAAGACGACTTTCCATTGTGGAAGTCGTCTCTTGCGTTACAGCCAATGGCTCGGCCGCGTGAAGACGGGTGCCAGTCTTGTATGCCGGTCCCCATTCATCGCGTTCACTTGCATCTGTGTCAAAAACAGACTGTCGGTCAACACAGCTCCTCGCACGTCAAGATCTCGTACGTCGGCCCCCATGAAATCGACATAGGACAGGTCTTGCCCACGTAAGTTAACACCGATCAACAAGGCGCCTCGGTAACACGTTCCTCTCACGTCATGCTTGGTCACGTTTCGTCCAATCAAATCGGCACGATCTTGCTCGTGTCGTGACGTCAACGTCAGGCCGCCCAGTTTCAGTCCTGCCGCACGTATGTGCTGACTGAGTCGGACGAACAACGGGCGGGCCTGTTGTCGGAATGCCATCAGCGCCGTCCCGGTCAACTGTTCAGGCGGTAACTCACGGAATGACAGCAGTTCTTCCAATAACGTCTCGAGTAACCGAGCATCGTGCTCTGGGATGTCCCGGCTCAGGATGTCAGTGATGTAGAGCAGCAGCTCGTGGACTTGGCTCATGATCGGCACTATCGCGAACATGCGCGGCCCATCGACCTCCCCCTCTCGCCAGCTTCGTCCGTGAAACGTCACTTGTGACACGAACTGCCCTGCCCCGAGACAGTCATACACCGTACATCCTTTGAAGCCCCGCTCGCGCAGTTCGGAATGGATGTTGCAGGCATACGAATCTGCCAAATGGACACACGGCTGTCCCGCCGGTTTATTGATGGGAAAATCCTCTGACTTCAAATAGTGGAACGCCACACAACAGAGACCGAAACAGTTCGCACAATCTGGTCTGAGCGATTCACGAAGCATATTCAGATCGGGCATCGTCATCCATTGTCACTCCTTCCTTGTACGTTTTGACTCTATACGTACAAGTATAAGGAATGTCCCAATTTTTACATAGGCTTTATTCAATTAAGGTTGTCTTCATCCTTCTCCCCGTAAAGCAGCTGCTCTCTCGCTCGCCTTTTCTCTTCTGCCTCGGATATTTCTTTGTAGAGCGCAATCATGGCATCGAACGAGCCTTCGACGTCGATGCGTTGTTCCAACAGGTGGTCAACATAGAATCCGTGGCGCAAATCTTCGAGGTAAGGTTCTGCTGCTCGAACGAACATCATCTCGAACTGCTCTTTTGCGTCTTGAATCTCGTCATGCGGTCTCTTATCCGTTAAAAGCCGCTGGTCTTCAGGGTCAGTCGAATGGATGAGCTCGTCCCACGCTTCAGGCGACAGTCTCGCTTTCCAGTAATCATAGCCCGATTCAAATCGTTGCAACGGTCGACCGGATGGAAACGACTTTTCGGCATACGTTTCGTACAGCTTTAGCCAATGTTCGAAAAACGAATCGATCATCGCCATGTCCCAATCTATGAATATCTCCGACTTATCATGCTCGACATATTGGACCCTTCCGCCTTGATACGTCACCTCATAACGAATCGTCCCTTGAATGGATTCGTCGCGATAAAACATGTCATCACGATACATCATATCATCTAAATCGAGATCTGCCGGCTTCTCATACGCTTCGAGTGCACTCACAAGCGATTGGACCGCTCCTGTCGTCACATCGGTGAACGTCACTTCAATCCGCTCAATGGTTCGGGGTGTCTCCAGAATCCCTTTGTTGTAACAGAAGGCCAAGACGAGCGGTCGTAGGCTGTCCATCGACTCGGGAATGACAATCCATTCATGTAGCAGCGGGTCATTGTAATACCCCTCTTTGATTAACGCTTTTGTGTTGAGGCCGTCATTTCCAATAATTGTATATAGCAGAATATCAAGGTCTTAAACTTCACCGTATGGGATCATCCCATAGAAGTTCTCTTCTATCTCGTCACCCGTCCGGAAGTCCCGTCCGCTCCACCACTCCACGACAAAACGCCATCGCTCGACGAGCCACCATACCCACTCACCGCCGCTCATACCGGTTTGCCATTCATTCCGTTCATGGGCGACCCACTCGTCTTTATCGTACGAGACAGACTGAGAGGTCCCGTCTTGGTAGCGGATCTGATAGGTGAAGATACCATGTAACGTGTCTCGGTGAAGCAACGAATACGCCGATTCATTCAAATACAGCATGAAATCGATGAAGTTCACTGCTTCCGCAGACCCTGCCTCTTGAAACCATAGCTCAATCGATTCAATGACTCGTGGTTCCATCTATAGTTCGCCTCCCCGTTACTAGTATTCGCACATACAAAAACCAACCCGCTTTCACACAGGTTGGTCCGTTCGCTCAGTTCACTTTATTCTCGAGCTGTTTCAACTTCGTCGAGTAGTACTCGATGATGTCGCGGCGCCGGATGATGCCGATGAAATACTTGCCGTCATCGACGACCGGCACGAAGTTTTGGTCGGTGATCGCATCGACGAGCTCCTCGATTTGCGCCGTGATGGCGACCGGCTTATACCGTACGCGTTGCTTGATGTCTTTCAACCGTGTCCGGAGCACTTTTTCGTAGTCTTCTTCCCCGCGAAGCTGTTCGGCGAGTGCCCAGAGTAAATCCCCTTCTGTCATCGTCCCGGCGTAAAAGCCGTTCTCGGATACGAGCGGCACCGAGGTGAAGCGATGATGCTTCATCTTCTCGAGCGCTTGACGCACCGTCGATTCCGGGTCTAGATATTTGACGTCTTCTTTCGGATATAAAAAGAAAGCGATATTCATGTACAATCTCTCCTCAATCTAAAAATCCACCTCTTCATTGTACCATGTATTAGGGTCTAGTCAGCACAAATTGACCATCTAATCTGCATCTGTTCTGTCAAAAGGAGGTTCATTTCATTTTTCTGATGAAGCGTTTCCAGACAAGCTATTCGCATTGTGTGACAGCACACAAACAGGCACGGCCCCGAACAGCTTCTCCAAAGCCAATCTTGACCGTGAATCAAACATCTTGTCTCACCTATATCGTTGACCAATCTAAACGGAATCACCCGAAACGGCTTCACTGTTGCTATACCCGAGTGAAGGTCATTCTAGCCTTAAAAACCGTAACAAACATGCTACAGATGGCCATCAAAAAAGCCTAGGAACGTCCTAGGCTTGTCTCACTCAAATAAATTCGAGCAACGTCTTGTTGAATTTGTCCATCTCGTCGAGGACGGTACCGTGACCGCTCTCCTCGAACCGTTCGATGCGCGAGTTCGGGATGCCTTTTTCCATCTCGAGCGCAAACTCGAACGGGCAAATTTTGTCGTGCACCCCATGGATGATGAGCGTCTCGACGTTCACTTTTGACAAATCTTCACGCAAATCTTCGTCGCGGAGTGCTTTCGCCGAAGCGATTGTCCCGTGACTCGAGGCGACGAGCGACAGATGATGGAACCAGTTTTGCGTCGGTTTCGAATGTTCTTTCTCGAAGAAAATCTCACCGAAGCCTTCGAGCATCTTCGGCCGGTCTTTCTTTGTGTCCTCAATCAACGCATCGACCTCGGCTTGCGTCATCCCGTACGGATAGTCCGGACGTTGCGTGAACACCGGCGCTGCGGCGCCGGAGAGGACAAGCTTCTTCAAACCGTCATCCGGGAAATCAACCGCGTAACGGATGGCGATGGCCCCGCCCATCGAAAAGCCAACGAGCGTGAAGTCTTTGACACCGAGACCGTTGACGACCATGTGCACGTCAGACGCCATCGTCGCATAGTCATAACCTGTCGCCGGTGCATCCGACTTACCGTAGCCGCGATAGTCGATCCCGACGTAGCGATAGCCTGCGTCAAGCAGCGCATTCTTTTGATACTCGAACATGTTGTTGTTCGCCGGCCAGCCGTGCAGGAAGACGACGGCGTCGCCTGTCCCGACGTCCTCTACAAAAATATTCGTTCCATCATGTGCCGTAATATAGTTCCCCATTGGTCAAAACCCCCAGTTGGATTGTTGAGCGGCGTGCGTATTTGCCCACAACCCAACTTTTCCCGTTTGACCAAAGTGGAAACCTGTCAACTGTCACGCCAGAGCGATTCAGCTTTCAAGACGTGCTCGATTGCTCCCGCTCCTTCACGTAATACAGACGTCCGCCACGACTCGTCTTCCGGATAGAACATGGCCATGAATTCTTTGCGAATGCCGTTCCGGGCTTCCGGGTCTTTCGTCCCTTCAAAGTAAAGCCGGTTCTCGAGGATGATCGTCAAAAACTCGCGAATCGTTGCTTTCGTCGACGTCCCGAACGTCCCGAACTCGAACAACGCCGAGACGAGTTTCTTATCGGGATGATGCGTGTCTCGCACATAATAGAAATGGTTCGTCGAGTCCCCGAGCACGTCGGTCGGGTCATACGTCTGGATATTTTTCAATCCGTACGTCCGCTTCAGTTCATCCACGTCACGCCCGTCCCGTTCACTGATGACCATCGTCACCTCGTTCGTCGGGCCGAGCGCCGTGTGCCAGTCCATATGGACGACGCGGTCGTAGCGATCAAGCAAATCGTGTTGCACTTCTTTCAAGAAGATGGCGGACGGCTCATCCGACTCACCGCCGTAGTACACACCTTTCGGGAACTGGTATTGGCCCATCCCTTTCGCTTCGGTCATCGCAGCGAACCCGTCGAGTTTAATGCCAGAACCGAGGAACGAGTAGATATGTTCACGCGCCTCGTGATAGTCATCGATGACGCCGTCTGGGACGAACAAGTGACGCATGATTTCATATTCTTTATTGACGTTACGCGGGAGCGACTCTCGGTCGATGACATAGTTTCGATTCAAGTCGACGTTATGTTCATTGACGCGGCGGAAGTGTTTCATCCCCCACGGATTGACGGCATGAATGAGACAGATGCCGGTCGATTCGTGCCGGACGTGTTGAAGTTGCGTCTCGACGAACTGGTGTGTCACAGCGGCTCCGGCATATCCTTCGATGCCGTGTTCGCCAATCGTCATGAAGAGCACCGCCTCGCGTGACCCCGCCGGTTCACCGATGATGACATCGATTGTGTCTTCCCCAATCGAGTGGGACATCACGCGTGCGGTCGGATAATAAGGTTTGACGCGGTCGAGCAGGGCGAGAAACTTCTCGCGTGACTCCTCGTATGATGATGAAAAATACTGACTCATAGTGACTCCCTCCATTCTAATCTTCTGTATCCCATTCCCATTCCTGACCCGACTAAAAACGCCTCCTTCCGGAGACATCTTCTGACACCTAATGGGCCCCGGCCTTCGTACCCCGGTTTTGACGGCGGAACTCAAACAAATAGACGAGCGGGGCGAACAGCACGGCACCAAACAACCAGTACGCACCCGGACTCACGAACAGCGTCTCGAACGCCCGGAAAAACCAGGCCATGAGCGAGAAGCCAACGATGAGTTCGGCTGTCCAGATGACTCCACGGCGGACAGCCAGCGTGAGCGTGTTTGTTTTTTGGAAGAGGGCTGCGAGAAAAGCGATTAAAAAGGCCGGGAAACTACTGAACCAAAGCATCCGATTGAGCGTCGATTCGGCAAAATACGTGTTGCCGAGCGACACCGTGATGACATAATGCGCGACGAGCACCAACAAGACGACAATCCAACCGATGAGGACGTCACGTTCCCATTTTTTCATCGTTCTCCCTCCGTTCCACGCAACAGAGCTACCTTTATATTTTCCCGTTTTACCGATGCTTCGGTCACATCCGCATAAAAAAAGACGCGTCCCGTAAGGAACACGCCCGATTATTTGTCCATCAAGTGACGAGCCCATTCGGTCGCCCGCTCGAGTTCTCCGTCTTTGAGCGGCCCTTCCTTGTCGAGAACGATGAACGACTCTTTCAACACCGGTTCCGCTCCCTTGTCCAACAGCAATCGTTCAATCCGGGTCGAGGCATGGCCGAACCATTTGACGATTTTTCCGACGAAAAAGCCTTGATCTTCTTCAGCCATGCTCGTATCAAACGCCGCAGCACGGATGCCTCGGAGCGCATGATCCGAAAGGCCGTCTAAAAAGGTTTTCACGTTCTCAGTCTCGCGCCCGCCATGCGTCGGCGAACCAACGATGAACAAATCAAGGTTGGAGAGGTCGCCGTATCCGACGTGGCTGATCTGCATGATGTCGACGCGGTGTAAGTCGCCGAACCCGTCCTTGATGGCATATGCGACTTTTTCGGTACACCCGTACATCGAGTCAAAGATGATGAGAATTTTCATACAATCTCCCTCCATTGTGCGAAAGCTCTACGTATCTATATATGACTCTTCCCTTAATGAACGAGGCCTCATCATGGATTCAGTTAATTTTTATGTCTTTTCTTCACTCGTGTAGACACAAAAAGGACAGCACCAATTCCAAACACCGCATACGCAACCTTATCCAGATGGTCACGCATGCTGAACGGGGCGTCATGCCGATACTCGGCCCGCTTCCACCCAGACCCACCCTCGACCGCAAGGACGTCCTCCATCGCTTCCCCGTTCACTTTCCGATATGTTGTCCCAACCGGATACATGTTCGAGGCGTCCCCATAATAGCTGCCATCCATATCGTCGGCCATCGTCTTGACCTCGCCGACGACTTCTCCCAAGTCAGCCTCCAATACGGCGACATCCATCACTTCATACACCCGTCCGTCCAACACGACGAACGCATACGCCCACGACAAAGCTTGAGCCGACAAAGAGACAGACAGAAGGAGCAATACTAATCCGATGACGCGTCTCATCGAATCGCCCACACGAACGTCGCCGAGTCACTCAGATCAATCTCATCCGGCTCAAGTTCCGGCATCGCCGCCTCCGAGAAGAGAACCTCGTCATGGAGCGTGAGACGAGTCGGCGAATAAAGATGAAGCTCGCCCCATGTGTAGTCGATTTGAAGCAAGTCACCGAGCGTCGCCCCGGCCCCTTTCGCCAACAGTTCGGCCCGATGACGCGCGTTCGCCGCCGCGCTCGCGAGCAATTCGTCTTGAATCGAATCCGCGTCTTTGATCGTGAACGAGATGGACAGCTTCGGCTCGGCTAGCGAGTTGCTGACATGTTCGATGACCGCTGACAATTGTTTCGTATCGAGCGGAAACTCGAGTTTCGTCTTCTGCTGACAAACGTAACCCCGGAAACGGGATTTATAGTTGCCTTGCTTATCACGATAACTCTCATAGTCTGTGTCGATCGAGAAGTCGGTCGTCTTGAGCGCTGCCTTCTCGAATCCGGCCTGCTCGACTGCCTTTTGTAGACGCGTGACGGCCATCGCCGCCCCGTTCATCGTCTCCTCATAACGGACAGCTCGTGACGTCAAATCCATTCTCACGACAATCAAATCGGGCTTAGCCGATACTTTTCCTGTGCCTTTCACAGTGATGGTGCGATCCATATGATTTCCTCCTTTTGAGTTTAAAAAAACATGTACCTTCTTTATCTGGAAATTAATTATTCCATTCCCCTTTATTGTTAAATGACGGTATATTAGTAAGGTTGTTTTGCATCTAGATACGAGGAGGATTTATTCATTGAACAAAAAATTATTCGAACGAACTGACGTCATTATCATTGCACTCATTTTACTTTTCCCTTTAGGATTATTCCTGATGTGGCGTCATCAAAAATTTAACGAATCTACACGCGTCTTGATTACTTGCGCCATCTTGATTTTAGTTGGTTCGGCGTACACGCAAGCGACGAAAGTGAGCCGACAAGTGTATGAGCAGGATCTTTCGGCAGAACAAGCTAAATACGTCGCTCTCCAAACTAAAGTCGAGGCCGCCCAACAAGAATTAGACGATTCGATGGACGAAGTCGAAGTACTTCGTGTAGAAGCTGACGAAAAAGCCAAGCTTCAAATTGCCGAAGCCGAGAAACAAGCTTTACAACTTGTAAAAGAGGCAGAGTCTAAAGCCGACACGATTGTTTCCAAAGCCGAGGATGAAGCGGCTAGCGTCGCTCAATCTCAACTCAATGAAGCGAAAGAAGAAGCTGCCGATCTCATTGCACAAGCCGAACAAGAGGCAAGCGCTTTGAAAGCTGCAGCCGCAAATGAAAGTTCGTCTTACTCGGCCGCTGCTGCGCCGACAAGTCAGAAGTTCCAAAACTGTACGGACCTCCGTGGCACTTATCCAGGTGGGGTCAGTTCAGATCATGCGGCTTATCAGCCAAGCATGGACCGTGATAAAGACGGCTGGGCTTGTGAATAATGGATGCCAGAATCAACCTCACATCATCGGCGAGGTTGTTTTTTTTACGCTTCTCACTTCTCACGCCCGAGCTGTCAATGACACCACGAGTCCGATGAGATAGCCGAATGCTGCACCTGCCGCAATCCCATACACTAATTCAAATCCAAGTAGGAGCGAACTGATGATGCCAATCCCGGCTCCGAACACCAGTCCGAGTCCTACCCCTGACGCTCGCCAATTCTGCTCTGTCATCGTAGCCCTCCTCTCTTCCATATCCCCTTCCCGTTAACGAAACCGTTCCGTCATGAACGCCTCTATATCATCAAGTGTTTTAGCGCCACGTAGCGACGGATAGGCATCTCGACTGAAGACGAGTCCTTCGTCCGTGTTCAAGAACATGTACCGCTCACCGTCCGGAAATCCGTAATCACTCACGTCCATTACTTGAAGCGAGGCCCCGTTTTGTGACCAGACGTGGGAAGCATCATGCCGTCTCGGCATAAAAATCCCTTCCATGCCGAGGCGAAGTTCAGAGATGACGTCCGCATCCGACTGAAGCACTTCAGAACCGGCACCGGCAACCGTGAGAACTTGAATCGTGCTCCCCTGCTCGATGTCTCCCCGATAGACGTCTGTCACGCCAATCGTCACAATCGACTGATATTCCGCATGTCCGTTGAAGTCGAGCTCGATGTGGTCAATCTGTTTCACGACGCCCCGTACCACCGCAGGTTCCCATTTCGAGAACAGCTCGTCCTCACTCATCTCGGCAAGGTTTGCTGATGACATCCCGACATCGATGTCCCCTTCATCGATATAAGCGACCGACATATTGCTCGAGCTGTCCGACAGCGGAATCAATTCTTTGAAGCCGTCCCATGTCACGGCGAAGAGTGTGACAGCCGCGGCTGCGATGAGCCCGCCAATCCAACGCCAATGTCTTCTTTTCTTATCCTCGACTTCCATCGATTCCTCGACGAAACGGTCATCGACGTCCCCCATCAAACGTGTGAGCCGATCTCCGCTCATAGCGCCACCCCTTCCGCTTCGAGCACTTGCTTCAAGTCGTTCCGAGTCCGAAGCAGCACCATTTTCACCTTGCTCTCGCTCACGTGGCGCATCTTCGCGATATCTTTAACTGATTTAGGCGAGAATTCTCCCACCTCCAAGCGTCTCGGGGCATGGCCCAGTGTAGGTGTGAGATGAATCGCCCGTCCCCGACGCCCTCGGTCACCGCTGTGACGGAACGACGAACAAAAGTTCGTGATTCCGTCAGATTTCCTCGCCCCCTCCGCGGGTATCGGAATGGGACGAGGATGATCCTGAGACCGGCGGAGGAGGGACGGACATGCTGAAAGGATATAAATACCGGCTCCACCCGACGGCGGCACAGGCCGAGTTCCTGATCCGGACGATCGGCTGCGCCCGCTTCATCTACAACAAGCTGCTCGAGGACCGCATCGCCATCCACGAGGAGGCGAAGGTGAGCGGCGGGCCGAAGCGAAAGCCGCCGACACCGGCCTCCTACAAGCCGCTGTTCCCGTTCCTCTGTGAGGCGGACAGCCTCGCGCTCGCGAACGCGAAGCTGCACCTCGACACAGCGTTCGCAAAATTCTTCGCCGGGACGGCCGGCTTCCCGGTGTTCAAGTCGAGACGGAAGGCGCGCGCCTCTTACACGACGAACAACCAGCACGGCACGATCCGTATCGAGGAAGACCGCGTACGGCTCCCGAAGGTCGGGTTCATTCGGTTCACACAGCACCGCAGTTTCGACGGCGAGATCCGCTCCGCGACCGTGTCGATGACACGGTCGGGCACGTTCTTCGTGTCGCTCCTCGTCGAGCAGGACGACGAGCCGTGGGTCCCGGCCGAGCACAAGGTCGGAATCGACCTCGGTCTCGGCTATTTCGCCGTCATGACGAACGACGCGTTCGTCACAGAGAAGATTCCGAACCCGCGCAATCTGCGAAAGGCAGAGGGACGGTTGAAACAAGCGCAGCGAGCGCTCTCCCGCAAGAAGCCCGGCAGCCGGAACCGCGAGAAGACCCGGCTCCTCCTCGCGAAGAAGCATGAGCAGGTCAAGAACCGCCGACATGACTTCCTCCACAAGCTGTCGCGACACATCGTCGACGAGAACCAAGTCGTCGTGGTCGAGACGCTCCGAACGAGGGAGATGATGCAAGACCGCCGCCTGGCGAAATCGATCGGGGACGCCGGATGGGGCGAGTTCGTCCGGCAGCTCGAATATAAATGTAGGTCCCACGGACGAACGCTGATCAAGGCCGACCCGTGGTTCGCCTCGACCCAGGTCTGTTCGAGCTGTGGCGAGAACGGCGGCAAGAAGGGGCTGGACATCCGCGAGTGGACGTGTGCCGCGTGCGGCGCACACCACGACCGCGACGTCAACGCGAGCCTCAACCTGTTGCGCCTCGCCGACCGAAACACCTCAGGGCAGGGACTGCCCGACGAGCTTGGCCCATAACCGTGGCTGGTCGAAGCACGGTCTTCCCAAGAAGCTCCCACTTCAGGTCGCGAAGCAAATAAGTGGTGAGTAGTTCACTCGACTGAAAGTGAAAGTAACGCCCCATAAAGATTTGTCGGGCCTCTTGCGACAACCGGGCCAAAAATTCGTTCAGCAACTCGACGATTTCCGAGTCGGTCACGACAGAGGAGGCGAGACAGTGCTCGAGCTCACTGACGATGAGCGGGACTTTTCCGGCTCCTCGCTTCTTGGCGTTCGCCTTCTCATACATATTTAACGAGACGTTCCGGACCAGCTTCGCCAAATAGCCAGCGAGCCGCGCTGGACGTGTCGGCGGAATCGCTTGCCACGCTTTCATGTACGTGTCATTGACGCACTCGTCCGCGTCCTCTCGGCTATGCAAAATGTTATAGGCAATCGTATGACAGCAGCCCCCGTACTTTTGTGCCGTCGCCTCAATCGCCCACTCCCAACGCCCCCAATACAAATCGATGATTGCTTGATCGTCCAATCGAACCCCCCTCTCGATGTACTTACATCTTTATAGACCGGAAATGTAGTTCATCGGTCACAACTTCTGTAAAAGTTTTTTGGAGCGGCTCTTCACAGCCGGACTGCCCGTCTCAAATTGTGACTCGAGCAAGGCTTTCAGTTCGTCACGGAACCGGGGATGCACGGCGCTCAAGTCGAAGATCGCCTGCAAGGAGTTGACGATGACGATGGCGCTAGTCTCCGTAGCAATCCAATCGGTGAGCATATGAACGACATCGGCCGCCTCGTCTTCCGTCCACATCAGCCGTGGCATGAGTTGCGCCAAGTGCCACCTCACTTCTTGTTGAGTGGCACGATGTAACTGTTGGAACAAGGACGCTTGATGCGCTTGAAGCAACTTTGGATGACGGCGTGTCACTTTCTCCATCGCGTCTGCGCTCCGCATCCGAACGACGGGACGGTCATCGGTCAAGCCGGTTATCAATTCGTTGAATCGGTCCGGGTCGTTCCCGACGTAGGCGACGACCTCATCGACGTGGCCGACCGAGCGCAAATCTCCGCCACTCAATACTTCTCGGATGTCCATTCTCCCACCTCTTTTCTCATTCTTAGTTTACAAAAAAAGGGACTCAGTAGACACTGAATCCCTTTCCATGCATATTAGTTATTCTCTTGCTTCAAACGGTCGATGATATTATCCGACTTCACTTTCGAAATCGCGTATACCATCGAAGAACCAACGATCAGGAAAATTATGACCGTGACGAACAAGATATCGCCCCACGGCAACGTGAACGGTGCTTCGAACGTGTTGATCTGCGCCCGGTAAATCAGGTACATGATCAGAACACTGACCGGCACCCCATACGCCAATGCTTTCATGCCATAGAAAATGCTTTCATAATACACCATCTTGTTGAACCCTTTCGGTGTCATCCCGACCGACCGCAGCATAGCAAACTCGCGACGACGGAGCGAGACGCTCGTCGAGATTGTGTTGAAGATATTCGCCACCGAGATGAGCGAGATCAAGACGATAAACCCATAGACAAAAATCGATAACAGCAACAACACCTGCTCTTGTTGTTCACGCTGCTCCGACACGTTGAAGATGTATTGGTCCATATTTTGTTCCGCCTCAATCACTTGTTGCGTCGCCTCAGGATTACTCGTGTTCAAGGCGATTGATGGACTTGATTGTTTCATCAATTGACCAATCGCATCCTCTTCAAACGTCCCTTCCCGAACGATCACATCAAGCCATCCAAGTGAGCTCGTCATCACACCGGTCGGGGGGACGTCGGTCATGGCGCCGATTTTGATCGTTTTGAGCGGTGCCGTCTCGTCCGTTGCGTTCTCGTCCCGGAGTTCAAGCGTATCGCCGATTTCGGTCTCAATCGTCTTCGAGTTCACAAATTTCTTCTTGTCGACGTCTTGATACGATACTTCATCAATCAAGACGGCACCCGGCATCTCCCCGTCTTCAAAATTGCTGGCGGATGCCCCGATCTGCTTCAAGTACGCATCGAAACTTTCATCATCTAATTGATAAAGAGAAACGTAGTACACAAATTTCCCATCGACGAACGTGGACACCAAGTCTTCATTCTCGGTGACCGCGCTCGGTAACCGCGCTTCGTCAACCACCGTCTGGACGGTCGTATTCTCGAAGTACGTCCCGCTCGTCACATGATCCAACGTCTCATAGCGACGTAAGTCATCTTTACTGAGATTCGACCCGTTCACGAGAATGTCGAACTCGTACGTGCCTTGTGACATCTCGAGTGACTGTTCGAGTCGATCCGTGAAGTAACTGACGACTAAAAACAGCACGATACTGATGACGAGCGAGAACACCGTCGCCAAATACCGTTTCCGGTTGCGTTTTGTGTTTTTCAGCCCAATCTCCGCTTCCAATCCGAAGAACCGTCGCACGAGTTTCGAGGTCTTCACGTTCTTCGACGTCAGTCGCACGTCCTGGGTTTGACGAATCGCATCAATCGCCGAAATCTTAGATGCGCGGCGGGCCGGCAGGTAGCAGGAAATGAAGATTGTTACGCTCGAAATGAGGACCGTCAACAAGAGTGTGAGCGGTGTGACGACGACCTCAAACTTCTCCGTCACGTTGAGCGCCTTCTCCGCAAAGGCATTGATGAACAGGAACGTGACCCCGATTCCGGCCACCCCGGCAATGATACCGATTGGGATGCTAATCCCTCCGATGATCAGTCCTTCAAAAAAGACCGAGTTTCGTTTTTGCCGTTTCGTCGCCCCGACACTCGCGAGCATCCCGAGGTAGCGTGAGCGCTCAGATACGCTGATGGCAAAGGCATTATAGATGAGCGAAATCGAGCCGATGACGATGACCGCCATGATGATGCCACCGAACCCGTACAGCGTCTTGCGCAAGCCGTCATCATCGGTCACCCCATAATAGCGAAGCAACGACGCGTTATAGGCAATTCCTTCAATTTTCTGTTCGCGCATCAGTTGTTTCGTATCTTCATAAATCGAGCCGTTCACGTCGTTCAAGGCGACGAACGTATCGACGATCGCACCGTTCAACGCTTTGTCGTCAATGTATCCGACGACCGTATAGCCAGGCGACCAAGTAGGCTCCCAGGCTGGGCGCGTCATCGTGCCGACGACGGTCAACGTCACCGTATCCTTGATTTTCAACTGTTCAAGCATCGTCTCCCCGTCACGGATCAAGCCATCGTTTTGGGTTAATACGCGACCTGATGATTCGTCCATGCGCTCACCGATCTCAATCGTCAATTCATCCCCGATATTGTACGTGACTTGCGCATTTTGACGGATGGCCTCAGAAATAACGACTTCGCCTTCTTTGTTTGGCAAGCGTCCCTCCGTCAAGTCGACGGGAAAGTTCTTGAGCCCTGACGTGTTATAGTTCCGGACGTATAAGTACGGTTTATAGGCATTCTGTGAATCCTTTAATTCTGCATAGCCGTCACTCGATAGGATGACATCCTTCGTGGCCGCGTCATTCCGAATCGCCTCGACCTGGTCTTCGTTCGTGTTGACATATTGGACGTGCCACTCCCCGTTGTCCGCGATGTCTTGACGAATCATCAAGTCCAGGAACGACGAACCGAGTGTCGTCACAGCCGTAATCATCGCCACCGAGATGATGACCCCGATGATGGTGACGAGCGAGCGCCGCTTGTTTTCACGCAAGTGCCGAAGCGTCATTTTATTGATGATGTTCATGAGCGGACGACCTCGTTCTTCGCAATCTTCCCATCCTCGATCGAGATAATCCGGTCCGCCTGCAAGGCGATTCGTTCGTCATGCGTGATGATGATGAGCGTCTGATTGAACTTTTTGTTGAACAGTTTCAAGAGGCTCATGATCTCTTCACTGTTTTGACTGTCCAAGTTCCCCGTTGGCTCATCGGCCAAGATAATGGCCGGGTTGCTGATGAGCGCCCGACCGATGGAAACGCGTTGTTGCTGCCCGCCAGACAATTGGTTTGGCAGATGAGTCAATCGGTTCGACAGACCAAGGATGCCGATGATGCGCTCCAAATGGGCGGCGTCGACTTTTTGCTCGTCCAACAACATCGGCAGTGTGATGTTCTCCTCGACCGTCAAAATCGGGATTAAGTTGTAAAACTGATAAATCAAACCGATTTGACGACGACGGAAGATGGCGAGCTGTGTCTCGTCTAACTTGTAAATATCCGTATTGTCGATCAACACCTGTCCACTCGTCGGCACGTCGACACCGCCGAGCAAATGTAACAACGTCGACTTCCCCGAGCCCGACGGTCCGACGATACAGACGAACTCGCCTTTTTTGACCGTGAACGACACGTCATCGAGCGCCCGCACTTCCATCTCGTCTTTTCCGTATACTTTCGATAAGTGTTGCACTTCTAATATGTTCATGGTTGCACCCTCCAGTACTTAATCTACTTTGAGTGTACCGAGCGAGTGTGACACGTCCGTGACTCAAAAGTGACTGTTTCGTCACTTAGACGATTGCTTTGTAGAATCGAATTTGAAACGCGGTCCCGGCTCCACGTTCACTGCGGACGGTCAGTTCACCTTGTTGGCTTGTGATGATGCTGTGGGCCATGGCAAGCCCGATGCCGACGCTGTCGTCACTCGCATTCATACCCTTATAAAAACGTTGGAAAATATACGGGATGTCTTGTTTGGCGATGCCGCTCCCCGTGTCACGGATGACGATTTCCGTGTACAGTGTGTTCTCGCTAAATTCGATGAACAGCTCCCCTTCTTCCGGTGTATGTTCGACGCAATTTTTCAAGATGTTGATGAGCGCCTCGGTCGTCCACTTCAAGTCGCCTTCGAACGTGACATCACGCTCACCCGTAATCTGAAGCCGCTGCATTTTGATATCGATTGGCACGAGCATCGGTTTCGTCACGGCTTGAACGAGTGCGGGGACGGATACCGGTTCCCGTTTGAACTGAATCGTCCCGGCATCGATTTTAGACAGCTTGAGCAGTGACGAGACGAGCCACTCCATCCGCTCGAGCTGCACTTGTACGTTATGCGTGAACTCTTGACGCTTGTCATCTGACAGCCGTGGGTCACTGAGCAAGTCCGCCATGACGGTCATCGAGGTGAGCGGGGTTTTCAGCTGATGGGAGATGTCGGAGAGGGCATCCGTCAACTTCTGCTTGTCCTCTTCGAGATGCGTCCCTTGCTCGGACAGCATCTTCGTCACTTTATAGATTTGGCTCTTCAATAGACTGAGCTCGCCTTCACGGTTGTCGCGGACATCGAGTTTATAATTGCCGTTGCTGATCTCTTGCAGGTAACTCGACAGCTGATTGATTTCCCGATAGCGCCACGTCGTGAACCGATATGTCACGATCAAGAACGCGACCGACAAAAGGAGGACGAGAATGACGGCCTCCATCGATAGGAACAAAGATGCGACGATAGAAGCCACCCCAATCAGCAGCAACAGACTGACTAAATAGATACGGATTTCTCGATTGCGCAACATGTCAGCGTTCCACCTTATAGCCAATCCCGCGAACCGTCTTAATCAACGTCGGCCGTTGCGGGTCGTCTTCGAGCTTCTCGCGTAACCGTTTGATGTAGACGGTCAACGTATTGTCATTCACGAAGTCCCCACCCATGTCCCAAATCTGGTCGAGCAGCTGGGCGCGGGACAACACTTGTCCTGTATGTCTGCCGAAGATGAGCAATAAGCGGTATTCAAGCGCCGTCAATAAAATCTCGCTCCCATCCTTTGTGACTTTGGCGTCTTGGGTATTGATTTCAACCGCCCCGATTGTCAAAACGGGTGAGCTGGCTTGTTTATGGTAGCGGCGCAATACCGAGTGAATCCGTGAGATGAGTTCACGGACCCGGAACGGTTTCGTGATGTAGTCGTCCGCCCCCATATCGAGTCCCATGACGACGTTCACTTCATCATCGAACGCCGTCAAAAAGATGACGGGCGTATCCTGTTTTTGCTTCACGAGCCGACATAAGTCATAGCCGCTCCCGTCCGGCAACGACAAGTCGAATAGACACAGGTCGATCGTATGTAACTGTTGTTCAATCAAACGTGTCGCGTCGGTCGCGTTCTGGCACAACGTCGTCGTGAATTGTTCTTGTTCGAGCGAATATTGGAGACCGGAGGCGATTGTCCGGTCGTCTTCCACGATTAAAATGTGCATGTCTACTCCTCCTGTTTCGTTTCGACTACTCAAACTTCTCTTCCAATTCTATCGAAAAAAGGGACCCAGTATACACTGAATCCCGGTAAAACATTATTCGACTGTCGATGCTGCCTCGGCAAGCGCCGCTTCTTCTCTATGATAGTTCTCAACGAACGCATCGAGATGTGCCCGCACTTCGTCTGTCGATTTTGTGTCCATGAGCTTCACACGGAGGTCACTCGCCCCGCGGAACCCTTTCACGTAAATCTTGAAGAAGCGGTGCAAGTTCGAGATTGAACGCGGCACCTCTTCTTGGAACTTGTCTTGCAGGTCGAGTTGGAGACGAAGCAAGTCGAGGTACTCTTCCATCGAATGCTCACGCGGTTCTTTCTCGAACGCGAATGGGTTCTTGAAAATCCCGCGGCCAATCATGACGCCGTCGACGCCATACTTCTCGACGAGTTCTAACCCCATCTGACGGTCGAGGATATCTCCGTTAATCGTGATGAGTGTGTCCGGTGCGATCTCATCGCGCAGTTTGACGATATCCGGGATCATCTCCCAGTGCGCGTCGACTTTACTCATCTCGTTGCGTGTGCGCAAGTGAATCGACAAGTTGGCGATGTCTTGTTTCAAGAGATGCGTCAACCAGTCGCGCCACTCATCGAGCTTCGCGAATCCGAGACGTGTCTTAACGCTGACGGGGATTCCGCCGGCTTTCGCCGCTTGGATGAGTTCCGCTGCGACGTCAGGACGAAGGATGAGTCCGCTCCCTTTCCCGCGCTTGGCCACGTTCGGCACCGGACAACCCATGTTGATGTCGAGGCCTTTATAGCCCATCTCAGCCATGCCGATGCTCATCTCACGGAAGTAGTCAGGGTTGTCGCCCCAAATGTGGGCGACCATCGGCTGCTCGTCCTCAGTGAACGTCAAGCGCCCGCGCAGGCTGCCTTTCCCTTCCGGATGGCAATAGCTGTCCGAGTTCGCAAACTCGGTGAAGAACACGTCTGGTCGGCCGGCATGGGCGACGACGTGGCGGAAGACGACATCGGTCACGTCTTCCATCGGGGCAAGTATAAAGAATGGACGCGGAAGGTCGCGCCAGAAGTTTTCTTTCATGTCAAATCATTCCCTTTCGTAGTCAATCCAATAAAATCACTTTATCTATCTTATTATGGACGCGGGAATGTATCAACTGACAATACTTTAAAAAGCTCAGCGTTGTTCATTTTCGATGATTTTAAAGAAGTGAGCAAATCCGTCCTGCAGCAAATACTCTAATATACGATTCGTGTGCTCAGATTCGACAACTTGAACATTCAACAGCGTTTGGAGCACCATCCCATCGATTGCAGCCATCGTCCACGCGGCGACCGCTCTCGTCGAGGGTCCGCGTTCAACGCAGTACGCTCTCACAAAGATAGCTTCGACGCGATTGATCCAATCCTCGTATTTTTCTTTAAACTTATTTTGTAACTCCACATTCCCGAGCATCGCCTCATGAGCCAAATAAAACTGCAAACGGCTTTCCGCATCTTTTTTGAGTCGGTCTTGCATCCCATCAAAGATTTCTTGAATGATTTCGTGGGCCTCTTTCTTATCTTCAATCGAGATGGTCGCGATTCGTCGAATCTCACCTAATCCTTCATCCATCACGTCATACAGAATAGCCTCTTTCGAACTGTAATAATGATAGATTGCGCCCGTGCTAAAGCCCGCTTTTTTTGCGATTCCCCGAAGCGTCGTACCTTGAATCCCGTTTTCGATAATCGTCGCTCGCGCCGCTTCTAATATCTTTTGTTTTCCTTCGTTCATCATATGCCCGACGCTCCTCACGTAATAATGGCTAATTATATCATAATGATTTGTCGGATTTATGACATGTCCCTGTGACGTACCAAACTGTATTGACATCGCTTTCATTAGTTTGTTACACTTTTCACATAAACATAACGAACGTTCGGTATGTTTAAAGACATCATCTTTTCGTCGTTGCTTCATCACTATCCTTTAGAAATGAAAGGGGCGTTATCGTATGTTCTTCTTTGAGTCTATCCCTTGGTACAATGTCGTGATGTGGTTCGTCGTCTTCGGTCTATTAATCGGGTTGAATGAAATCGTCCGATCTAGCAAAAAAGCAAGTATCTTCATGTTCATGGCCGTACCGATCGCCTTAACCCCGATTTGGTTTTTCACCGCCGATCCTGAAATCACCTCATGGTTCCATTGGGTGAAAGTGTATTCAGCATTGGCCGGAAGCTTGATTTACATGGTCATCCGCTTCACCGATTACCATAAGAAGCATCCATGGTATTTGATGCTCGTCCCAGGTATTTTGGCACTCAACATCGTCGAGGCCGTCGTTCGAGAGTTCCAAGTCGGCATCATGGGATTTGAAGGGATGGTCGATGGGATGTACTACATCTCGGGCGGGTGGAACTACGTGAACGCCGTCGCCGGAATCTTGAACTTGGTCCTCATCTGCGGCTGGGTCGGGATCTTCGCGACATCTGGTAAGAAAAAAGACATGCTCTGGCCCGACCAGACGAAGCTATGGATTATCGCCTATGGTGTTTGGAACATCGCCTACGTCTATTCATGTGCGCCGGGTAACGCTTTTTACTCAGGCTTCGCTTTGAACATCGCTGCGACAGTGCCCGTACTCTTATGGGCAAAAGGTACATGGATGCAAAACCGTGCCCAGACGCTCTCGTTTTGGATGATGTGGGTCATGACGTTCCCTTACTTCTTTGCTGTCGGTAGCACGTTCAATGTGAGTGTGTCCTACAACCCGGCAGCGAACTGGACGATCGCCCTGCTCAGTTTGGCACTGAACGTCGTCCTCGCCGTCTGGCAAGTGACGCGAATCGTCAAATACAAACTCAATCCGTTGAAAGATGAATTGTGGAAAGATACGAACGAGTATAAAGAAATCAACGCGATGCGTGAAGACACTGCTCCTGAACGGGAAGCTGTCATCGGTAAAGCATTGTAAACAAAAGACGGGCCTCAATGCCCGTCTTTTGTTACGTGCATTTAGATAGCTTTGAGAGCAGCTGAAAATAAGTTGCCTCTTCAAAAAAGATTTTCCGTGTATGATATAATTGTAAATAATTTGATCAAAGTGAAAAGGGTGAGAAAAGTGGATAAGAATTCATATATCGAACGTCAAAAACAAGTGAAATTTGCAGTTGGTATGGCTGCAATCGATGGGGGAAAACCAAGTCCTTTCACACAAAAATTGCTAAGTCGATATGAAAATGGCGAGATCACTTCAGCTCAGTTTAAACAAGCCATTATGGAGCAGTATGCGAAAGCACAGCAATCCTAATGGATCCTTACGTTTACCCCAATACAAGTGTGCTTATAAATAAGCTTGGGATAACTGACGAGCAACAACTGATTACTGTTGAAGCGCAACTTATCATTGCAAACTTATTAGAAATCGAATCGCTCATTTCGAAAGTAGACTTCGATAGTTATCATTCTCTACAACAAATCCATCGACATCTATTCAACGAACTATATGAATGGGCCGGCGATTTTCGCTCAATCAATATCTATAAAAATGAGCGAATTTTGGGCGGTATATCTGTGATTTACAGTGATTCTTTGCAGATTCAAACGGACTTAGCATCTATCTTTGATTGGAAACAAAAAATCACATGGACCCATCAAAATATACGACTGCCCATCTATTTCGCTAAGCTAATGACAGATTTGTGGCGGGTTCATCCTTTTCGCGAAGGGAATACCCGTACCGTTTCTGTTTTCATGAAACTTTTCGCTCAACATCATAATTTGTCTTTTAATGCAGAATTGCTTTCTAATAACGCTGGTTACCTTAGAAATGCCCTCGTCATGGCTGCCATCAATGAAGTGCCAGATCCGACCTATTTATACAAAATCATAAATGATGCTTTATCTATTGATGTCTCTAATAGCTTGTCAGATAGTGACGCTTCTTCTGAAAAGTATCGCACAATTGGTTCATATAACGTTTCTAGTTACGAAGAGAATCCGTTCTCTACAGACCCTCATGAATCATAATTCAAAAAAACAGACAACCTTAGAGAAACCGTTCATCGGTCACACTAAGGTTGTTGTTTTTCTAATGTCATTAGATGAAGGCCTTAACTTTTAATGTATTCGCGTTATTGTGGACTTAACTCTCCCGTACCAAACGTTGCATCGAACGCCCGACACCAGATCACGACGGTCGTGTATTGCGTGAAATCAACATCTTCAGGAATCAAATAATTTTGGTTCCCGGTATTGCCCTTTAATGCGCCTAGACGAATTCCTTCTGTCGTCTCCATCTCCGGCTGAATCAAATAGACGAACAAGTCGGGCCCATTTGTCGTTTGGAAATCTTCGAAGCGCAGGTACACGCCGTCTTCTGCACGGATCGTTTGAATGTTCCCTGACGTTTCATAGTTCTTTTCTCCATCCATGAACACTCCTGCCAAGTCGGCAAACTCCTTAGCGGTGCCGTCATCCTCAGACGACGGGGGTTCCGTCGCTTCCTCGGCTTCGCCCTCCTCGTCTACAGTTGCGTCAATTGACGTCGGCGGAAGTCCCTCATCAACCGTCTCGTCCAAGAAAATAGGAGAAATGAGCCACCACCCAATCAACAGGACGGCTACTCCCACTATACCTAGGATCACTTTTGTCACGTTTCGCATCCTCTTCACTCCTTTTCATGAGAAAATCTTCAGTTCTCAGTACAAGTAACCTACTAAATCCAAATGACCGTCCGACCATGCTTTATTCCCTACAGGCCGAATCATCAACTCATCAAAGGATGCTTCCCCAATTCCACGTGTCATCTGCCGTTCATCGTCGATTTTGAGCCACGTACACGTGTTGTTGACATGGTTGAATCCCGCTCGTAAATAAAGATCAGGTCGGTCCGCAAACAATAAGAGGAAATCGACTTGATTCGTCTCTCCTACACCAATGACCTCATCCAATAACGCCTTACCAATACCGTCGCCCTGCATCTCTTTTTTGACGCATAAATCAATCACACCAAGAACTTGAATCGGTTCCCCGTTCAAATTCATCACTCGATAGTCTAGTCCGACATGACCAACGACTTGACCTTCGTCCCCAAAAGCGAGAAGACGGAGGTGAGGCAATTGCTTGAAATATCGACGATTCGGATAGAGCGGTTCAAATGACACCACCAACAACTCACTGATTTCATTACTCAATGTCTCATCAAGTTCTAACTCTACATAACGCTGAATCTTCATCCACACGCTCCTTATCGTCTTGATCCTAAAAAAACCTCCGATTTCAAACAAAATCGAAGGTTCATCTGTATTCATCTTATTCCACTTTCTCTAACCACGCCACCGTCTCCACATGCGCCGTATGCGGGAACATGTCGACCGGTGTGACTTCGACTAATTTGTATCCACGGTCCGCAAGATAACGCATATCGCGCGCTTGCGTCGCGACGTTACACGACACGTAGACGATGCGCTTCGGTGCCATCTCGACCATCGTCTCGAGGAACGACTCGGCACAGCCTTTACGCGGCGGATCGACGACGATGACGTCTGGATTGATGCCATCCTTCTTCCACTGCGGCAACACATCTTCCGCCGCTCCACACGCGTACGTCACGTTGTCGATTTCGTTGACGAGCGCGTTCTGTTTCGCGTCCTCAATCGCTTCCGGTACGACTTCGACGCCGTACACGTGCGCCGCTTTCCGGGCGAGGAACAGACTGATCGTCCCGATGCCGCAATAGGCGTCGACGACTTGTTCCGTCCCGGTGAGTTGCGCGTATTCGAGCGCCTTGCCGTACAGCTTCTCCGTCTGGATCGGGTTGACTTGGAAGAACGAGTGCGGGGAAATCGTGAACGTCAGTCCGCCGATTTTGTCCTCAATCGTCTCATGGCCATACAACAATTTGTTCGTCGACCCTAAGATGACGTTCGTCTTGTCCGGGTTGACGTTTTGCATGATCGACGTCAAGTCCGGCAGACGTTTCAAGATGTCGGCGACAATCTCATTCACGCCTTTGATTTTCGTCGTCTTCGTGATGAGGACGATCATCAATTCACCCGAATGGTAGCCGTAACGGGCCATGACGTGGCGGATGACGCCGCGCCCGGTCTTCTCATCGTACGCCGGCACACCGTGCGCCGCGAGCACGTCACGGACGACTTGGACGGCCTCATCGTTGCGCTCGTCTTGGATGAGACATTCCTTCATCTCGACGATGTCGTGCGAACGTGGACGATAAAAACCGGCGACGAGGCGGCCGGCCTCGTCTTTGAACGGCACTTGCGCCTTGTTGCGGTAACGCCATGGTTCCGGCATGCCGATCGTCTCGTGGACAGGCACATCGAATTGGCCAAGTCGCTTCAACGCATCGACGACACGGTCCCGTTTTTGACGGAGCTGGCCGTCGTAGCTGAAGTGTTGGAGCTGACAGCCCCCGCACTGATAGAAAATCGGGCACGGTGGCTCAACGCGGTCCGCACTCGCTTCTTTCACATCGATCAAGCGGGCGAACCCGTACTGTTTATTCGTCTTCGTCACGACGATCTCCACGGTCTCTCCCGGAAGTGCGTTCGGGACGAACAACGTATAACCGTCGACGCGTGCCACGCCCGCGCCCTCATGCGTGAGGTCGTGGATGTGGACGTCGAGACGGTCATTTTTTTGGACTGGTAACATGAGTCTCTCCTTTCCCGATTCAAAAAATAGTGTGTATTGGTTCATACCCGTTCCAAGCGAACGAAAAGCTCGGCGTGTGCGCCACGCCGAGCCGAATCATTCTGCTTTCTCGTTTGACACGTTGAACAGCTGTTTGATCATCTGCTCGCGTTCATACTGGGCGTTCAAGTCTTCCATCTCACGGATGCGCGCGTTCGGTGCGAGCACCGTCAAGTGACGGAACAAGTTTCGCATCTCGCCCGTGCATTCGCCGCCGTATTCGCCGTCGATATTGAGACTCATCCGTTCCGTCGTCGTCTTCATCTTGACGCGTCCCGTCTTGACGTGCTCGACGAGCGGACTCGACAAGTGCTCACCACGGAGCAACAAACCGACGACGTGGATGAACTCGAACAAGTTACACTTGCGCAAGATGAACAAGTCGAACAGTCCGTCGTTCAGTGAGGCGTGTGGTGAAATCTTCTCGAAGCCACCGACCGAGTTCGAGTTCGACGTGAGGAAAATCATGACCTCGCCGCTGAACGTGCCCTCGTCGTGCTCGAGCTCGATATACGTCGGCTTGATGAGTGGAAGCTTCTCCATCCCTTTGACGTAATAGGCGAGCTGACCGAGCGCCGTCTTCAGTTTCGACGGCACCTCGTACGACAGCTCCGTCATGATGCCGCCACCGGCGATATTGATGAAGTAGTGGATATCCCCTGTCTCCCCTTCAATCTCACCGAGGTCGACCGGCATCTCGAAACCGTCACAGATGACGTCGAGGGCACCGACGACGTTGAGCGGAATCCGCATCGCTCGGGCAAAGTCGTTCGTCGTTCCGACTGGGATGAGTCCGATCGTCGGACGCGTGTCGAGCGGGGCGAGTCCCGAGATAACCTCGTTCAGCGTCCCGTCCCCACCAGCCGCGATAATCAAGTCGAACTCGGCCTCCGCGGCTCGAACGGCTTCGAGCGTCGCGTCGCCGATTGCTTTCGTCGCGTACGTCGACGTCTCATAACCCGCATCCTCGAGGCGGTTCAAAATGTACGGGAGTTCCCGTTTGATCACTTCTTTTCCAGATGTCGGGTTATAGATGACCCGTGCGCGTTTTCGTTGCATACTATTCTCTCCCCATGCTCAAGTCGAGCGAAAAGCGAGACACAAGTGCCTCGCCGCTTGTTTAGCGTTTGGCGATCTCTTCGTGGAACAAGCCATCGAGGAGTGCCGGGTTCGCCATCCCTTTCGTCTGCTTCATGATCTGTCCGATGATAAAGCCTTTGGCACGGTCTTTCCCGTTCTTAAAGTCTTCAATCATCTGCGGATGCGCTTCGAACAAGTCAAGGATGTAGCCGCGGAGCAAGTTCTCGTCCGAGATTTGGGCGAGACCGTTCGCTTCGACGTACGCCTTCGGCTCGGCGCCTTCTTCGATCATGGCTGTGAACACGCGTTTGGCGATCTTCGAAGAAATTGTACCTTCTCCAATCAAACGAATCAACTCCGCGAGCGAGCTCGGCGTCAATTTCATCGTCTCGATCGTATCGTCCGATTTGTTCAAGTGGCCGAGCACTTCGCCCATGAGCCAGTTCGCTGCCGCTTTCGGTTCGGCACCGGCCGCAGTCGTCGCTTCGAAGAAGTCCGAGAACTCCCGCGTCGACGTGAGCGCCTTGGCGTCATAAGCCGACAAGCCGTAGTTGTTCATATAACGTTCGCGACGTGCGACCGGAAGTTCCGGAAGCGTGGCGCGGATGCGTTCTTTCCATTCCTCATCGATTTCGAGACGGACGAGGTCCGGCTCTGGGAAGTAGCGGTAATCGGCCGCTCCTTCTTTGACACGCATGAGGATCGTCTTCTTCGCCGCCTCGTCAAAACGGAGCGTCTCTTGACGCATGACGCCGCCCGTGATGAGCAGTTTACGGTGACGGTCTTCCTCATACTCGAGCGCCTTCAAGACGTTCGAGAACGAGTTCAAGTTTTTGAGCTCCGTCTTCGTGCCGAACGGCTCTTGACCGAACGGACGGACCGAGATGTTACAGTCGCAACGGAGCGACCCTTCTTCCATCTTGACGTCCGAGACGCCCGCGAACGAGAGCACTTCTTTCAAGCGCTCAAGATAAGCGACGGCGTCTTTCGGTGAACGCATGTCAGCCTCACTGACGATTTCGATGAGGGGTGACCCGGTCCGGTTGAAGTCGACGACCGAGTGTTTCTCGCCCGTGTGGTTCATCTTCCCGGCATCTTCTTCGAGATGGACGCGTTCGATGCGGAACCGTTTCATCTCACCGTCGACTTCGACGTCGACGTGGCCGTTGAAACCGATCGGCTGGTCGAACTGCGAGATTTGGTACGCTTTCGGCGTATCCGGATAGAAGTAGTTCTTGCGGTCAAATTTCGTATCGGTCGCGATTTCGCAGTTGAGTGCCATCGCGGCCTTGATGGCGAGATTGACCGCCTCTTCGTTCAATTTAGGCAAGACGCCCGGGTGTCCGAGACAAATCGGACACGTCTGTGTATTCGTTTCGGCACCGTATGTGCGCGAGCAGCCACACCAAATCTTCGACTTCGTGCTCAGCTCGGCGTGCACCTCGATCCCGATGATCGTTTCAAAGTTCATCGTACGTCCTCCTTAGAGCTGTGGCATCTTGAAACCGCCGTTTGCTTGTTCAAAAGCATGGGCCACGCGGTAGAGTGTTGGTTCACTGAAATGGTTCCCGATGATCTGTAAACCGACCGGGAGGCCTTCTGACAAGCCAGCCGGTACCGAGATGGCCGGGATGCCCGCCAAGTTGACCGGAATCGTCATAATATCGTTGGCATACATCGTGAGCGGATCTTCGAGCTGGTCACCGAGTTTGAACGCGACCGTCGGCGCAGTCGGTCCGATAATCGCGTCGTAGTCGGCGAACACGTTCGCGAAGTCTTGCTTCATGAGCGTGCGGACCTGTTGCGATTTCTTGTAGAACGCATCGTAATAACCCGAGCTGAGTGCGTACGTCCCGAGCATGATGCGGCGTTTCACTTCTTCCCCGAAACCTTGTTCGCGCGAATACGTGAACACTTCTTCGAGCGCATCGGCCTCGGCGCGACGTCCGTAACGGATGCCGTCAAACCGGGCGAGGTTCGAAGATGCTTCTGATGACGCGAGCAAGTAGTATGTCGGGAGCGCGTATTTCACTGTCGGGAGCGAGACCTCCTCGACCGTCGCACCGAGCGATTTGAGCGTCTCGACCGCTTCTTCAATTTGTTTGCGGACACCGTCTGACACGCCTTCGGCCATGAACTCTTTTGGAAGTGCGAGCTTCATGCCTTTGATGTCGCCGTGAAGCGATTTCGTGTAATCCGGAAGGTCGACCGTTGCTGACGTCGAGTCCATGTCGCAATGACCGGCAATCGCGTTCAACAAGTAGGCGTTATCTTCGACCGTACGTGTGAGCGGACCGATTTGGTCGAGCGACGAGGCGAATGCGACGAGGCCGTAACGTGAGACGAGACCGTACGTCGGTTTCATCCCGACGACGCCACAATAGGCTGCCGGCTGACGAATCGAGCCACCCGTATCCGAGCCGAGGCTGAACAGGACTTGTCCGGCCGCGACCGTTGCTGCTGAACCGCCTGACGAACCGCCTGGTACGCGCGTCGGGTCCCACGGGTTGCGGACGACTTTGAACGCCGAGTTCTCGTTCGATGAACCCATCGCGAACTCGTCCATGTTCAACTTCCCGATTGTGACGGCACCGGCGTCATGGAGACGCTCGACGACCGTCGCGTCATGTGCCGGGACAAAGTTCTCGAGGAACTTCGAGGCACACGTCGTGCGTGTCCCTTTCGTGACGATGTTGTCTTTGACGCCGATTGGTAAACCGAAGAGCGGGTTGTCCGAGGTCTTGGCGAGCTCGTCCATCCGTTTCGCCTGTTCGAACGCGTCTTCGTTGAGCGTCAAGAAGGCACCGATTTTCTCGTCGGTCGCCTCGATGCGGTCAAATGATTCTTTGACGAGGTCGGATACCGTGACTTCGCCTTCTTTTATAAGCGTATGCAGCTTGGCTACACCGTGATCAAATAAACTCATGAAGGGCCTCCTTATTCAAAGACCGCTGGGACACGGACTTGGCCGTTCTCCCAATCAGGTGCCATCCGTTCGACTTCCTCGCGTGGAAGTGAAGGACGAACCTCGTCTTTGCGTAGTACGTTTTTCAAATCTAGGGCATGGGTCGTCGGGATGACGCCCGTCGTATCCAATTCATCGAGTTGCTCGGCGAACTCGAGGATTTTTGTCAATTGCTCCGTGAAGTGCGTCACTTCATCTTCTGTGATCGCAAGTCGGGCGAGTCCGGCGACGTGCCGAACTTCAGCTTCTGTGATTCGAGCCAAAGGTTCCACCTCCAACAGTTTTCAATACATCGTCCATTATCATACCACTTTTTTATAAGACAAAAAAGAAAATCCCATCTCGCCAATCTTGATGTCTTTTTTGAAAACTTAGGGAATGTCCTCGTAATATTGACTCGTTTCCAAAAACGCCTATTCGGTCCGTCCCCTAATCTCATTATGCTTAGAAAGAAGCATTATTTTTTCGAGGGGGATTCCTATGTCAATTCGTAATAAACTGATCGTCGCGTTCACCGTCTTGCTCGTGTTGTTGCTCGGGGTGAGCGGCTACTCGTTTTATGCGTTGAATGCATCCAAGGCCGCCCAACAAGATATGACCGTCTCGTGGGTACCGGGGATGGACCAAATTCATCTCGTCGATAAACAGCTGCTTGAGATTCGTCAACAGATGATGCGTCACGCCTTGATCGAGGACGAGGTGACGAAGCAAAATGTCGAAACGAACCTCAACACGGGCATCACGATTCTCGAACAACAAATGAGCGGTTATTCATCGACCATCATCACGAAAGCCGATCAAGAGCTGTTCGATCAAGCGACGGATCAATGGGCGACATTTAAAACGAACATCGAGGAGCTCGTCCGCATCTCGAACGAGGACGGTCAAGCCGCGGCCGACGCCTATATCCGGGACACGGCGACACCGGCCGCCGACGCCCTCTCGAACACGCTCGGTCTGCTCGTCAACTTGAACCGCGATGAGATTCGGTCTGACACGGAATCCGGTGCGGCGCTGTTCGAACAAGTCCAGCTCACGCTCATCGTCATCATGGCCGCGGCCGTCATCTTCACCGTGCTTATGATGGTGTTCATCTTCCGCTCGATTTTCGAGCCGCTCAAGGAGTTCAAAGTGAAGATGCGGGAGTTGGCCACGAGCGAAGGTGATTTGACGACGGCCATCCCGGTGAAGCGCCGCGACGAGTTCTCGGGACTCGCCCGCGACTTCAACCAGTTCCTCGCCAATCTGCGGCAATTGATTTTGCAAGTGAACGGTGTGTCTCACGGGGTGACCGAACAGTCGGCACACATGTATGACGAGTTGCGCGAGCTCGACACGTATATGACGACGACGGCCGCCACGACCGAGGACTTGACGGCCGGGATGCAACAGACGGCCGCGAGCGCCCAAGAAATGAACGCGTCCGCCTCTGATATGGAACGGACGCTGCACAACATCGTGACGATGGCCGCCGAGCGAAAAGCCGAGGCCGAGCAAGTCGATACCCGCGCCGTCGCCTTGCGCGACCATGCCGTCGAGGCGAAAGCGTCCGCGCTCCACGTCCTGTCGTCGACGCGCGTCAACTTGGAGCAGGCAATGCAAGACGCCAAAGCCGTCCGCGAGATTGCGACGCTCACGAACGACATTTTGGACATCGCTGCCCAGACGAACCTGTTGTCATTGAACGCCTCGATTGAAGCCGCTCGGGCCGGTGAAGCGGGACGCGGGTTCGCCGTCGTCGCCGATGAGATTCGGAAACTGGCCGAGACGAGCCGGACGACCGTCGAACGGATTCAAGCCATCTCGACGACCGTGCTCCACTCCGTCGACCATTTGAACGACACGTCGAGCGAGATGCTCCATTTCCTCGATACGAACGTGTTGAAAGACTATGACCAACTCGAGGAAGCGGCCGAGCATTACAGCGAAGACGCCGGCCGGTTCGAAGCGACCGCCTCCGAGTTCGCCGAGGCCGCCATCGAACTCGAACAGTTGACGTCGAACATGATCAGGGTCATCCAAGACGTGGCCGTGACGGTCAACAACGGTGCGCTCGGCACGCAGGAAATCGCTGAGAAAGTGACGATGTCTGTCGACCGCTTCAGCGAGTTGAACCGTGTCACCGAGATCTCGCAACAGAAGATGGACGAATTGAACACGTTGATCGGTCAATTCAAAGTATGACAAAAGGAAGCGTCCTCATGCGAGGGCGCTTCCTTTTGGTTAAGCGGCCGCTTGCCGCAGTTCTTTTTTCCGTTCGAGCTCGAAACGCTTCGTCTCGGCGACGACGACACCTGACAAGAACAAGAGACCAATCAAGTTTGGAATCGCCATCAGGCCGTTGAAGACGTCCGAGATGGCCCAAATCAAGTTCAAGTTCGTCGTCATCGCACCAAGTCCGGCGACGACGATATACATCATCCGATACGGCATGATGGCTTTCTCCCCGAGCAAGTAATAGACCGACCGTTCCCCATAATAACACCAGCCGATCACTGTCGAAAACGCGAAGAAGACGAGCGAGATTGTGACGATCAGTTCCCCAATCGGACCGAGGAAGTACGCGAATGACGCTTGCGTCAACTCGATGCCTTGCAGACCGCTCGTATACTGACCACTCATGACAATCGTCAACCCGGTGATCGAACAGACGATGAGCGTATCGATCAACACTTGCGTCATCGAGACGAGCGCCTGTCGTCCCGGGAAATCGGTCTTCGCGGCTGCCGCTGCGATTGGCGCCGAGCCGAGGCCCGCCTCATTCGAGAACACGCCGCGTGCGACCCCGTATCGAATCGCGGCACCGAGCGCCCCACCGCCGATAGCTTCCGCACTGAACGTGCTCGAGAAGATGGTCGCGAACGCCGACGGAATCAACTCGAAGTTCATGACGAGGATGACGAGACCCCCACCGACATAGCCGATGATCATAACGGGCACGAACACGCCGACGACTTTCCCAATCGATTTGACGCCCCCGAGGATAACGAATCCAGTCAGCACCATGAGCCCGATGCCCGTCACGAGCATCGGGATCCCGAATGACGTGTTGAGTGCCATACTGATTGAGTTCGTCTGGACGCCGTTGCCGATGCCGAACGCGGCAATCGCAGCGAACAAGGCGAACGTCATGCCGAGCCACTTCTTCTTCAAGCCGTGCTCCAAGTAATACATCGGTCCGCCGGCAATCTCGCCCCGCTCATCGACGACACGATATTTGACGGCGAGAATCGCCTCGGCGTACTTCGTCGCCATCCCGATGAAACCGGAGAGCCACATCCAGACGATGGCGCCCGGTCCCCCGAGGACGACCGCCGTCGCAACGCCGACCATGTTCCCGGTCCCGACCGTGGCCGCGAGCGCTGTCATGAGCGCTTGGAAGTGAGAGATGTCACCGCGTTGCTTTTTCTGTTTCTCTGCTTCCGCTCCCGTTTTCTGTTTCGGGAGGAACGCCTCTTTCAAACCGTATCCGAGCCGCGTCACTTGGATAAAGCCGAGCCGGAACGTCAAATAGACGCCTGTCCCAATCAATAGAATCAATAAGTGTGGCCCCCAGACGAGGTTCGATAAACTCGTCAGGACCGCTTCAAACTTTTCCATGCTACTCTGCCCCCTATGTAAATCTGGTGTTCACCGTTCCTTCATATTTTTCAGAACATTCTCAACTTCGTCAAGTTGACAAGGCATTAATCCGGTCCGATGTCGTGTAATATTTTTGTAATATACCACTTTTCCGCTTTATCTTACCCTAATTCTGAATTTAGTATTTGAAATAAAATTGTAATGCGAGGCGCACAAAAAAACGGCCCCCGTTTTGGAAGCCGTCTCGTTTCATGTCGTGAGCGCCGCGACGACCTCGTCGACGTGTCCGTTCACTTTCACACTGCGCCATTCCTGTTCGATATAGCCGTCCTCGTTGATGAGGAACGTCGAACGGACGATGCCATAGTACTCTTTCCCGTAATTCTTTTTCAATTGCCAAACGCCGTATAGCTCCGACACCTCATGCGTGTCGTCAACGAGCAAATCGAACGGCAGCTCATGTTTGGCGATGAAGTTTTGGTGCTTCTTCTGGCTGTCGGCCGAGATGCCGAGGACGACGGCCCCGTTCAATCGCGGTGTCGCATCGCGGAAGTCACATGCCTCGGTCGTACAACCCGGTGTCGCGTCCTTCGGGTAAAAATAAAGCACGACTTTCTGGCCCCGGTAGTCCTCGAGCGAGATCATGTCCCCGTTTTGGTTCGGTAATGTGAATGTCGGTGCTAACATGTTATTTCCTCCTTATCCGAACGACGGGTCGACGAGATTCTCGTCATAACCGTCGATCGCTTGTTCTAATTTTTGTTTGAGCGGTTCGAGCACTTCGAGATACTCGACCGGATCTTCTGTTGCAGCGGCCTTTTTAAGTGCCGCCTCATTGTCGGTATACCACGTCCGGTACGCCTCGAAGTAGTTGGCCATCGTGTCTTGGTTTTCCGGCACCGTGAGCGTCTCGGCCATGAGCAAGAAGACGTTATTGTCGGCCTCGAGCGCGACGTAGTCGGTCTGGGCGTTCACTTGGTCATAAATCGGGCCAGCCTCGTCTTCCGGCACTTCGGCGAGACGGGCGTTCGCTTCTGCATTCACGCCGTACTCGTTCGCCTCGATTCCCGTCAACATGTCGCCAACTTCCCCAATCACGTCGGCCGGGATAAGAGCCGGGGTGACGACGAGTTTCCAGTCCTCCCCTTCTTTGATAGCGACTTTCGAAAGTCGGTTCGGCAGTTCATTGCCGTCCGCATCCTCCATCTCATGGACGATGAACGCGACGTCCCCGTCCTCGTTCACCCAGCTCTCGTACATATCGCCCGGCGTGAGGCCACGCATCTCGGCACCGGTCGCCGGGATGTCGGTCAACTCGCCCGCATAGTCGATGGCTTTGAGTGCCGCCGCATCACCGTTTTCGAGCGCTTGTTGGTATGACGTATACAAGGTCTCGACCGCTTCCGGGAGCGGCGTTTTCGTCTCTTCGGCCGCCTCTTCCGTCGGCGTTTCGTCCGCCGTCCCGCATCCCGCGAGCAACACGGTCAGCGCGAGCGGCATCATCCACTTGTTCATTCAATCATTCCCTTCGCAAGTCGTCCTGTACCCTCATCCTACCACGACTCGATTTCGAGCGAAAACGACACGCTTTTCTGGAAAATTGTTTCACTAGGATTTCACCACGATTTTCGATACAATACAGACGTAAGCGCTTCAATATACGATCACTTTTAAGGGGGAACGAGAATGATTCCATACAAACATGAACCATTCACAGACTTTACAAACAAAGAGAACGCCGCAGCCATCCAAGCGGCGATCGAGAAAGTCAACGGTGAGCTCGGAAAAGACTATCCGCTCGTAATCGGTGGGGAGAAAGTTACGACGGAAGGCAAAATCACGTCTTACAACCCGGCCAATAAAGAAGAAGTCATCGGTCACGTCTCGAAAGCGAACCAAGAGCTCGCTGAGCGTGCGATGCAAGAAGCGCTCACAGCGTTCGACTCATGGCGCCATGTCGATCCGGCCGTCCGTGCCGACGTCTTGTTCAAAGCGGCGAACATCGTCCGCAAGCGCAAGCACGAGTTCTCAGCTTACCTCGTCAAGGAGGCAGGCAAGCCGTGGAACGAAGCGGACGCGGATACAGCAGAAGCGATCGACTTCATGGAATACTATGCACGTCAAATGCTCGAGCTCAAACCAGGTAAAAAAGTCGAGAGCCGTCCGGGCGAATACAACCGCTATGACTACATCCCACTCGGGGTCGGGATCGTCATCAGCCCTTGGAACTTCCCGTTCGCAATCATGGCAGGGACGGCCGTCGCGGCTATCGTTGCCGGTAACACGATCCTCTTGAAACCAGCATCGACGACACCGATCGTCGCTGCGAAATTCGTCGAGGTCATGGAAGAAGCAGGCCTTCCGAAAGGCGTCCTCAACTTCATCCCAGGACCAGGTGCAGAAGTCGGTGACTATCTCGTCGACCATCCGAAGACACGCTTCATCAGCTTCACAGGTTCACGTGATGTCGGCTTGCGCATCAACGAGCGTGCGTCGAAATTGAACGACGGCCAAATCTGGCTCAAACGCGTCATCGCAGAGATGGGCGGAAAAGATACGATCGTCGTCGACGAATCAGCGGATCTCGAACTCGCGGCCCAGTCAATCGTCAAATCGGCGTTCGGCTTCTCTGGTCAAAAATGTTCGGCTTGTTCTCGTGCCGTCATCGTCGACAGCGTGTATGACACGGTGCTCGACCGCGTCGTCGAATTGACGAACGAACTCTCGGTCGGCAACACGGAGCAAAACGAACACTTCATGGGACCGGTCATCGATGCGGCCGCGTTCAAAAAAATCACATCATACTTCGACGTCGCCAAAGAAGAAGGCAAAATCGTCGCCGGTGGTAAAGCCGACGACTCGACAGGCTACTTCATCGAGCCGACGGTCGTCGCTGACGTCGCGCCGAAAGCACGTCTCATGCAAGAAGAAATCTTTGGACCGATCGTCGCCTTCACGAAAGCGAAAGACTTCAAAGAAGCGATCGACATCGCCAACAACACGGAATACGGCTTGACGGGTGCTGTCCTCACGCGTGACCGCTCGAACCAAGAGTACGCGCGTCAGAACTTCCACGTCGGGAACTTGTATTTCAACCGTGGTTGCACAGGCGCCATCGTCGGCTATCAGCCGTTCGGCGGGTTCAACATGTCAGGTACAGACTCAAAAGCAGGCGGACCGGATTACATCCAGCTCCACATGCAAGCAAAAACGACGTCTGAGACGTTTTAATCAATCAGCCCGGCTCATCTGAGTCGGGCTTTCTTTCACCAAAGGAGGTTTCTCATGGAGACGTTTGACGATTTTTTAGCAACGATTGACGACCTGGAACACCGTGCCAAACTGGACGACATATTCGTGTGGGTCCGGGAGACATTCCCGCACCTCGAGGAACGCATCGCCTGGAATCAGCCGATGTTCACCGATCACGGGACGTTCATCATCGCCTTCAGTGTGGCCAAAGCACACTTTGCCGTCGCGCCGGAGGCCGTCCCGCTCGAGGTGTTCCAGATCCAAATCCGGGAGGCGGGCTATACGCAGACGAAACAGCTGTTCCGTATCAAGTGGAGCCAAACCGTCGACTACGATTTGCTTCGTGACATCATCGCGTTCAATATCGAAGATAAGGCCGGTCACACGTCGTTTTGGCGTTGATCTGAAAGAAGGAGCGATGACGCACATGTCACCGCTCCTTTTCTGTGGCTTATCCTAACGCCACGTCCAAAATCATCATGATGGTGAAGCCGAGCATCAACGCCATCGACGCCATATCTTTATGCCCATTCTCTTGCGACCCCGGGATCACTTCTTCGACGACGACAAAAATCATCGCCCCGGCGGCAAAGCTGAGCGCGAACGGCAAGAGCGGCTCCATGACGAGCACGGCCCAGACGCCGACCAGTGCGGCCGCCGGTTCGACCATGCCCGATAACTGACCGTAGAAAAAACTTCGGCGCCGGGAGAGCCCATCCCGTCTGAGCGGGAGCGATACGGCGGCACCTTCCGGAAAGTTTTGAATACCGATGCCGATGGCCAAGGCGATGGCACCCGTTAGCGATGCGGACGGGAAATCGGCCGCGACCGCCCCGAAGGCGACGCCGACGGCCAGTCCTTCCGGGATGTTATGCAGCGTGATCGCCAAGACGAGCAACGTGCTACGCTTCCGTTTTTGCGGACGGATGCCCTCCACTTCTTTGAGGGAAGACGTCGGATGCACGTGCGGAATCAGTTTGTCGACGACTGCCAAAAACAGACCACCCACTAAAAAACCGACGGTGGCCGGAAACCAAGCCGGCATCGCGTCTTGTTCCGCCATTTCGATGGCCGGGGCGAGGAGTGACCAAAAACTGGCCGCTATCATGACACCGCCGGCAAACCCGAGCATGCTGTCCATCAACCGCTCGTTAATCGACTTCGTCATGAAGACGATGGCCGCCCCGAGCGCGGTCATCCCCCATGTGAACATCGTCCCGAGCAACGCCTGCATGGCCGGGCTCAGTTGAGCCACCCATTCCCACATCACCATCGCCTCCTTCCACCCTATCCTTTTCCCGGGACGCATGCGTCGCTAACGACAAAAAAGAGGAGAGCTGGTTCGCTCTCCCCCGTCCAATTAAAACGCGCGCATCAAGTTCGCCATCTCGATGGCCGACGTTGCCGCTTCCCAACCTTTGTTCCCGGCTTTCGTTCCAGCTCGCTCGATCGCTTGCTCAATCGTCTCGGTCGTCAAGACACCGAAAATGACCGGTACTTCTGACTGATAACTCGCCTGGGCGATGCCTTTCGCCGCCTCGTTACAGACGTAGTCGAAGTGTGGTGTCGCCCCACGGATGACGGCCCCGAGTGTGATGACGGCATCATATTTCTTGCTCATCGCCATCTTCTTCGCGACAAGTGGGAGTTCGAACGCCCCAGGGACGAATGCGATCTCGACGTCGTCTTGTTCGACGCCGTGGCGCTTCAACGCATCCTTCGCCCCGTCTAGCAAGCGCATCGTGATGAGATCGTTGAACCGTCCGACGACGATTCCGACTTTCAAGCCTTTTCCGACCAAGTTTCCTTCAAATGTATGCATCATGATTCTTCTCCTCCAAAGTGATTCATTTTTTGTTGTTTCGTCATTCGGTACTTCTCGTTCGCCGCATGGGCGCCGACGAGAATCGGGACACGTTCGATGACCGTGATGCCGCACGCTTCTAACGCATCGACTTTTTCCGGGTTGTTCGTCATGAGCCGGACGTTCGTGACGCCGAGGTCACGAAGCATGGCCGCGCTGACCCGGTAATCGCGCAAATCGGCATGAAGTCCGAGCGCAACGTTCGCCTCGACCGTATCAAGCCCTTGTTCTTGTAGTTCGTACGCCTTCAATTTATTGAGCAGACCGATGCCACGCCCTTCTTGTCTCATATACAAGATGACACCGCCTTCGGCTTCCACTTTCGCCATCGCTGTGTCCAGTTGTGGCCCGCAATCGCAACGATGGGACCCGAAGACGTCACCGGTCAGACATTCGGAATGAATCCGGACGAGCGGTGCGTGTTCGATCTCACCTTTGACGAGCGCGACGTGTTCTTCCCGGTCGAGGACGTTCCGATAACCGATCAATCGGAAGTCCCCTTTCACCGAGGGGAGCGAGACGTCCGCCTCTCGTTCGACGAGGTCCGTCTCCATATAGCGAACTAATTCCTCAATCGTGATGAATTTTAAATCATGCGCTTGTGCGACACGTTCAAGGTCCGGCAACCGGGCCATCTCGCCGTCCGGACGGATAATCTCACAGATGACGGCGACTGGTTCACTTCCGGCAAGTCGCGCCAAATCGACCGACGCTTCCGTATGCCCGCGCCGGACGGAGACGCCACCTTTTTTGGCGATGAGCGGGAAGATATGACCAGGACGTTGGAAATCGGCCGGACGGGCGTTGCTATTCGCGAGTTCGCGCACCGTATGGGCCCGCTCGCTCGCCGAGATGCCCGTCGTCGAATCGACGTGGTCGACACTGACCGTGAACGCCGTGCCGTGCGGGTCGGTACTGTTCGCGACCATCGGCTGCAAGTCGAGCCGGACGGCCACTTCTTCAGCGAGAGAAGCGCAGACGAGCCCTTTGCCTTCCGTGATGAGGAAATTCATCGTCTCTGCTGTCATTTTATCCGCGAGGACGACGAAGTCCCCTTCGTTCTCCCGGTCCTCATCGTCGACGACGATGATGGGACGTCCCATCTTCAACTCTTCGACTGCTTCTTTAATCGAGTGAAACATTACCATCCCGCCTTTCCATACCCTTGTGACGCCAGCGATTCGAGCGTCATCGGTTTTTGACTTACGAGTTTTTCCATATACTTAGCCAACATGTCACATTCCAAATTGACCGCATCCCCAGCCTGTTTCATCCCGAGCACTGTCTCACTGTACGTGTGCGGGATGAGCGACAACGTGAAGCCGCGTTCCGTCACATCAAACACCGTCAAGCTCGTCCCGTCGACCGAAATCGAACCTTTCGGGACGATATAACGGAGGAGAGATGGCTCACAGCTGATGTCGACATAGACCGCGTTCGCGAGCGATTGTTTTTTGACGATGCGCCCGACCCCGTCGACGTGACCCGATACGAAGTGACCACCGAAGCGTCCGTTCGCGGGCATAGCCCGCTCCAAGTTAACGTTCGTGCCGGGGCGGACCCCGTCGAGACTCGACGCCTTCAGCGTTTCCGGCATGACATCGACCGAGAAGCTGTCACGATCGAACGTCGTCACGGTGAGACAGGTGCCGTTGACGGAGATACTGTCACCGAGCTTCACGTCCTCGAGGACGATTTTTCCGGCGAGCGTGAGCCGGAGGGACGGACCGTTGCGTTTCACTGCCTTGACACTACCGATTTCTTCAACGATTCCCGTGAACATCGGACTCCCCCTCTCGCATGATGAGTTTGATGTCGGCGCCGACCGTCTCGATCGATTGCACGTCATACCGATTGATTGCATCGAGCGGACCGTCATGATGCGAACGGTAAAATCCGCCCTTGCCGCCGAACACGCGCGGTGACTGGTACATGACCCACTCGTCGACGAACCGTCCGTCCAAGAGTGATGTGACGAGCGTCGGTCCCGCTTCGACGAGCAGACGACCGATGCCGCGTGCGTAGACGTCTTGCAGCACAGCGTCGAGCGACGTGTACGCCGCGAGTTCGACGCCGCGCTCGATGAACGCGTCCCGCTTCGTTTGATCGTCGGACGTCGTGTAGAGTAGCACCGGCACATCGTTCGCCGTCCGGACGAGCTGACTTGACAGCGGCGTGCGTAACTCTCGGTCTAGCACGACCCGGAGCGGTTCCGTCGTCTCGCGGTCGAGCCGGACGGTGAGGGCCGGGTCATCAGCGAGGACAGTGCCGACACCGGTCAAAATCGCATCGACCGACGCCCGCAGTTCATGGACGTCCCGTCTCGCTTCGGTTCCGGTCACCCACTTGCTGTCACCGGTATCGAGGGCGACTTTGCCGTCAAGGCTCGTCGCCGTCTTTAAGATGACATACGGCCGTTTCGTCTCGAGCGAGCGCAAGAACGCCACGTTGAGCGTTCGTGCCTCACTCTCGAGCAGACCGACTTCGACATCAATCCCGGCCGCTTTCAATCGAGCGATGCCTTGCCCTGACACGAGCGGATTCGGGTCGGTCATCGCGATGACGACCCGTTTGATGCCCGACTCTACGACTAAATCGGCACACGGCGGTGTCTTGCCATAATGCGAGCACGGTTCGAGCGTGACATACATCGTGGCGCCATAGGCGGCAGCACCGGCCATGCGGATGGCGTGCACTTCGGCGTGCGCTTCCCCCGCCTTCAAGTGGGCGCCGAACCCGACGACTCGACCGTCCTTGACGACGACGGCCCCGACGCGCGGATTGACGCCGGTCGAAGAGGCGGATTTGGCCAATTGGATGGCTTGTTGCATGTACTGTTGCATAATCTCCCTCCTTGTTTCGTACAAACAAAAAGACCTCAAGGAATGATCCTCAAGGTCTCGGTGGGAGTCGTCCGTCGTCATTTGGGCAAGCCAAATAAGCGTTTTCTTTACAGAAAAACGTACGACGAACTACAGGTCGCGTGGACCTGTCATGTTTCCTTCTCCCATCCAGACTATACTGTCGGCTCTAGAATCGCACTAGATCCACCGTTCGCACACGTGCGACCGGGTCACGGACTTAAGGCTCGCGCCCATCACCGCCGGTTGGGACTTTCACCCGACCCCGAAGGAATATTTGTTTGTACGTCTCCACTTTAGCGCAAAAATAAATGGATGGCAAAACGAAATGCGCAAAAAAAGCGCCGCTCGTGTGAGCAACGCTTTGTAAATCAAGCCAAGAATAAAACGACGAGGAGTCCGACAACCCAGCAATAGAAGGAGAAGTATTTGAGCTCGCCTTTCGCCATGATGTGCTGGAACCATTTGAGCGAGATGGCCGTGAGCGCATACGAGGCGATGAACGCCAAGATGAGCGGTCCGAACAAATCACGTGTTTCTGGATTCGTGAACAACTCCGGTCCATCTAAAATCGTCACCCCGAGACTGATCGGGATGAACAGGAAGAACGAGAAGCGAAGCGCCGACTCTTGTTTGATGCCGAGCAACATCGCCATGACGATTGTCGCCCCGGAGCGACTGATCCCTGGGATGAGCGCGACCGCTTGAGCGAGACCGATTAAGATGGCGTCGCGGAGCGTGATGCCGCCGTCTCCTTTATTCCCTCGCATATTCCGGATGAACCAGAGCGCGACCCCGGTCAGGATAAGCGTATAACCGACCGTGGCGACGCCGCTGAGCTTCTCGCCAATCCAATCGCCGAACAGGACGCCGAGCACACCGGCTGGGACCGTGGCGACGAGCAAGAGACCAATGAACTTGACGTCGACCATCGTCTCGTCACTGCGGTCCTTTTTAAACAAGAACGTCCACAGACTGACGACGAGACGGACGACGTCCTGCCGATAAATCGTTAACACGGCGAGCAACGAGGCAAAGTTCACGAAAATCTCGAAGGAGAGCCCCGGTAACTCGATATCAAACAGCTCTTGGAAGATGACCAAGTGACCGCTTGATGAGATTGGAATCGGCTCGGTGAACCCTTGAATCAAGCCGAGTAGGAGATAAAATAACCATATTGTCATATCGTAACATCCTCTTTTCTTATTTACATCAATTCCATTATTTTAGCAGACCGTTCGTTTCACTGACCACCCTTTCAAAAAAAAATCGTTATTTTCAAAACTTTCATTTGATTAGTCTGAAAATTAAATTTATTATAGAAGAGTACTCAACTGGTGCGACGGTGATGACCCCATTGGCCAGTTGGGTACTTTTTCGTACAGATTATTACATATTAGCCACGATAAAACTTTTTGTTTACAATTGAACCCATTTAATATTAAATTTGTAATAGAACTGTTACCATTTTTTCAAAGTATAAACAGGACTTTAGACCTACCCGTTCATAAAATCGGTTTAAAAAAACTTGAACAATGCACTTATAAATTGTAAAAACTGGCCGATAGTATGATTGTAGAAGCAACTTCGTCATCTTTGTCGGTTCAGATATGAGTCCATGGAAGGAGGAACCATCATTGAGTCAAACGCTATCCACTAAATCCCACCACTTGTCCACCGAACAGCAGAGGATGATTCACTGTATTCGACTGCTCGGCGACTTGTTGAAGGAACGTCCACGACGCTCTGTGTATCGTCGCTTCGCGATGGAACAAAGCTGGCCATCTCCCGAGTCGATTATCCGACAGTTCGGGTCATGGGCCGAGGCGCTTGCAATCGCCGGCTATGAATGGCACGGAGAGGCGACTGTCGATCTCCCGGACAAAATGCCAAAGTACACGCGTGAAGATATCATCGAGACACTCGCCCTCTACTCGCGCGACATGGGATCGATTATCACGCTCAAAAAGTATCAGGAATGGCGCAAGCTCCATCCGAAAGCACCGAGCCATTACCATATCGTCAAGACGTTCGGTTCGTGGCATGACGCCTGCGCCGAAGCCGGACTTGAAGCGAGTGTGACGTACTCGAAATCAGAGCTCTCCACCGCACTCCGTGAAGCGATTCACGAGATGGGCTTCTCTCTTTCCTTCGAAGCGTATCGCGAATGGGCAAAACGGAACAACAAACCATCCACGAAAGCAATTCTTCATCGTTACGGTTCATGGTCGGCTGCGATTCACGCGGTCGAGTCAGAAATTTTCAATCAGAAATTATAATCTTTCATTCATAAGGAGGACGCCGGGTATCCGGTGTCCTCCTTTATTTTGTAGATGTTGCGTCATCGTCCTTTCGGCGCCCACGCTTTCTGCAGGCAATCCCGGAGCCGCATCGCTTACGCTGCTGGGTCTCCGTCGGATTGCTATCCTGCAAGAGTCGGGGCGCCGACGGACGAGCGCATCGAACGCGCCACGGTACATCAATGTCCCGTGTCAGACATGGAAGTTCGTTCAATATTTGTTGAACGATGCCTTGGCCGGTGCCCGAACTCCTAGGGGAGAGCAATGCAAGGATGACCCCGTAAAGCGCGGCATGCGCTGCGGAGTCATCCGCATCGCCCCAGGAACGGAGGGCGTCGGTCGAACATCGTTCATGTTGATTAGACGAAAAAGAAGAACACCGGCTTATTGGTGTTCTCTTTCATCATTGAATCCGTTCCGTCGACGTATCGCGATAATGGGCGACACGGTCCCGGCCGTTGAATTTTGCACCGACGTACATGGCGCGGTCGGCGTGGCGGAGTAGCGTGTCGAGGTCGTCATACTCGTGGATCGTCTCGATGCCGATGCTCGCCGTCACTTGGACGCGGATCCCTTCGGAGCCGAACGGATGGGCGCGGAGCGCTTGGCGGATCTTCTCCCCCGTCACGATGGCAGCCGCCTCATCCATGCGCGGAAAGACGAACACGAACTCTTCGCCGCCGTAACGCGTGACGAGGTCACCGCTTCGGACGAGACGACTGAACAGCGCCCCGGCCTCGATTAACACTTTATCCCCGAACGCATGGCCATACGTATCGTTAATCGCCTTGAAATGATCCAAGTCGACCAAGAACACGGACAACGGATACGAGGCAATGTCGTTCAACCGCTCCTTCGTCCAACGTTTGAGCGCCCGCTGGTTCGGCAGCCCTGTCATCGGGTCGGTCAGACTCTCATGCTGGAGCCGGTTACGCTCGTCAATCCGTTCGAGTGACCAGGACAAGGTTTTCAACAGTCGATGAATCTCGACGGCGATCGCCCCTTCATACGCGCCGTTCGCTGTCGTCGAAATCATGCAACTGACCGCGTTCGTCGTGCTCGAAACGGGCTGGATGACGAGGGCCGAATGATGTAACTCGGTCTGTTGTGCCTGCAGGTCGGGATGCCACTCATGGAGCGAATCGTACACGAAGTACGGCTCTTCCGCATCCCGATGCCGTTCGAGCGTAAAGGCGTCGGCAATCGGTTTTGACTTTCGTCCGCTGACGTCATAGAACGTGCGGTCGCCGGTTCGATTGACTTGTAACCAGCCACGTTCGAGTTCGACGACTTCTCTTAACCCGTTCCAAAACTTCTCGATGAGCAGTTGTTCGTTGTCGACTCGGTAGAGCTGTTCTTTCAAACGCTCGACTTGGTCGATTTTCGACTGCGTCTCCTCGGTCTCCGTCGCTTTGGACAGCCCCATCTTGAGGAGCGACAGAATGAGGAACGTCGCCATCAGGCCGGTATAGCCGAACAACTGGAACGCCTCGATTGCGACCATCGTGAACAATAGCTCGAGCGAGATGACGAGCCAGTCGAATCGGAGCAGACGCCACATGATCGGGAGCGGAATCCGTTCCCCGATCAAGAACCGCGACATGAGGAAACTGAATCCGAGGACGAGGAACAAGATCGCGAAGAAACCGAGTAGCGCCGTACCTTGCTCGAGCAGATGGACGTTCGGACCAATTTGTCCGCCGAGCCGCAAGTAGACGAGTCCTGGTAAGACGAGCAACATCGCCTCAATCAACGTATTGAGCGGGTAGAAATGTAAAAATCGTCGCCGCCCGACTTTGTTCGCGAACGTCCGGGCCTGGAATGTGAGCAGCAGGAGCTGTCCCATCAATAAGGCCGGGAGCAGACCGTACAAGAAGAACGTCATAAAGACAAACATCTCATGGAACGTGAAGTGTAAGTGCCGCCGCTTGAGCGGATTCATCACGAACAGGGCACCGAGCGTAAAGATGAACCAAAACAACGACCAATCAAACGTCCCGATACCGAGCCACATATAGGAGAGAATCCCCATGAAGACGATCGACCACGAGAACCAGCTCCTGACGAGGTACTTCCGAAATCGCATCGTCTCCCCCCTTTCCTTATCCGTTATCATTCTTACACAGTATGAAGGTTCTTGGTTGAAGATTCCAGCCGTTGTTTGAAAGTTTTGACAATGAAAAAAAGACCGTGACTCTCGTCACGATCTTGTCATCACTTCGCTTTTAAAAACGAGATGCCGATTGAGCCTGACCCCGTGTGTGCTCCGAGGAGCGGTGCGAGCGTGTCGACCCGAATCTTGGCTTTATCGCCGAGCTCACGTTTCCACGACTCGGCCAGCTCTGGCACGTTTCCGTGGAAAATGGAGACGTCCGTGCACTCGCCCGAATCGATGGCTTGACGGAGTGCTTCGAACAGCTGGGCTTGCGCTTTTTTATACGTCCGGACCGTCTGATATGGAACGATGAGCCCGTCTTCGAAACGGAGCACCGGTTTCAACTGCAACATGTTGCCGATGAGCGCTTTCGACTTCGAGATACGTCCGCCCTTTTGCATCTGCGTCAAATTTTGCAAAATCAACTCGATGCGGACATCCTCGACACGTTGTTTCATATACGCTTCGACGTCCTCGAGCGCGTCACCGCGTTCGACACGTTCAATCAACTCTTCGAGCATGAGTCCCATCGTATAAATCCCGGCCCGCGAGTCAATCGCGAGCAGTTTGAACTCGGCGATCTCTGCGCCTTGGACCGATGCCGAATACGTGCCGCTCAAGTCGGATGACAAGTGGACGGCGATGCCCATGTCATACTGATCTTTGATTCCTTCATACAGCGTGACGAAGTCGCCGATGGCCGGTTGGCTCGTCGAGACGCGTTCGCCCGCATCAATCCATTCGTATACGGTCTTGGCATCGACCTCGACCCCATCTTTATACGGTTGATCTCCTTTGACGACGTAGAGCGGGACGATATGGATGTCCGGGTGGTGCTGAATCGAATCTGGAAGGACAACGGTGCTGTCCGTAATATAAGCAATTTTCATGTTAGGGCTCTCCTTCAATCAAAATTAGTACCTGGTAATATTATTTTATCACAGGTGAAGCGGTTTCACTATTTTTTCAAAAATCGAATTCCCTTGAAGTTTCACATATTCCCGTCCACAATGCGCCTGAAACGGGTAAAAGATAGCATCGGACAAAGGAGGAATCGGCATGATTCACATCGAGCATGTCAATAAAATTTATAAGACCGGGGATGTCGAGACGGCGGCGCTTAAAGACATCGAGTTGACGATTCAGGACGGCGCGTTCGTCGTGATCTTGGGACCGAGCGGGAGCGGCAAGAGCACGCTGTTGAACGTCATCAGCGGACTCGACACGGTGACGTCCGGGACGATTACGTTCGGTGATACCGTCCTGACCAAGTTGTCCCCGGAACAAATGACCGCGTTTCGGCGCGACCATCTTGGCTTTATCTTTCAACAGTATAATCTGCTCCAAAACCTGACCGTCTATGAAAACATTCAAATCGGGGCCGATTTATCTGACAACCCACTCCCGATCGATGAATTGCTTGAGCAGGTCGGACTGACGGCCGCCCGCGACAAGTATCCGTATCAACTGTCCGGCGGCGAACAACAGCGCGTCTCAGTCGCCCGCAGCCTCGCCAAAAATCCGTCCATCGTCTTCTGTGACGAACCGACGGGGTCGCTCGACGAGGACAACTCGAAACGGGTGCTCGAATTGCTCGAACGGTTGAACAAGGAGTATGACAAGACCGTCGTCGTCATCACGCACAACACCAGCATCAGCGAGATGGCCGATGACGTCATCAAAATGAACTCGGGTCGAATTATTGAATTGACGCACAACCCGATTAAACGATCTGCTCGTGACATCCACTGGGGGTGAGACAGATGCTTTATAAAAATGTGTGGAAGACGCTCGCCGGTAAATGGATGCAGCTTCTCGCCATCGCCGTCATCATCGTCATGAGCTCGCTCACGTACACGATGATGTTTTATGGCATCAGCGGCATCGAAGTCCCGACCGAGGAATATCTTGCGTCATCGAATCAAGAAGACTTTGCCGTCGAGATGCTCAACCGCGTCACCGCGGAAGAAGCAACCGCCCCCGCCCTCGCCGACTTCATCGCTTCAGGTCGATATACACTATCGGACTTGCAACGTGTCGACGAGGCGGCGTTCGATGCGTTGGTCACGGCGCGGATTGATGCCGTCGAGCGTGACATGGGCAACGCGACGCTCGAACTGCGTGCTTCAAAACTGATTAACTATCCCTTCGGCTCGAGTGAGCACCGCGGACTCGTCTTGAAAGAAGCGGACGCCATCAACCTCTCGTATCTCGAAGCGGGCAAGCGCCCCGTGCGAGACGACGAGGTCGCCATCAACGCGAAATACGCCGAGAAGAATGACATTGCCATCGGCGACACGATTGACCTCGGCAGCCCGTTCACGGTGAGCGGGTTCGTCCTGTTCCCGGACTATACGTTGCCGCTGTTTGATGAAAATTACTTTAACCTCGACCCGGGCACGCAGACGCTTCTCCTCATGACGGACAACGCTTACGAGGAAGTGACCGGCACGGAATCGTTCCGTTTGGCTGGTGCCACCGACGGGACAGTCGTGACGGACATTGAGCTCCCGTTCGTCATCTCGGTCATGGAGACGGAGAACATCATGCGCAGCGGCGCCATCTATAGCGAAATCTCGTCCGGTAAAGCGATGGCGCTCGGCTTGAGCTTATTCATCGTCTCCATCGCCGTCATCATCGTCGCCATCTTGATTTCGAACATGCTCGAGGCCGAACGCGGACAAATCGGTCTATTGAAAGCAATCGGGTATAACCGACGCCAAATTGCCATACCGTATCTGGTGCTCATCTTGGTGTTCGCGACCATCATGCTCGTCATCGGCTACTTTCTCGGGCTCTATTTCGCCGAACCGCTCAAAAACCTGTATCTCGACTTTTATCTGTTGCCGTCCATCACCATCGCTCAAAGCCCGCTCGTCTTTCTCACGGCCGTCTTCGCCCCGCTCTTCTTCTTCGCACTCGTCGCAGGGGCGGTCATCTATAAAATCATGGGTGAGAGCGCGCTCGCTTTGTTGTCACCTCGCGACAACGTATCGCTCAACCGCCTCAGTCGGATCGTCAGCCGCATGCTCCGCAACACACGCGGCAAGACGAAGTTCAAATATTTATACGCCGTCAAAAGCACGGGCAGTTTCATCATCTTCTTCCTCGGCATCCTGTTCTCGACCCTTCTCATCGTCTTCGCCCTCATGATGAACGGGGCCGTCGATCGGATGACCGTCGGGGAATTGAATGAGGCCGACTATGCGTACGAGGCGTATACGACGACGCAGCCTACGCTTCGTGACGGACAAGAACCGTTCCTCACCTATCCGTTCGCGTTCGTCGAAGACAAGCTCGTCACGTTGAAAGGGCTCGATGCGACAAACACGCTCGATCGGCTTATAGACGAAGACGGGAATGACTTGACGCCTGCCGCAGACGAGGTCATCGTGAGCGCCTCGCTTGCCTTGAAGCTCGGACTCGAGACCGGGGACACCCTCAAGATTGAACTCGAAGACGAGACGCTGTCGTATCCGATTAGAGGCATCGCGGATGAGTATATGGGGGACACCGTCTATCTATCGCGTGCGGCGCTCAGCGAACAGTTGTCGGACGGGACGACGGACGAGTTGTTCAACGGCATTTACGCGACCGAACGGCCGGACGAGACGGACTATCCGACCATCATCTCTCGGAGCGGCCTCATCGAGCAGTCCCAGTCCATCAATGAATATATGAATTTGATGATGAACGTCATGATCGGCGGGTCGGCGTTAATCGCCTTCAGTATCCTGTTCGTCTTGACGGCGCTCACGGTCGAGAAAAACTATTACGTCATCTCGCTGTTGAAAGTGATGGGCTATAACCGGCGTGAGGTCCGTTCGATGATTTTGAACAGCTATTTCATGTACGCGCTCGCCTCTGCGCTCCTCAGCATCCCGATCGCCCTCCTCATCTTGCGGGTCATCATCGTCGTGTTCGCAGAAGATTACGGCCTCGTCCTGCCGCTCGAATTTGAATGGGTGTACGTGCTGTATACGCTCGGCGCGGTGACGCTCCTCTTCTTCGCGAGTACGTTCATCAGTCGTCGGAAAATCGATCAAATCCCGTTACAAGAAGTATTGAAGACATATCAAGAATAATTTGTCGCCAAATAGGGCATAATAAGAGAAGAGACCGGGCCTCTCCCTGTGAGGGGCCTGACTATTAGAAGAAGAGGATGATTCTTATGAACCGTACACAAGTATTGCTCGCCATCCCAGGAAACTGGTCATCGGCCGAGGCAGTCAGCGAACAAATCAGTTTACATAGTGAAGGCTACACGATGGCCGGCCTGTTGCTGCTAGAAGACGAGACCGGGAAAGCGTTCACAGTCGAAGTCGTCGAGCGCGACCCTGCCCTCGCCGAGGCGATGATTCACGCCAGTTCAGGTGGCTTCACGCCGAAAATCGCGAAAGGGCTCGCCCGCCATACGCACATCATCTATTTGATTGTCGACGTCAATGACGTGTCAGACATCGCGGCGGCGCGCCGTGCAGCCAACGCCATCTTGAACGCCGGCGGCCTCGGCGTCATGGTCGAGACGGCTGGTGTTGCCTACTCGAAAGACGAATGGCAGGAGTCGAAAGAAGAAGATCTCGCCCTCGACTACTCACTTCTGACGGCCATCACGGAAGAAGAAGACGCCTACGTCTCGTGGGGCATGAAAGCGTTCGGTCACGCCGACGTCGCCGTACCGGCCACGCTCGAGATTGAAGACGCGATTCACGTCGTCCACTCGTTCAACTTCCACCTCATCTCGGGTGGTTCGATGTTCGGAGACGGAGACAGCTTCACGTTCGAGGACGGCAAGACGTTCACGGTCGAGATGGGTGAAGACGAGCGGACGTCAATCGACAACTTGCTCCATAACCCGTTCGGCTTGATTTACCTCGTGCCACAAGTCGCAGCAGAATAAAAACAAAGGCTCACAGACTTTCGTCTGTGGGCCCTTATTTTGGTTGCGGCGGCATATCGAGCGGCGAGAAATAATGCGCGCACCCTTCCCATCCGAGCTGTTCACTCAATAGGTCGAACGATGTCCGGAAGAACGCTTGGATGTCACCCGACCGGTCTACTTTCTCCAGCGACAGAAAACATTCGCTCATGTTGGCGTCATAGTAGGCGTCCGCAGGTTGAAGCCGTTCCGAGGCGAGTTCGGTGTATTGAAACGGATACGGCAAGATAAAGTACATCGGCACGTCGACGGACGCATCCCCGAGCCAAAACCCGAACTCGATCATGTGCTCATCGAACGCCGCCTTCTCGATCAGTTTGTCTTCCGGGAACGGCTCGGACTTCGCGTAGACGATCATCGACGAGACGTCGAACGTGCCCCAAAACAAGGCCGGTTTCACTTTCCGGCATCGGAGCGGGGCAAGAAACGCCGCTTGTTCCCGTGCGGCGTATTGGAACAAACGCAGCCCTTTCAGCGCAGCATCGGCATCGTAAGCGAGCGGCGCCTCATCCCGGTCCAAGTATCTGAGTTCTCGCATCTCCTGCGTCTTCGGATTGAGGGTAAGGCGGATTCCGGACGCTTGAAGCGTACCGATGATTTCCATGTAATACGTTTTGAGCGTTTTCCCGTCCTCAAGCGGGAACATCGTTCGATTGGACTCGACATGCACCGTAATGATTCCAGCCGCAACGTCGACGTCAATCTCGAACAACGTCTCCCCGCTCCAGAGCGGCCCGGTCGAAAACCCGTTCACGGTGAGCGGCAATGTGACGTGAGCCCACTGTGGCTCTTGCGGGGCCAGCCCGAGTTTGATTTTTCCGAGAATTTGCGAGACGAGATGGAGCGTGAGCTTCGTGTCGACCCATTCAGAGTGACGTATCAGATTCATGAGCGTTTCCCCATTTCTTCTTTCGAACAAGTGACGCAACTACTCTCCTGATTCCCCGTGTCCGGCTCCGACAACCAAAAAAATCCACAGACACGTGTCTGTGGATTTAGCCTCGCATCTCTTGGAGACGTTCGAGTTGATGCGTCAGCTCGCCGATCGGGACGAACCGGGCGCGGCGGAGCGTCTCTCTGCCGTCGAGGAAGAACAGGACGACCGGTACCGTGAAAATCGAGTAGGCACCGGCAATTTCCGGCACCTGATCCGAATCGATGGCGACCGCCTCGATATCGGGGAACTCCGTCAACATCTCTTCGACTTGCGGTTTGAGCGAGTGGCAGACGCTACAAGTCGGATGCGAGACGTAGACGAGCAATTGGTCCGAGTCCGCAATCCGGTCTTGTAACGCAGTGAGTGTGGTGACAGCTTCCATCAAACTCCCTCCTTTATGGTTACGCGTCGAGCCAGAGAATGCCGACCGTCTCAAAGCCTGCGTGGACCGCAATCGACGGACAGAAACGCGTCTTGACGATTTCAATGTCTGGCAACTTCGCTTGGATGAGAGCGACGATATTGTCCTGCATCTCTGGAGCGAGCGCCGTCTGAACGAAGACACGGTTGTTATGAATGCCGTTCGCGGCGTGACGACGTTCGAGCTCTGTCACCATCTCGGCGTAGGCTTTCTTGAGCGACCGTGCTTTTTTGAACGGGATGACTTTCCCCGTCTCATCGAGCGTGATAATCGGTTTGATGTTAAGGATGTTGGCAAGGAACATCTCGCCTGACGAGACGCGACCCCCGCGGCGCATCGTTTCCATGTTGCCGATAATCATGAAGAAGTTCTTCTTGTCACGCCACGCTTCGAGCAAGGCGACGATTTCTTCGACCGACTTACCTTCAGCCTCGGCGGCGAGACCGAGACGGACGAGTTCTTGCTGCTCCTCGAGCGCTGCGTGCGAGTCGACCGTGTACACTTTGAAGTCGGCCGCTTCGGCCGCCGCACTCGAGTTTTTCACGGTCGAGCTCAAGCCGTTCGAGCAATGGACGGCGATGGCGCAGTCATACCCTTCTTCTTTCAAACGTTCATAACGGGCGATGAAGTCACCGAAGATCGGCTGTGACGTCTTCGCTTCTTTCTTTTGGTCGATCATATAGCGATGCAAGTCTTCGAGCGACAAGTCCACTTCGCTGTAGCCGCTGCCGTCGACGATCAATTGAATCGGGACGATATCGACACCGAGACGGGCCGCCTCTTCTTTCGAGAAATTGGCCATACTATCGGTAATCCATGCGATTTTGGTCATAACAAAAATCCTCCAATGGTCGTTCAATTTTTTCCTAACTCATTATACCTTATTTTTCGAAATCCTTCCTTTCTGACTGATTCGCACGAAAAAGACAGCCCGACTCATCGTCGCGCTGTCTTCGGCTTCGACTCATCGTGTCGAAATCAATTTTGTATGGGCAAACTCATCGTGCGGCAATTCCATGTCTTTGCCTGACTTGATCTGTTGCAACGCTTTTAACAACGGGAGACCGAGCGTGGCCGGATAGACGACATCTTTATACAACGTCCGCTTCACGACTTGTTCGAGCGAGAGCGGTCGTCCGTCTTGACTGACGACTTTAATCCCGACGACTTGGTCACCGATCGTCTGGCCATTTCTGTTGAGCAGGAAGTACACTTCCCCGGCCATCGTCACGAGCGTCGGCAAATAGTAACGTTTCACTTCTTTTCCAGGAAACAACTTTTTCCGAATCGTCTTCTCGACGAGTTTCGCTGGGGTTTGAAAAATGAGTTGGTCAATTTGACTAGCAACGGCACGTTTCCAAATTGGGACTGCCACGTTCATCATCCTCTCGTTTCGGTTCTAGGCTTTAGATTCCTCTTTTGCCTTCGCTTGAAACGCCGAAAACGGACAACCCGAACGCGCGAACAAGTTGGGCGTCACAATTTTGTCATCATAATGGCGGTGGAACACGTGCGTCGCGGCGGGTGACAGCGGCGGGATGAGCCAGCTCCATTGGCCGGTCACGTCGCGCCCTGCGTCCTGTTCGTTCTTCTCGAACCGTTTGAACTGTTTTGCCGCCGTGTGGTGGTCGACGATCGTCACCCCGGCCCGCTCGAACGACTGCAAGACAGCCACGTTCAATTCGACGAGGGCCCGGTCGCGCCAAAGCGTCCGCTCTTTCGACGTGTCGAGACCGAGCGACGCGCCGACGAGCGGCAAAAGATTATAGCGGTCCGTATCGGCCAAGTTGCGCGCCCCAATCTCAGTCTCCATATACCAGCCGTTGAACGGGATTGATGTGAAGCGCTGGCCACCGATTTCAAGCTCCATATCGGCGATGGCCGGGACGGCATGCCACTTGATCATGCGTCCGTTGAACAAGTCGTACGCCTCATGCCGAATCTCGACTTCGAGCACCGCATCGTCTGGCAGTTCATAGAGCCGGACCTCTCGCCCGTCCGTAATTAACAGCGGCAAGACGTCAAACTCGGTCCCGGCCCCGCTCCAGCCGAGTCGTTCGGCCTGTCGCGTCATCGTCAAGGATAGCGGGTCGCCAATGATTCCGTCCTCCGTCTCATACGCCGCGTACCGGATGAGTTGCGCGTTCAACAAACGAAACTCATTCGGGAGCACCGTCATCGTCGAGCGAATCTTGCCATCGTTCGTCGCATACCGTAAATGACTGACGAGCGCCTCGAACACGTCGTCGAACGTCTCTGCGTCGCGGGCATCCCGAACGTTCAGCGTCTGCCAAAACAGACGGCCGATACATCGATTCGAGTTGCGCCAGGCGAGTTTTGCCCCTTCCGTCAACTCATCGGTCGTGAGCGTATACGATCCTGTTCGTTCAATCTCATCCGCAATCGTCTGTAGCCGTTTCGAATGATCGCCTTCTAGTTGTGAGAAAAAGTGTCGGGCTACCTGAATGTCCATATTGTCGATCTCCTCTATATAGTCTGTCCCTCTCATCTTAGAGAATATCATAACGGGTTTCTACTTTTAGCGTACAGAAAAAGCGAGCCAATCGGCTCGCTTTCAGTCTGTCTGATCGATCAAGTCTTTCGCTTTTTGAATCGTAAAGCCTCGTGGTTTTTCGCTTTCCAAGGCAGTCAATCGTTTTTCAAGTTCAACCGTCTGTTCATATGACGCCTCATATTGATAGAGGCCATTGGCAAGCTCGGTCAAACGCTTCACTTGAATCGGGAATGGTGCCATTCCATCGTCAAGCAAGATGACGAGGCTGAGATCACTATCAACCGGTAAGCGGATTGACCCGTAAAAGGCGATGGCCTTGAAGCCGCGACGCATGATGACGATTGGTGATGTGCCAACCGCGACGTCTCGATTGCGCAAGCGCGTGATGGTGATGCCCGCATGAATCAATCGACTCGACGACGGTAGCGTCTCGACATACTCTTCGATCGGCGTCAGTGTTCCAGCTTCGAGCGCTTGTTCGAACTCTGACTCTTTGAGCGGACGGCTGAAAATAAATCCTTGAATGACGTGACAGCCAAATTCGCGGAGGCGGAGCAGGTCGTCCATCATCTCGACACCCTCGACGACGACATTCATCCCGAACTCCTCGGCGATGAGGAGTAGACTGCGAATGATTCCTTGGGCCTTCCGGCTTTGGTTAACGTTGTGGGCGAATACCCGGTCGATTTTAATCGTCTGAGCGCTATACGCCTGCAAGTATGCGAGCGACGAGTAGCCTTTCCCGAAATCGTCGAACGCGATCGGGATGCCAAGATCATTCAATCGTTCGAACGCTTGCGTGATTTGTTGGGCGTCTTCTAACAGCGATGTCTCCGAGATTTCGACCTCGAGATAGCTCGCGGGGATATGGTGACGGGCGAGCGTGTCCTCGATCACATGCTCGAAATGCTCTTGATATAAATATTTGGCTGAGACGTTGATTGAAATCGGCACTTTTTTCGGGAGCGTCATCAAATAGCGGCACACTTCTTCAATCAGCCAATTCGTCAGCTCGAGATGAAGGCTGCTCTCCTCTGCGAGGGGGATGAACTCGGCTGGTGAAATCGATCCCCACGTCGGATGCGTCCAACGCATGAGTGCCTCGGCCCCCACGATTTGTCCGGTCCACGCGTTCACTTTCGGTTGATACATTAAATAAAACTCTTTGTTTTGAAGCGCCCCACGCATATCCCGCAGCAGTTCATATCGCTTTAATGACTCAATATCCATTTGTGAGGAATACAGTTCAAGTTGAGCCCCGATTTTCTTGTCGGCTCGGTTCATGGCAATACAGGCGTGTTTAATTAGCTCACTCGCCTGCACCCCGTCTTCCGGATATCGGCTCACCCCAATCGAAATGCGGGCGAATAAGTCATAGACATCAACGCGGAAGCGATGGGTCGAGAGCGTGCCGAGCTTTTTCCCGAGCGCGAGCACTTCGGGATCTTCCATGCGTCGCGGCAAGACGATGAGCACGTTATCCGCATCTAAATGCCCGAGCATGGCGTCTTTCGGCAATAGGCGAATCAATTGGTTCACCGTCGCCACACGCCACTCGTCGCCAAGTTCGTAGCCGAACGTATGATTGATCTCGGCAATCCGATTGAACGATAGCGAGAATAGCGTGAACGGGTCCCGCTTGCGGGTCAAATGATATACCGACTCCGTGATCGACTCGCGATTCGGCATGTTTGTAATCGGATCGAGCGAGGCAAGACGCCAAATCTCTTCTTGTTGCTCTTTCAACTGCGTGATGTCTTTGACGAGCGTCCGGAATCCGATGACGTTCCGCCCTCAGAAAAAATCGGTTCCCGATTCTCTTCGATCCACTTGATGTTCCCTTTGGCGAAAATACGATACGAGAACGTCGATGGTTTTCCGTTCAGTGTCACTTCCCGCGCCTGCTTGACTTTCGGAATGTCGTCCGGGACGACAACTTTTTGCCAGTAATCCGGGTGAGCGTTGAATTGGTCTTCCGTATATCCAAAGATAAGTGAGAAGCCTGGCGTCAAAAACTTGAATTGTTTTGACTCAAAATAGCGCTCAAAAATGACTGAGTCGACAATCTCGCAAAGCTGCCTTACTTTCGACCGTTCTCTCGTCAATTCTTCCTCGGCCGTGACGAAATTCGTCACATCAAACATCGCCCAGGTGACGGCTTTTCGGTCTTTCGAGACACCGACTTTCACAATCAACTCCAAATACTGTTCCACTTTCGGATTAAAAGCGCGAAGTTGCGTCTCGTATTCAAATTGTTCGGTGTCTTGAAGCAACGTTTCGATTGCCGCCGCGAACGTACCCCGATCGTCTTCATGAATCAATTTCCGAAAATCTTCCCGCTTCATCTCAGCGAGCTGTCGTTTCGTCAAACCAAGCAGTTGTCCGGTTTGCGGAGAATGATAGAACGTGTCCGCTTCAAGGTCGAGTTCAATCAAGATGAGTCCAGGGATCCGCTCGAATAGCGATCGGCTCACTTTCATCCGAATTGTAACGTTCTCTCAACTCCGTCTGTGTCGTCAAATCTTCGACGACCCCGTAAAGGCCCGTGATGACCCGTCCGGTATAGAGTGGCGTGTTCGTAATCGACAGATGAATCGAGCGACCGTCCTCGTTCCGCGCTTGCAGTTCATAATGTACGGTTTCACCTTGGAGCGACCGTTGATGGAACGTCTGGACCCGTTCACTTTCTGTACGAGGCAACCATGATGCCGGATGAACGAACCGTTCTTCTTCCCCGTTGAAAAGAAGCGACAGTTTTTCATTCGAGTCGACGAGCCTTAACTCTCGATCGAGTACATAGACGGCATCTGGATACTGATCTAACAGGAGCGGATCGATATTGATTCGTTCTCCACGTTCCATTTGTTCAACGTTTGATTCCAATGCATGCTTCCATTGTCGGAAGAAGCCTATTTCCACCACTCCCCGGTGTGACGAACGTCACATGAATGTCGTATTACTTTGATTATATAAGATGGAACCCGTCAAGGAGGCTTCTACTTTTGAAAATAAGGGGAATAATCTCTCTTTTGTACATATTTTGAAATTAATGTCATTATTTCAAGCATCATAAAAGACCACGGCTCAATTGAGTCCGTGGTCTCCCGTTTAACGTTGTTTCACGACGACCGATCCGTAGGCCGGTACATCGACCGTGCCCGAGACGCGTTTAATCGTCTTCGTGCCCGCTTGTTTCCCATCGACGATGAGGTTCCATTGCCCGCTCGGCAATTTCACTTTAACCGTCTTAGCGTTGGCGTTGTGCGTGATGAACAAGTCTTTCTTCTGGCCAGGTGCTTTGTCATCAATCGAGTAGCTGATGACGTTCGCTTCGGCTTTGTAGAATTTCAAGTTTTTCTTCACGTCAACCGCCTTCGTCATGCGGAGACCTGGGTTATCTTTACGCATTTCGATTAAGCCCTTCATGTACTGGACGTCCGCCTTACGGTCGGCGGCCCGTTTCCAGTCCATTTGGTTAATGCGGTCCGGCGATTTGTACGAGTTGTGGTCGCCTTCTTTCGTGCGCATGAACTCTTGACCTGCATGAATGAACGTTGTTCCTTGGCTCGTCAAGAGGATGCTCGACGCGAGACGGTGCATCTTCGTACGGTCCGCTTCCGACGTTTCTGGGTTCGTGAGTTCAAGCTTGTCCCAGAGCGTGTGGTTGTCGTGCGCTTCGACGTACGTGATCGCTTGCGTCGGTTCTTTCGTGAAGCCTTTGATGTCGGCGCTATAATCGATTTCACCGACGATGCCTGTCTTGATGCGGTTCTCAAGGCCGGCTTTCCCGTTGATGAAGCCGTTGTCCGTGTCGATGAAGACACTGCCTTTCAAGCCGTCGCGGATGTTGTCGTTGAAGTGTGCGACGCCTGGCATCTTGTATGCGTTCTTCTGGTTCGCTTTTTTCGCCGGGTCGAGCGGCGTGCTGAGGTCCCAACCTTCGCCGAAGACGAGGATAGATGGATCCACTTTGTTCAACGCCGAACGGACTTGGTTCATCGTCTTGACGTCATGGATGCCCATGAGGTCGAAACGGAACCCGTCCCAATGGTACTCTTGCGCCCAATAGACGACCGAGTCGACGATGAGCTTCTGCATCATCTTGCGTTCCGAAGCGGTATCGTTACCGACACCCGTTCCGTTCGCGAAATCGCCGCCTTCTGTGTAGCGGTAGTAGTAACCTGGAACGATTTTATGCAAGTTCGAGGCTTGCGCATCGAACATGTGGTTATAGACGACATCCATGACGGCGCGCAAATTGTTGTCATGAAGCCCTTGAATCATTTGTTTCATCTCACGAATCCGGACTTTTGCGTCATATGGATTCGTCGAATACGAGCCTTCCGGCGCGTTATAGTTTTTCGGGTCATACCCCCAGTTGTATGATGCATCCGGTTTCGTCTCATCGACCGAGGCCGTGTTATAGTCGTACACCGGAATGAACTGGACGTGTGTGACACCGAGGTCTTTCATATGGTCGAGGCCAGTCTTTGTGGCTGTCTTCTTGCCGTTGACGAGGAGGCGTGTGCCTGGCTCGACGACACCGAGATATTTGCCTTTGTTTTTAATCCCTGAATCGTACTTGTCTGACGTGACGTCGAAAATCGACAAGTCGCGAACGTGCGTCTCATAGATGATGGCGTCTGTCCGTTTCGCCAATTTCGGCTTCATCGAGTTCCAACGTTTCGGTTTCGTCTCGTTCAAGTCGACGACGACCCCTTGGTCCCCGTTCACACCAACTGCCGTCGCGTAAGGATCGACCGCGCGGACGCTACCTGATGCGTGCTTGACGTTGTACGTGTAGCCGATGCCGTCCAAGTCGCCGCGGACGTTCGCGACCCATGTGCCGCGCTCGCCACGTTTCATCGAAATCGTTTTCTTCAAATCTTTATCTGAAGCTGGACGTGTTTTCGGCATGTTCCATAGTTCGAGTTTCACGTCTTGAGCCGTCGGGGCCCAGAGGACGAACTGTGTTTTCGACTGCTTGTACGTTACGCCGAGCTTGCCGTCATAGGCGTACTTCGCATCGAACTCCGGTGATCGGAGCACGTCGCCCGCTTGGAGCACTTTGTCTCCGAACGTCGGATGCTTCGCCGTGATGACCGCCGCCAAGTCGATGTCGGCCTTGAAACGGACCGTGACCGATTTGTCGCCTGACTTCTCAACCGATTCGACGGTCGCACCTTCGACCGTCAATTCACTCAAGAACGTCTCATCGATGACGCGGTTGAGCGTGAGCTCCGCTTGACGGAACGTGTCCGCCTCGAATGAGATGATTTTCGGTGAGCGATCGATTTCCGGCTCTGAGTAGTATATCGTCGAATCCCCTTCGACGAGCCAAATCTCTTTCGCCGTACTGAGCGCGAAACGGTCTTCGCCATCTTTTTCGGCCCATTCGCCTTTTTTCGTGACGAGTCCGATGAGCTTCTTCGCGTCCGGGTTGGCGAACTTCACGTTCGCGACACCACCGAATGCGTCCGTCTCATCAAAGTTGATGCTTTGACCGTCACTACCGTCTGGCCATGTCCAAAGACCCCAGTCCGTGTATGTATTGTCGTAACGGAAGTAATGAACTTTCATATCCACGTCCGTTGCTGCCGTTTCCCCGTCCGGGTTCGACGTATAGATCTTTGAGTCCCCTGACTTGATCCACACTTCGGCAACGCCGTCTTTAATCATATCGCTCGTGATGAAGCGGTCGTTTTCCGACCCTTTATCTTTCTCCCAATTGTCCGTACGGACAATCAAGCCGAGCTTTTCAGGTGAGTCGACCGGGAATTCGTAGGCCGCCACCTTGCCGAAGTCGTCCTCGCCGTTGAAGGCGAAGCCTTTATTCGGGAAATAATCTGGGTTATTCGCCCAAAGCCATAAGTTCCAATCCGTTTGATTGTCCGGCGCCTCTTGATAGTGAACGACGACGAGCGTCGATTTACCTTTATCAAGAGCAGACGATGACATCGGAAACATTGAGAACACTAGTGCAAACGTTAGCACAACTGCCCATGCCTGTTTCCATCGCTTGTTGACCATGTGGGTCCCTCCTTGTAGCATGATTTTAGGAAAACGCTTACACAAAAATTGTAAACGTTTCCTTTTCGGAATTCAATGTTTTTCTAGATAAACACCTAACACCTTCCTCTTTGCGCCATCGGTTGGGAAACCTCCGCTATTTTCCATTCCGAAAATGATTGCATTTTCGGATTAATGGACTGTATATAGAAGTTAGAGGAGGAATTTTAAATATATGTCACTTACGAACCTCATTAACAACTTGATCGCCAACGCCAGTCTGTTGCTGGTCGGTCTCTATATTATTTCGCGCCTCACGAAGCTGGGCGTGACGACGAAGCTCCCGCTCCGGCGTCAAGTCACCATCTCCTTCTTACTTGCCGGGCTATCGATTGTGATCACCCTGCACGGCGTGTTGTGGAACGCGCAGGCCGACTTTCAATACGGGTTTGTCCCCATCATCATGTCGGCGCTCTACTTCGGCCTGCCGGGTGTACGGATCACGTATGTCGCGAGCATTCTCGTTTTGCCGTTCATCTTGACCGAGACGCTTTTGTTGATCACGTTTCTCGACTACACGCTCGCCGCATCGATTGCTGTCGCTTTCCTATGGTTCCGTGAACGAATCAAACCGGCGCGGGACATCCGGATCGTCAATGCGATCAGCCTCGGATTCATCTCGTTGTTCTCGCTGTTAAACGTCAGCAATTATAATCAAATCGAAACGTATGTGATGACGCTCCTCGCCTTCATCACCATCGGGTACTCGGCCGGATTCCTTCTCCATATCGTCTACGGGGGCATCCATAAAATCCAACGCTCGGAACGGCTCATCTCGAAATATAAAGAAGCGGCCTTCACCGACGCATTGACCGGACTTGGCAATCGCCGCCGCTTCGAGGAAGAGATGAAGCGCGTCGACGAAGAAGTGATTAACGGAACGCAAGACGTCGCCTTGCTCTTCCTCGACATCGATCATTTCAAATCGATTAACGATACGTACGGCCATGATGCCGGTGATGCCATCTTGGTCGAATTAGGCAACCGGTTGACGAAGACGGCCCGGACCGATGACATGGTCTGCCGCAACGGCGGCGAAGAATTCTCGGTTTTATTGGCTGACTGCACGTTGTCGCAAGGGTTCGTCATTGGCAAACGCTATTTGCGGCAAATCGCCGAAACGCCGTTCTTATTGCCAGACGGATCGTTCATTGACGTCACCGTCTCCATCGGCATCGCCAGCACGTCAGAGTCAAAAATCGCCACGTCGAGCCAACTGATTAAAAAAGCCGATGTCGGGTTATATGTCGCCAAACAGAGCGGACGCAACCGGCTCGGCAAGTGGAACGAAAAGAAAGCGAACTAACCCCTGATGCGCGGCATGAGGGGTTCATTATAGTTTCTTCCATTCTTCTAACGCCTCTAAGTACCAACGATAGCTCAGCTTGAACGCTTCGTCCTTCTCATGCAACACCCGATAATATCCTGTTCACCTCACTTCTCAGCATACCAAAAAACGGCGTCCGAATGGCTCGGACGCCGTCTGTGTTAGTTCCCGTATTTTTTAAAGAGTTGATAATTTTTATTCCCACCTGACAAGTTGTAAACGTCGGTGAAACCGAGGTTGCGGAGCACGTTTTGAGCCGCGTTCCCCGTCACCCCGCCGTTGCAATAGACGACGGTCGGCTTGTCTTTTTCCATGTCCTTGGCGGCTTCGCGCAAGTTACCGAGCGGGATGTTGACCGCACAGTCGACACATGCTTTTTCAAACTGCGAAGCTTTACGCGTATCGATAATCTGCATGTCTTCACCCGCATCGATCCGCTTCTGCAGCTCACCCGGTGTGATGAGTCGCGCCGATTGATTCATACTGTTCGCGAGCGCCATGCCCGTGTACATGACCGGGTCTTTCGTCGTCGAGAACGGCGGAGCGTACGCGAGGTCGAGATGGAACAAGTCATCGACTTTCGCCTTAAACGTGATAGCCGTGACGAACACGTCGATGCGCTTGTCGACACCTTCGAACCCGACGATTTGAACGCCGAGCAATTGGCGTGTCGACCGGTCGCCGATTGCTTTAATCGTCAAGTCTTTCCCGCCCATATAAGCCGGCTTGTCCGGCTTCGTGTTATGGAGCACTTCGACGTCATACCCGAGCTCGCGGGCCTCACGTTCCGATAGACCGGTCTGGGCGACGGCTTGGCCAAACACTTTGAAGATGCCTGTGCCGAGGATGCCACGGTGTTCAAGGTCGCCTCCTGTGATGAGGTCACCAAGAGCACGACCCATCTTGTTCGCCGTCGAACCGAGCGGACGCCAAATCGGTTTGCCCGTGACGAGCGAGAAACTTTCGGCGACGTCGCCGGCCGCATAGACGTTCTTCACGTTCGTCTCCATCCGCTCATTGATGGCGATCGCACCCGTCTCGCCGATTGTGACACCGATCGACTTCGCGAGTTCCGTGTTCGGACGGACACCGACGGAGAGGATGACGAGGTCCGTATCAATCGTCTTGCCACTTTCCGTGACGACGCGTTCAACATGACCATCACCGACGAGTTCTGTCACTGTCTCCCCGAGCATGAGCTCGATCCCGTTCTTCTCGAGGTGATCCTCGACGCGACAAGCCATATCTTTATCGAGTGGTGGCATCACTTGCGGGAAACGCTCGATGACCGTAACTTCGACGCCGCGCAGTTTGAGCTGCTCAGCCATCTCGAGGCCGATGAACCCGGCGCCGATGATGGTTGCATGCTTCGGGTTCGTCGCATCGACGAAGTTACGTGTCGCTTCCGCGTTCTGAATGTTACGGATTGGGAACACGTTGTCCGAATCGACACCCGGAATCGGCGGGATGATGCTCGAGGCACCTGTCGCGAGGACCAACGAATCATAGCTGTCCGTGAACGATTCACCCGTCTCAAGGTTCTCGACCGTGACCGTCTGTGCGTCGGCATCGACTGCCGTCACGTTATGACGTGTCATGACGTCGATGTTGTAGCGTTTCTTGAAGAATGCCGCATCGCGAGGCGTCAAATCGTCGCGCGACTCGACTTCGCCGCCGACATAATACGGAATACCGCAACCCGAGTACGAGATATCGTAGTCGCGGTCGTAGATCGTAATCTGTGCGTCTTCGTTGTTACGACGTGCTTTTGCCGCGACCGATGTACCGGCGGCGACTGAACCGATGATGACCAATTTCATATTAAACACTCCTTAGTAAAGTAGTAGGCTGATGTATAGTCCAAGCAAGGTGATGGCGAGCGTTGGAATCGTCAAGATGATCCCGACTTTAAAGTATTGACCCCAACCGATTTTAAGCCCTTTCGTGCGGAGCACGTGGAGCCATAGCAACGTCGCGAGCGACCCAATCGGTGTGATTTTTGGACCGAGATCGGACCCGATGACGTTCGCATAGATGAGCGCTTCCCGAATCTGACCGGTCGTATTCGTCAAATCGATGGCGAGCGCGTCAATCATGACGGTCGGCATATTGTTCATGACCGATGATAAGATGGCGGCCAAGAAGCCCATCCCGAACGTAGCGCTGAAGGCGTTCACGGCGAACCAGTCGATGAAGTTGGCGAGCACTTGCGTCAGTCCCGCGTTTTGCAGACCGTAGACGACGATATACATCCCGAGCGAGAAGAAGACGATCGCCCAAGGCGCCCCGCGTAGGACGGACCGGGTCGGCACGACCGGTGAACGATTCGCCATGATCAGGAAGAACAACGAGATAATCCCAGCGACGAGCGAGACCGGGATGCCGACGATATCGCTTGTGAAGTATCCGATGACGAGAAGTGCGAGCACGACCCACGACAAGCGGAACATTTTATGGTCTTTGATGACCGAGGCCGGCTCGACGAGTTTCGATAAATCGTACTGCTTCGGAATGTCCTTTTTGAAATACAAATACAAGACGAGCAAACTTCCAGCGACGGCGAAGACGTTGACGAACACCATCCGTGCCGCATATTCGGCGAAACCGATGCCGAAGAAATCGGCCGAGACGATGTTGACGAGGTTCGAGACGACGAACGGCAGACTCGCCGAATCAGCGATGAACCCAGACGCCATGACGTATGCCAAAACGACCGCATCCGGCAGTTTGAGTGCCCGCACCATGGCGAGGACAATCGGCGTCAAGATGAGCGCCGCCCCGTCATTCGCGAACAACGCCGCGACGAGCGCACCGAGCAACGTGATATAGACGAACAGCTTGACGCCGCCGCCTTTGGCGATGCGGGCCATATGTAAGGCAGCCCATTCAAAGAATCCAATCTCGTCCAAAATGAGCGAGATGATGATGATTGCAATAAACGTGAACGTCGCGTTCCAAATGATTCCCCAGACAGTACCGACGTCATCTAAATTGACGACCCCGGTGAGAAGGGCGATGACCGCCATCCCCATCGCCGAGTAACCGATGCCAAGGCCTTTCGGTTGCTTGATGATGAGGAAGAGCGTGACCAAAAAGATAATACTAGCAATCCACTGCACAATGAGTTCCTCCAATAAATCTCTATTTTTTTAGCAAGTCTGTTGCAGACCGCGAAGCACAAGGCTAACGCCGTCTTCTGTCGACTCGACGTCGAGCGTAACGTTTTCCGCCATCGCTTCGGCGTCGTTCGCGACGGCGAACGTGAGGCCGTCGAAGTCTTTGACCGCATCCGTCGCTTCCGGAGCCGCGACGACTAGACCGAGCGTCGGTCCACAGCACCCGGCTTCCGTACAGATACGGACTGATTTGATTTCTTCTTCAACCAGTGCGTCTTTCATAAAATCGATGGCTTCATTCGTGATTTTCATGTAACTTCCTCCTTGAGTAGTTGTGACAGTGCCGGATAACCGACCGGCAGTTGTTCTTGCCATGCGAGTAACGTCGGACGCGGATAGGCGTTCACCCGTTCGAGCCATGGCGTCTCGCTCGCAACTTTCGCCGTCAGCAGCTTGCTTGTCACATCGAGCGGTGTGAACGATTGGTTGACGACCCAGGCGAACGGTTGAATCTCGGCCCGTTTCAAGTCAGCGACGAGCCGTTCGGCTTCATACACCGGTGTCGCTTCAGGTAGCGTCGTGATGATGACGTGCGTCTGTTTCGGATCGCGCAGTTTTGGTAACAGGTCGCGAACCGCTTCCGGGACGACCCCTGTCGATCGTTCGAGTTCGCGGTGATAACTCTCGGTCGCATCCAAGAGAAGCAGCGTATGACCTGTCGGCGCCGTATCGATGACGACGAAGCGGTCTTTCGCTTTCGCCACTTGATCGGCGAAGGCGCGGAAGACTGCAATCTCCTCGGTGCATGGCGAGCGCAAGTCCTCTTCGAGCATCATGCGCTGCTCCTCGTTCATATCCCCCGCTTCCCCGAACACGTCCATCCGGTACTTCTCGATTTCGACTTTCGGGTCGATCGCATCGACGGTGAACGTACCCGGGACATCCAACCCGATTGTGAAAGCCACATGTGCGGCCGGGTCTGTCGTCGTCAAATGGACGGCGTGCCCTCGCTCACTGAGCGCGACGGCGACAAGCGAGGCGAGCGTCGTCTTGCCGACCCCGCCTTTCCCCATCGTCATGATGACGCTCGGTCCATCCCTCTCGATTTCATCGACGAGTCGGTCGATCGAGCCATAATGACTTGTGTCATAGCTTGTAGTTAGGACGGTGGCCGTCTCCCCGTTTACCCAGCGTCGGAGCGCCGGGACACCGACGAGATTCTCGTACGCATATGGCAACGTGAACGTCTCGAGGTCGGCGATGCCTTTCGGCAGTTCGTGGAGCGCTTGTTGTTGACGCTCGATGAACCGTTTCGTATAGCGGTCCGTCCCTTCGTCTGATGCGACGACGCCGTTGATGACAAGTTGCATCTGTTCGATTCCAATCGCGTGAAGCTCGATCGCGGCACGCGCCGCCTCGACGAGCGTCGATGTCTCGGGACGGGCGACGAGCAACAATGTCGTCTCGCTGCCGTCGGTGAGCGTCTCGACAGCCCGTTTGTATTGCAGTTGCTTGTCGGCCAGACCAGCGAGCGGACCGAGGCAAGACGCGCCGGTCGTATTCGTCTCTAAAAATTCGTCCCACGCACTTGGCAACGTCAACAACCGTAGCGTGTGACCAGTCGGTGCCGTGTCAAAGATGACGTGATCGTATGTCTCACGTGCCGACTCAGACGTCAGTAACTCGGTAAACTGGTCGAACGCCGCGATCTCAACCGTACAGGCGCCGGACAGCTGTTCTTCCATCGACTGGATGGCCACGTCCGGAAGGACACCGCGATAAGGACCGACCATCCGTTCCATGTACTGCTTCGCCGCCTCTTCCGGGTCGAAGTTCGCGATGAACAGACCGGTTCCCGGGACGAGGCGTGGTGTCTCGTCGAGCTCCATCTCGAACACGTCCTGAAGGTTGCTCGCAGGGTCGGTCGAGACGAGCAAGACTCGCTTACCGCGGTCAGCAAGCGTCAACGCGAGGCTCGAAGCGGTCGACGTCTTGCCGACACCGCCTTTACCGGTCAAAAACACATAGCGCGTTGGTTCGATTGTCGTGAAATCAAAGCGATTCATCATGACCCGCCTCCTTATTTTTTAAGCGTGATGCGGACTTTCGGCTTTTCGCCATCTTGTTTCGCGAACGCTTCGACCGGGAGTCCTGTCAACTCGGCAATCTCCTCGTTCGTCATGTAAGCGCCTCGTTTGACGACGGCACCGTCGACGACCGTGAGTGGGAGCGTCTCAAGGCCGTTCGCGATTTCAGCTTGAACATGGACGTTCTCGACGAATCGGTTTGGCTCGGAGGCGAGATTATAACGGGCCACATCAAAGCCGCGTTGTTTTAATACGTAATGGATGGTCGCAATCCGCGTCAGCTCCGGATCGATTGAAGGACCACAAAGTCCGGTCGGGCAGCACATGGCTGGTTCGAATACTTCAAGTTTCATCGTTGACTCCTCCTTAAATCGCACAGTCCGTTTCGCAGTCACAATTCGCCTCGACCGTCTCGATTTTGTCGAGCAAATCGATGACGATTGAGTAGAATGGGCTCGTCTCGTTCAATCGATAGTGAATCCATTGCTTGTCGCGGCGCTCTAACAGGAGCCCTGCTTGCCGCATCATCTTCAAGTGGCGGCTGATGGCCGGCTGCGAGATGTCAAAACAATCAACAAAACTGCAGGCACATTGCTCTCCGCCTTGCATTTGTTTGAGCATCGTCAAACGGGTCGGGTCGGCGAGTACTTTGAGCACTTTACTTAAATCATCTACCGTATGCATCGTCATTCTCCTTCTCTGTATAACAAATCCGTTATATAACCTTTACGTTATGAAAATACCATAGTTTCTCATGCGGAGCAATTGTCTTCTCATAAAAAGTTCGGTATGATGGAACACGTTGTGAAAACATGTGTCGGTCGAACGACTTCTCTCATATAATGCGGCGTTTGATCTTCGTGAGACTCGGAGATCAAAGTCAAAAAATATATAGAGAGGTGTGTTCTTTTGGAAAAATTGAATACGATTAAACAAGATTGGCTCGGCAACGTCCGGGCCGACGTCCTAGCCGGCTTCGTCGTCGCACTCGCCCTCATCCCTGAGGCGATTGCGTTCTCGCTCATCGCTGGCGTCGATCCGATGGTAGGGTTATACGCGTCATTCATCATCGCGATGGTCATCTCGATTGCCGGCGGTCGTCCGGCCATGATTTCGGCTGCGACCGGGGCGATGGCGCTCGTCATCGTCTCGCTCGTCGCCGACTACGGGTTGCAGTATTTACTCGCTGCCGGGATTCTCGCAGGAATCATTCAAATCGCGCTCGGCTATTTCGGCATCGCCCGCTTGATGAAGTTCATCCCGCGCGCCGTCATGGTCGGCTTCGTCAACGCGCTCGCGATTTTGATTTTCCAGGCACAGTTGACGAACTTTGAAGGTGAAAGCTGGATTATCTGGGCGCTCGTCATTGGATCGCTCGCCATCATCTTCTTGTTCCCACGCATCAACAAAGTCATCCCGGCACCGCTCGTCGCCATCGTCGTCATGACGATTCTGGCGGTCACGCTCGGGCTCGAGACGAAAAACATTAGCGACATGGGTACGATTTCAGCAACGCTCCCGGAATTTTTATTCCCGAACGTCCCGTTGACGTTTGAGACGTTGATGATCATCCTCCCCTACTCGATCTCCCTCGCCTTCGTCGGATTGATCGAGTCGCTGTTGACGGCACAAATCGTCGATGACATGACGGGCACGGATTCGAACAAGAACCGAGAATCAAAAGGACAAGGTATCGCCAACATCATCGCCGGTCTCTTCGGTGGGATGCCAGGGTGTGCGATGATCGGTCAATCGGTCATCAACGTCTCGTCCGGTGCTCGCGGCCGTCTGTCGACGTTTGTCGCCGGACTCGCGTTATTCATCATGATCATGACGATGAGTGACGTGTTGATGCTCATCCCGGTCGGCGCCCTTGTCGGTGTCATGTTCTTTGTCTCGTATGCGACGTTTGACTGGGGCTCGCTCAAAGCGATGCGCACCGCTCAAAAATCGGATACGGTCGTCATGCTCGTGACGGTGCTCGTCACGGTCGTCACGCACGACTTGTCACTCGGTGTGTTCGCCGGGATCTTGACGGCAGCCATCCTGTTCGCCGCAAAAATCTCGAAAGTCGAACTTGACCGCAGTGTAGACGCCGACCGTGCCCGCTACGTCGTGAACGGTCAGCTCTTCTTCGCTTCGACGTCCGAGTTCGTCAATCAGTTCGATGTGACCGAAGACGCCGAAGCCGGGATCAAACATGTCACAATCGACTTCTCGAACACGCATCTATGGGACGATTCGGCCATCGGTGCCATCGATAAAGTTGTCTTCAAGTACCGTGAAGTCGGGATCGAGCCGGAACTGTTGAACTTGAACAAAGATTCAGAGAAACTGCTCAATACGCTCGCGCTGCACTTGAAGCAACAAGAAACAAGCGTCGGCCATTGATTCAATTTCTTCGGGAGTGAACATTCACGTTCGCTCCCTATTTTATATCCATGGCTCTAGTAAATCGCATATACTAAAAGTAGATTGTGTGAAAGAGGAGGACGTTTCAATGGGAAAGGTATTTTTAGCGGCAGACGGATCTGCCCACTCGAAGCGGGCACTTGAGAAAGCGATTCAGCTCGCCAAGGCATCAGACGCATCCATCGACATCGTCCATGTCGTCAGCGCCAAAGAATCGAAAGAAGCCGCACTCAACTCGACCGGGAAAATCGATCTCGAAGCGAAACGCAAATTGATGTTGCAACCGCTCTTCGATCAAATCGTTGCAGCCGGGCTTGAATATGAATATATTGAACTTCGCGGGGAGCCGGACGTCGAGCTCGTCAAATACGCGAACCATCAACCGTACGAGTACGTCGTCGTCGGTTCACGCGGACTGAACACGTTTCAAGAGTTCGTGCTCGGCAGCGTCAGCCATAAGCTCGCCAAACGCGCCCTCGCCCCGGTCATCATCGTCAAATGATTGCCACCCTTTCTTTACGGAGAAAGGGCTTTTTTCTGTTCCATACAGGAAATAGGTCCTATATGTGGAATGGAATAGTGAACTCATTTATGAAGGAGGAACCTAATTGGACATTACCAATGACTCAAATTTATTGCTCATCCTCTTGCCATTGCTCGTGTTGCAACTCATCTTGCTCGTCGTCGCCTTGATTGATTTGCTCAAACGGCAAGAAACGAATGGACCGAAATGGGTATGGCTTCTCGTCATCCTATTCATCAACATCCTCGGGCCGATCGTCTACTTCCTATGGGGACGGACGAAGCGATGAACGTCACCCAACTGACGAAACGATTCGGCACGTTCACCGCGCTCGACGACGTCAGCTTCTCGCTCCGCCCCGGCTGTACCTCGCTCCTCGGTGAGAACGGGGCCGGCAAGACGACACTGCTCAATATGATTGCCCGCGTGACGACACCGACGTCCGGACAGATCGTCGGGCATGACGCCATCCGCATCGGCTATCTGCCACAGCGACCGGCGCTCTATCCATCGCTCACACCGGTCGAGACGATTCGCTATGCGGCCGAGTTGACCGGCGTCACGAATGTCGACCCGGTCCATCTGTTGAAACGGGTCGGACTCGAGCCCGTCGATCGACCGGCGGCACACTTGTCCGGCGGCATGCGGCAACGGCTCGGCATCGCCCAGGCACTCGTGCATGACCCGGAGCTGTTACTGCTCGATGAACCCGTCTCGGCGCTCGACCCGCGCGGCCGCCGGGAAGTACTCGACCTCTTAAGCGACTTGAAACGAGAGCGGATGATTCTCTATTCGACGCACGTGCTCCCCGATGCCGAGGAAGCGAGCGACTGGGTACTCCTGCTCCGACAAGGTCGCCTGCTCATGGAAGGGACCGTGACCGATTTGCTCGGCTCGAAGTCCTCGATTCAAGTCCGTCTGTTCAACGACGTCGTGACAGAGGATGAGTGGCGAACGCTCCCGGGTGTCAGCCACGCCACCCGCTCCGGGACGACATGGGAACTGGAGACCGACGCGAAAGACGTGACGGAACGGGCGCTACTGCAGTTGCTGCTGGAGCGCGGTCTAAGACTCCAATCGCTCCATGTCGGGCATCCATCGCTCGAGTCACTCTTTTTGGAGGTGAACGCCTGATGAAACTGGCCATCTTCAAACAAGAGTGGAAAGAGTCATGGCGCAATAAACGGATGATTTGGGTACCGATTGCCTTGATGTTGCTTGCGGCGATGCAACCGCTCACGCTTTATTTCCTCCCGGACATCTTGGCCTCGGGCGGCAACCTGCCGGACGGGGCGGTCATCGAAATTCCGACCCCGTCACCAGAAGAAGTGCTCATGTCGGCGAGCGAACAGTTGCGACAAATCGGCCTGCTCGTCGTGCTGTTATCCGCCATGCATACGTTCAGTCACGAACGGTCGCTCGGCACGCTCGCCTGGCTCAAGTCGCTCAAGATTCCGGGCACGCGCATTGTCCTCAGCAAATGGGGACATTATTCGCTACTCGCCGTCGTCGCCATCGGCCTCGCCCAATTGAGCGCCGCCTACTATACAATCGTTTTGTTCGATTCGTTCGACGTCACCGATTTCTTAATCGCGACCGGGCTGCTCATGCTCCATTTCGTCGTCCAGCTATCGATTTTCTTCTTGTTCGCAGCGTTGCTCGAGAGCGGCCTCGTCGCCCTCGTCATCACGCTCGCCCTCCACTTCATCATGTCGCTCCTTCTCGGGTGGCTCGAGTGGGACTGGATGCCGTGGCGGCTCGGCTCGTTATCGGCCGAAGTGCTCATGGGCGAGAGTTTACTCGTTTGGCCGATCGTCAGCAGCGTCTTGTTGATTGGCGTGACGCTCTTCGTCGCCTCGAAACGGTTGTTGTTCATAAGCCGTTCGTCCTGATGTAACACCTTCTCAAAATAGTCCTTTAGCCGCCGAGTCAGGGCGGCTTTTCTCATGTATACTTAATTTACAAAATAATTCCAATTTTGAAAATCGATTGTGGAGGAACGACTATGAAGTGGAGTCATATAGTGGCAGGGGTGGCCATCAGTATGAGCATCATCCTCAGTAACGACCACGTCCATGCCGCGGCCGGGTTTCAAACGACGGCGACGGGAACAGTCTATACGACAGAAGACGGCACGGTGCTGACCGGCTGGCAAGTGATTGACGGCAAGACGTACTATTTCGCGGCAGATGGGACGATGGCCGTCGGTTGGCAAGCAATCGATGGCGCTACATATTATTTTGAAACGGACGGTGTGCTCGTCACCGGGCGCTATTCGATTGACGGGGCGACCTACTTGTTCGCCGCCGACGGGAAGCAGCTGAAAGGCTGGCAACAACTCACGGACGGTCTCTATTACTTCAAATCGAATGGCGTCATGGCAACCGGCTTTTTGACCGTGGACGGGAAACGCTACTTGTTCTCTCTTGAAGGGAAACGGTTGAGCGGTTGGCAAACCGTCAACGGCGTGAAGCATTACATATTCGAAAACGGAACGATCCGGTCGGGCATGTACACGATCAACGGTAAGAAATACTTGCTCTTGAAAGACGGACAGGTCGCGACCGGCTGGCAACAAATCGGCACGCGCCACTACTACTTCGGTACAAGCGGTGTACGCCAGCACGGGCTGAAAAAGATTGGGACGACCGTTTACGGTTTCCATGAGACGTACGGCTATCGGTTGGCCGGCGTCCAAAAAGTCGCCTCTCGCTATTACTATTTCGGGACGGACGGAAAACGTCGCTACGGCCTGCAGACGATTGACGGCAAAGTGTACGGGTTCCATCCCGTTTACGGCTATCGTTTGCAAGGAAAACACAAAGTCGGGACCCGCTATTACTACTTCCACTCGACCGGCGTCCGTGAGACTGGTTGGAAGTATACGACGCAATACGAATATTTTGCACCGACCTTGACGAAGAAGACAGATTGGCAAGTCATCAACGGCAAATGGTATTTCTTCGATCCGTCGGGCGTCATGTATAAGAACAAACGCATCGGCAACGCCGCGTTCGATACCCGGGGTGCCTATAGCAACCCGCTCTCCACCTATAAGATGAGCGTGCCGCTCTATCGTCAGTTCCAGATGGGCTACCCGTCCGGCTGCGAGTTCTTTTCGCTCAAGATGGCGCTCGAGAAAAAAGGACGCGTCGTCAGCGCCGAGACGCTGTACCGGGAGATGCCGAAAAGCATGTGGAACGCCCGCTATGAGAATCGGCTCTACCGCTGGGTCGACCCGAACGTTATGTTCACAGGCGACCCGAAAGGCAAGCTCAGCAAATATCGCAACTACGGGATTTATCCGAAAGGCATGATTAACTTCTCGAGCAAATACCGGCCTGTGAAAGACTTGTCCGGCCAAGGATTAGCTTCAATTGAGCGCGAACTCTCACTCGGCAACCCGGTCATCGTCTGGGCGAGCGTCGACTTCAAACAGCCATACGGTCACTTCAATTGGTACACCGCTTCGAACAAAAAATTCACCGGTTTCGTCAATTATCATGTCATGCTCGCGACGGGCTATGACAAGAATAACTTCTACATCAACGACCCGTACCGCGGTCGCCTCGTCATCCCGAAAAGCCAAGTCAGCTCTGTCATGGGCGCGACGGGATGGAAAGCACTTGCCGTACGATAATCGTCCAGCCATCGGAAAAATCCGGTGGCTTTTTAGGTACAACGAATCAAATTCAGAAATAAAATTTCCTATTTTACTCACTTTATATTGAATTAAAAATACAGAATGGTACACTTTCCAATAAGTAGTAAAGCGCTTACATTCATAAAGGAGGAATAGTTATGAAGAAATGGATTGGCGGCCTCGCCGCCCTCACGCTCGTCACGTCATCTGTCATGTTGCTCGATGCCGATGCCAAGTCAGAGCCGAAGAAACCGAAAGTCGAGCTCGGGGTCGACCGGTTGATGGCCAATCCTGAAATCTTGGCCGGTAAACGAGTCGGACTGATTACGAATCCGACCGGAATCGATGCTAACATGACGAGCATCGTCGACTTGTTCCATAACTCAGATGATTTCGAATTGACGGCACTGTACGGACCAGAACACGGTGTCCGCGGTGATGCGCAAGCCGGATCGACAATCAGTTCATATATCGACGAAGTGACGGGACTCCCCGTCTATAGTCTGTATGGGGCGACGAAAAAACCGACGGCCGAGATGCTCAAAGACGTCGATGTGCTCGTCTTCGACATTCAGGACGTCGGCACACGCTTTTATACGTACATCTATACGATGGCGTATGCGATGGAAGCCGCAGCCGAGAATGACATCCCGTTCGTCGTCCTCGACCGGCCAAACCCACAAGGCGGCCTCCGCGTCGAAGGTCCCGTGCTCGACCCGGCCTATTCGAGCTTCATCGGCCTCTATCCGATCCCGCTCAAGCACGGCATGACCGTCGGTGAGCTCGCACGCTTGTTCAACTCGGAGTATCAGATTCAAGCCGACCTCGAAGTCGTCAAGATGAAGGGCTGGAAGCGCTCGATGCTGTACGAGGATACGGGACTCCCGTTCGTCATGCCGTCACCGAACATGCCGACGACGGACACGGTTAACGTCTATCCGGCGACCGGTCTGTTCGAAGGGACGAACCTATCGGAAGGACGCGGCACAACGAAGCCGTTCCAATTGATTGGCGCCCCTTACGTGAAGGCGCATGACTATGCTAAGACGTTGAACGCGCTCGATCTTCCGGGCGTCACGTTCCGCGCCGCCTCGTTCACGCCGACGTTCTCGAAGAACGCGGGCAAACTGTCGCACGGCGTCGAAGTGTACGTCACAGAGCCGACGAAGTTCGAAGCGGTCAAGACCGGCATTGCCATGGTCAAGACGGCACACGACCTGTATCCGGACGAGTTCGAGTTCCTCTCAAACGACTTCATCACGAAGTTGACTGGGAACGCCTACGTGAAAGATATGATTCTCGCCGGCGAGTCGCTTGAGGCGATCATGACGAAAGTCGATGCCGAGCGCGATGCGTTCTTGCCGATTCGGAAAGAGTATTTGTTGTATAAATAAGGAGCAGGCAGGCTCACTTGAGTCTGCCTCTTTTTTTGTAATCAAATGTTAATACCCATTATCGCCCTATTCAATATATTATATGGTTATATGATCGAAAAAGGAGCTTCCCATTTTGAAAAAATCTGCCTCAATCTTGCTCGCTGCCGCCTTGGCGACCGCGTTCACATTTACCCCGACGTCCCCGCTCACCGTCAATCCGATCACGGTCGAAGCCTCATATCGTGAGACGGCCGTCAACACGAAAGGTTCCGTTACGGGAATCAGTCAAATCAACGTCCGAAAAACACCGTCAAGCTCAGCGACGAGTGTAGGTAAAATTGTTCGCGACGGCACGATAATGGTCCGGACGTCATTTACGACGAACGGGGCCCGCTGGTACAAAATCCAATGGGGCACGGGGTACGGTTACGTTCCGGCCACGTATATCAAGCTGTCGACAGCCGAAGTCGCGTTCACGAAGACGACGTACGTCGCCCCATCGAGCATCTACTTGAAGTCGCGTCCGCTCACGACCTCGTCGAACGTCGTGTTTTTGCGCCAAGGAATGAAGCTCGAGACGATTTCGTACCGGTACACAGGCACGACGCGTTGGTATAAAGTGAACGTCGGCACGAAGACCGGTTATATATTGGCGAAACACATCACGTTCAAAGCCCCGGCAAGCGGCGTCTTGGCTGAGACGAACGAAGAGCGGCAGACGGCAGGCTTGTCGGCGCTCGCAGCGTCGAGCGAGGCGAACCGTGTCGCCCAAGTTCGGGCCGACGAGATGGCACGGACGGGACAGTTCTCGCATCAGCTCCGTGAGAACGGGAGCCCAGGGGACACGCTCGATGCCTACGATGTCAGCTATCGTGGTTGGGGTGAGAACATCTATATGGGGTCGAACGACCCAGGCGCAGCGGTGAACGCCTGGATGAACTCGAGCGGCCACCGCGCCAACATCTTGAACGGGAACTTCACGCACCTCGGTGTCGGCAAGGCCAAGAACGCGCAAGGCTCGACGATTCATGTCCAAGTCTTTTTGACCAAATGAAAAAACGGGAAGTCGCTATTGTCGCGACTTCCCGTTTTGTATTAGCGGCGTTCGTCTTTCAGGCTTTCGAGGTTTTGTTGGGCTTGGCCGGTCTTCTCTTTGGCCGTACCCTTCACTTGATCTTTCTGGCCTTCACGCTTGAGCGATTGATTGTCCGTCGCTTTGCCGACCGCTTCTTTCGCTTTGCCTGCCGCTTTATCGATCAAACCATCAACTTTTTTGTTTAGTCCGTCTTTCATGTGAATCTCCTCCTCGTGGTATCATGTCTAATTCATGTACCACTCTGAGGAAAATTCAAACGTAATGCTCTTTGACAAGAACCCGGAAACGTGGTCGGACGGTCAACTCAATCGTCGTCACCGTGCGGTTCCGGTCCTCGTTCATGACGATCAACAGTTCGCCGTGATCGCGGCGATCCTCGAGCACCTCGACTTTCCCGACCGTTCGCAGCAGCTGATAGTACAACAACTCCCCCGACGCGTCCTTGACGTTCACCTCGAACTCGTGGTAGCTCGGGGAGATTTTAAAATAAAATAACTCCGTCCCGTTCGAGAAACGGAACACCGACTCGTCATAATAAAACGGGAGTGTCGTATCCATCCGCTTCGGCTCGACCGTACAAAACAACGCCCACGCCATCTCATCTGGAAACTTCTCGCTCGACTCTTCTTTGTTGAACTGCCACCCTTTCATCGCGATCCCTCACTTCAACTTCCATTAATTGTCTGAATAATTCGACTATTATAATTCATTCGTCATTGGGTTCGGAATTTCCTGCAAAGGGGAACAAAACATTGTATGCTTTTTCACGTTCCTGATTTGAAAGGAGTTGCGTCCACGTGTCTATCATCGCGCTCGACCATGTCACGAAACGGTTCGGTGAGACAATTGCCTTGAACGACTTTTCACTTCACGTCGAGGCCGGTGAACTGTTCGGCTTGCTCGGACCGAATGGGGCCGGAAAGACGACCGCCATTTCTGTCATGCTGAACTTATATCCTGCCGACAGCGGTACCATCCGTATTTTCGACCACTCGATGCCAAAAGACGAGCAGACGATTAAACGGCGCGTCGGTATCGTCCCGCAACATGTCTCCGTGTACGACCAGCTGACGGTGTTCGAGAACATTCAATTTTTTGCCGAGCTGTATGGGTTCAAACCAGCCGAGGCCAAACAAAAGACCGTGGCCGCCCTCGACTTCGTTGAACTCACGCCACACCAAAAGAAACGTCCGCCGGAACTGTCCGGGGGGCTCCTTCGTCGTCTCAACATCGCCTGCGGCATCGTGCATGAACCAGAACTCATCTTCATGGATGAACCGACCGTCGCCATCGACCCGCAGTCACGCAACACCATCCTCGAGAACATCCGTGAGTTGAATCGACGCGGGGCGACGATCATCTATACGTCCCACTATATGGAGGAAGTCGAGATGCTCTGCGACCGTGTCGCCATCGTCGATGAGGGACGGATTATCGCCGAGGGCACGCAAGATGAGCTGAAAGATCAAGTCATGACGCTCGAGACGGCCCGCATCAAAGTCGACGCCCTCACTCCGGGCCTCTTGGAACGACTCGAATCGCTCGAGCGGGTAAAGAAAGTCGATTACGAGGAACCGTTCCTCGACGTGTCGCTCGAGAAGGACACCCCGCTCGCCCCGCTGCTCGACGTCCTTCATGACGAGCGGGTTCGCTTCACCTCGATCACGGTCGATCGTCCATCCTTGAATACCGTCTTCCTGGCCCTGACCGGTAAGACACTTAGGGAGTGATGACGATGAAACTATGGACGTTCATCAAATATGATGTCAAACAGCAACTGCGGGACCGCTCGACCTTGTTTTGGATGCTCATCTTCCCGATCATTCTCATCTTCGGGCTCGGAACGATGCTGTCGGCCATCTTCAATAGCAACTTCTCGCTCCCGGTCACGGACGTCGCCTACGTCGAACAGTCGACGGATGATTACCGGGTGCCTCTCGAGACGTTCCTCGCCGACGACGACATCAAAGCATTCATCAATCTCGTACCGTACGATAGTATCGCCGCTGCGGAAACCGGCGTGAACGATGGCGACGCCGACGTCATCCTCCATTTGGACGGTCCCGACGTCCGTCTGCTGTACGAGGAACCGTCGACAATCGAATTTGACGTCATCGAGGCCATTCTCCGGCAATATACGGACGTCGCCAATCAGCAGATTATGCTCGCTGAGGCAGGTGTTTCCGCCCCGTTCGAGCCCACGACGTTCATCGACAGCGAGAGCGTCGATTTGTCGGGTCGGACCCCGACATCACTCGAATATTTCACCGTCACGATTTCCATCATGACGGCACTGTTCGGTGCATTCTACATTACCGGCATGCTCAGTGAGGAGAAGCCGATGACCGGGAGTTATCTCCGGATTCAAGCCGCTCCCGTCAAACGGATCGAATATCGCCTGGCTCGCAGCTTGAGCCGATACACACTCATCTTCCTGCAACTCGTGCTCGTGTTTTGGTTCAGCCACTTCGTTTATCGCAGCTTCTCACTCGATTATGTCGAGTTCGGGCTCTTGTTTATCGCTTGGCTCGCCCTCGCCTTATACGGTACCGCGTTCGGTTTTCTCGTATCGAGTCTGCCCCGTCTCTCGCGCGGTACAAAAGATGCGATCGTCAACGGATTCGTCGCCATCATCATGATCCTTTCCGGCGGTTACGTCCCTGGTTTCGATCAAGTGACGCTGAGCGTGGCACCATGGGCCCAATACGTCTTCATGCCGATCTTTATGCGGGAAGGCATGCTCCAGGTGCTTCTGCGCGGTGGGGATACGACCGTGTTTTGGCAGAGCCTTGGTTGGCTCTCCTTGCATCTCCTCGTGTTCGCCGTCCTCAGTCTCTTGCTTTGGAAAGGGGTGAACCGTCGTGGTGCTATTTAGACATGTCGCCAAGCGCATGCTGCGGAAAAAAGGGCTATGGGTGTTCACGTTCGTCTCCGTGTTCGGTTTCGCCTTGATTCTATCGTTCCTCAGCTCGACGTCGGCGTTGAACGCCTCCATCGGCATCCTCGACCGGGATGGCGGGACACTCGCCGGGCGTGTGATTGAAGAAGCGGGACGGTTCGGTTCGGTGACACCGCTCGAGACGAACGAGACCGATGAAGCGTTACTGCAAGGACAAGACGTCGTCCTGACGATTCCGGACGGATTCACCGAGGCGCTCTTGAATGGCGAGACGCCGCGTCTCTCGTTCAGCGCGACCGAAGGAAGTGACGCCGCGTTGATCGAGCAAGCGCTCAACTCGCACCTGTCTCGTGAACGGCAGTTACTGATTGCAAGTGATTTTGACGAAGAGCGTTTCAACGAACTGGCCGATCTTGAGACGGAGAACGGCTATACGCTCTCGAGCGAGCCGTTTCAACAGAGCGTGGCGACGACGGCGCGAACGCAGGCGTTCCTCGGTCTACTGTCGTTCGTCATGATGTCGGCCTTTCTCCAGTTCATCCCGTTGTTCGTCGCCGACGACCGGGACGAGAAAATCTATTCCCGCCTGTTCGCCGCCCCGGTCACACCGCGGCGTTACATCGGTTCGTTGTTCGTATCGTTCTGTGCGGTCGGGTTGCTCTACGTGCTCATGTTGCTCGCCTTCAGTGCCGTGCTCTATCGACAAGATATTCTGGCTCACCTGCCTGTCCTGACGTTGTTGTTCATCGTCTATTTGTTCGTCTGTCTCGCCATCGGGTCGCTCATCGCCATCCTCGCGACGAATCGGGAGAAAGCGAACATTTGGCAGACGTCCGTGACGATGGCAGCGGCCATCACCGGAGGCGCCTTCATCAGTCTGACGTGGCTTCCGGAGACGCTCCAAGCCGTCGGGCGCTTCTTGCCGACGTATTGGTTCAACTACGGGGTCGCCCAGATGTATGAGGACCGTTTCCCGGTCAACTCGGTCCTCATATTGCTCGGGATGGCGCTCGTCATCTTCCTCGTCATCGCCTGGGCGTTGAAGAAGCGACCGCTCACATGAAAAAGGAGAGCCGCGATGGCTCTCCTTTTTCTAATGCTTCAATCACCGCTGCAACGTCGGCACGATTTTCTTGAAGAACACCTCGACGAGTTCAGGGTCGAACTGCTGGCCCGCTTCTTCTTCGATGACCGCGAGTGCCTCATCAAGCGTCTTCGCTTTCCGGTACGGGCGTCCCGTCACCATCACGTCGAACGTGTCGGCAATCGAGATAATTCGTGCCGCGAGCGGAATCTGCTCGCCGCTGATCCCTTTCGGATATCCTTTCCCGTCCCACCGCTCATGATGGGCGAGTACAATCTCGGATAGTGGCCCATACTCCGGCACCGTGCTCAAGATGTTATAACTCACTTCGGGATGACGTTTAATTTCACGCCATTCGGCCTCAGTCAACATCCCAGGCTTGTCTAAAATCTCATTGCTAATCGCGACCTTGCCGATATCGTGAAGCGTTGCGGCCGTAACGAGCTCGTTCACTTCGGCGCTCGTGAAGTTCATCGCTTGCCCCAGTTGTCGTGACAATTCGGCGACGCGCTGTGAATGGGCCTCCTCGCGCGGAATCTTCTCATAAAGCGTCCGCATGATGAGTTGAATCGAGTAATGTCGCCGGCTCTGTTTCTCGGAAACCTTATGGTGGTACATTCGATTTTCGGCCAAGTTGAACACTTCGGAAATGGAGAGCGAGTCGTCGACTTTCACCGCTTCCCCGAACGATGCCGAGATCGGCAAGCCTTCAATCGCTTTATCGTGAAACAACTGACTCAAACGTTCTGATAGAAGAATTGCCTCGTCGCGCGACGTGTTCGGCATGATGATGACGAACTCATCACCTCCGATTCGAGCGACCGTATCCTTGCCACGAATCTCACGCTTGAGCGTCATCGTCGCTTCAATCAACAAACGGTCCCCGACAAGATGACCAAACGCATCGTTCGTCAACTTTAATCCGTTAATATCAACGACAATCAAAGCGAGCGGATAATAGCATGGTTCGTCGTATGTGATCAGTGCCTCATCGAAATATCGACGATTTTTCACTCCGGTCAGTTGATCGTGATAACTCAAGTATTCGATTTCCATCTCATACTTCTTCTTCTCGGTCACGTCACCGATATAGCCATGCCAGAGGACATGACCTTCATCGAGCTTTTCTGGACGCGATGATCCTAAAATCCACGTCGTCCCTCCGTCCGGTGTGATGACGCGGAACTCCGCATCCCAAATCGTCAAATTCTCATACGACGCCTCGATGCTCGCCATCACGTTCGGATAGTCATCAGGATGAATCTTCGAGAAGACGAGACCCGGATCGTCCTTCATCTCCTCGAGCGTGATCCCGGTCAACACTTCGAACCCCCGGCTAAAGAACGGGAAGTTGAAACTACCGTCTGGGAGGCGCTCGAATTGATAGATGGCACCGGGCACTTGATCTGACAGCTTCGTGAGTAAGCGATCTCGTTCGGCCAGCTCTTCTTCGAGCTGGACTCGCTCCGTCACATCTTTGGCGACGGCGTATATATAATTGCCTTGCACTTTTGAGTGCCATTCAATCGAACGATAGTCCCCATCAATCGTGCGGTAACGGTTGATGAATCGATAGATTTCTTGTCCTTCTTCAAGCGAGGCGAACGCTTCCTCTGTCTTCATGACATCGTCGGGATGGACGAGACTCGTGAAGTCCATATTTTCCAGTTCTTCAAGCGGAAAACCGAGCACACGCTCCCAGGCCACGTTCAAATGAAAAATTTCATGTGTTTTCAACGACATGATGCATTCCAAATCAACATTGGCGAACCCTTCGAACATCGATTCTTTCGTCTCACCAATTTGTTGATCCGCTTTCTTCATCTGTTCGAGGATATGGACGATATACAAATCAACGAGACCGAGCCGGTTCGCCTGTCTATTTTTGTCCATCACAATCGTCAAATCTCCATAAAATACACCGTCTTTCTCGATTTTAAAGAGGATGACTTGACCGAGGTCGAAGATGCGCAAAATATTCTTGATGAGTCGTTTTGGCAACATGCCATCGATGAGTGGCATGATGTCATCGAATACGATTGGACTTGGTGCCTTTAACAGCTCTTTACGTTTCGCACTGATCGGCCATTTACGTCCGACCGGGTGAAAACCGAGAACGTCGAGGCTCCGTTCAAGTAGTTCATCCATCCCCGACAACGCCACAGTCGAATACGTCTTCCCGTCATCATCCATCAAGTTGAGCGTCACGGCCTTTGCTCCAGTAAAACCTCGAATCTGATCGAGGAAATGTTGGTTCATCAACAGTTCACGCCCAGTCGTGACAAACCGGTGCGACACGTTAACGAGTTGTTTCAGCGCATTGTTCTCTTGGACGTGCGGTGTGATGTCATGGAACAACGTCGACACATAGCCCGGACGTTCACTGAACACGGACAACTCATACCAAGCCTTGTTGCGGCGTGAGAAATGTTCGAACGTGATCGCTTCCCCACTATCCACGGCCCGTGCGACTTGGACGATCCACTCCCGCTCGCTGTACTCAAAGTCTTTCAACTTGTCGGTGATGCGCCCCCCGAGAAAGTGTTCACGCTTCGCCTTCATGATGCGCTCGAACGCCTCGTTCACTTCGTGGAACTCGTAATCGACGGGCTCCCCCGCCTCATCGTAGAGCACTTTAAATTCGACGTAGCCTTGGGGCATATGGCGCAACAAGGATTGGAATTTGGTTTGGTTTAGGTCTGCCACGTCGGTTCCTCCTCTGCTTACTTCTATTATTCAGTTTACCTCATTTTTTATGAATTCCCTATATTTGCCGAATCGATTCTTGTGAATCGGTTACATGAAGTTTTTGTAAAGGTACACGTTCGACGGTTGCATAAATTTGCTTAGGTTGTTACACTGATTTCGACATCCGATATCGAAAATCGATTTCAAGGAGATGATGTATGTGGAAGACCGCGTCCTTCGCAAGCTGTTCCTCGGCTTTATTCATATTCACATCTTGCATCATGCTGCCGAACATCCGGTATATGGCGCGTGGATGGTCGAAGAACTTCGAGAGCACGGCTACTCGATCAGTGCCGGCACGCTCTACCCAATTTTACACACGATGGAGCAGGATGGCCTGCTCGTCCGGACCAATGAGCTCGTCGGAGGCCATATCCGGAAGAACTATACGACGACCGAAAAAGGTCTCGTCGTCTTGGCGGAAGCCCGTCAAAAAGCGTATGAACTATTTAAAGAGATTAAGGAGTGAATCACATGTCTAAACAACGTGTAACGTTTAAGACGTTACTAGAGATTTTATTCGTCTCGACCCGACTCGGACTGACATCGTTCGGCGGACCGGTCGCCCACCTCGGTTATTTCCATGAGGAGTACGTCCGTCGCCGCAAATGGATGGACGAACGTGCCTACGCCGACCTCGTCGCCCTCTGTCAGTTCTTGCCCGGTCCGGCCAGTAGTCAGGTCGGGATTGGGATCGGCATCGTCCGAGGCGGGATTCTCGGCGGGATCACGTCGTTCATCGGCTTCACATCACCGTCCGTCATCGCCCTCATCTTGTTCGCCTTGCTCGTCTCGGGACTCGACGTCTCCGATGCCGGCTGGCTCTACGGCTTGAAAGTCGTCGCCGTCGCCATCGTCGCCCACGCCATTCTCGGCATGGCCGGCAAATTGACGCCCGATGCGAAGACTCGCACAATCGCGTTCTTCGCGCTCGCCGGCGTGTTGTTATGGCAAACCGCCTATAGCCAGGTGCTCGTCATCTTGCTCGCCGGTCTGGCCGGATTCTTGCTATTCAAACCGAACAACTTGGACGTCAAATCGGCGTCGTTCCCGCTCTCGAAACGACTCGGGGCGACGCTGCTCGGTCTATTCGGTGCGTTGCTCGTCATCTTGCCGATTTTACGTGAGACGATTGAAAGTCAATCGATTGCCCTGTTCGACAGCTTTTACCGGGCCGGTGCACTCGTCTTCGGTGGCGGTCACGTCGTCTTGCCGCTGCTCGAGCGTGAGCTCGTACCGACCGGTTTCTTGAGCGAAGAGGCGTTCCTTGCTGGTTACGGGGCCGCCCAAGCCGTACCGGGACCGCTCTTCACGTTCGCGTCTTACCTCGGGACGGTCATCAATGGTGTGCCGGGCGGACTGCTCGCGACGGTCGCCATCTTCTTGCCAGCGTTCCTGTTGATTCTCGGTGCCTTGCCGTTTTGGGATGCGCTCCGTCGCAACCCGAAAGTCGCGGGCGCACTCATCGGAGTTAACGCCGCCGTCGTCGGGATTTTGATTGCGGCGTTCTATCAGCCGATTTTCACAAGTACCGTCAACGGTGCGGTCGATTTCGTCTTCGCCGCCTTCTTGTTCGCCATGATCGCGTATTGGAAGATGCCGCCTTGGGCGCTCGTCATCGTCGGAGTCATCGGTGGGATGATCATCGGTACGCTATAACACGAAAAAGGGACTTCTCGATGAAGTCCCTTTTGTCATGCTCGCCATTTCCAGCGCATATAGTTGATGAACAGTTTCACGTACGCCAGCTGTTCGCGGACGACGTATTTCAGTTTCGTGGCCGTCGGCGTCTTCGCATAGAGCGCGTCGGTCGAGAGTCCAAAATATAGCCGCCCGACGAGTCGGGCCCGTCTGACGTGAAAGTCGTTCGTAACGATCGTCAGCCCGGGCGCGCCGTCCCAAATCGAGCGGCTCAACTGAAAATTCTCCACCGTCGACGTCGACTCCGCCTCGATATGGATGCGGGTCTCGTCAATCCCTCGGGCCATTAATTCCCGGGCAATGACGTCTGCTTCCGCCATCCCTTCATCAGGTCCTTGTCCTCCGCTAGCAATCAGTTCGACGTGCGGATACCGCTTTGCATAGTCAGCGGCCGCCTCAATCCGATAGCGCAAGGCGCTCGATGGTTGGATGCCATTCACTTTGGCGCCGAGGACGAGGACGTACCGATACGTCCCGTCGGCGGTTCGTCGTTTCATCTCTCTCACCTGCCTACTTGTTAGTATAACGACTTCTCATCAAAAAAAGCCAATCATCACATGGATGATTGGCAGTTTGTTAAAAGCTATCTTCATAATCCCCAGACATCCCGGAGATACGGTCGTTATGCATGAACAAGACGAGGTCGACATCGTTCTCTTCGACGTAGTCCGTGATATCGACTTTGCCTTCCGCGTAGCGGACGTCAATCGCCGAGACCGTTCCGAATGACTCTCCGAGGAAGCCGAGCACCGGGTTCGCATATGAATCCTTCAAGACGAGCACATGCAAGTCGTTGACCGGATCTTTCTGCTCGATGCGCAACTGTGCGTAGTTGTCTTTCATGAACACTTTATAGAAATCAGCGAATCGGTTCGTCTCTTCCGCTTCTTCACGGGCGATGACCGAATGACCGCAATCATCCCCGTTCCGGCATACCTCGGTCGTGAAACCGTCTTTCGGTTCCATCCACTCCAAGTAGTCGAGCTTCTCGACGTACGGGAGTGAAATCTCACGAGCGTATGAGCCGTAGTAAGGCTGATCGATTTTGAACGTCTCCATATCGGACGCCTCTAATTTTGGCACGTCCTCATAGTCCTGTTGGAGCCGCTCGATGATTTGCTGATACCCGAGGAATGCGCCTTGCACGTTCCAGTGGTGATCGTTATAGAAATAGATGTCTTCCATCGGCTGCTCAAAGAGCGTCTCCCCAAGGTCGATGAGCTCAAAGTCAGCCCCTTCGACCGCGTCATGGAGATTGCCTCGGCTCTCTAAGTCGCCACTGATAACGTAGTCCGGAATCATCTCGTTTTGCGCCGCATGGACCGGCTTACTCGGCGCGGACGCGAAGTAGACCGGGACATCCTGTTCTTGCATCGTTGCCCCGAACTCAGGGAACAGACGCTTCATGTTATCGAACCCGCGTACAGGCTCATCAGGACCGATGAGCACCCCGTTGTCGAGGGCGAGTACCCCGTTGTTGATTTTTTGTTGGAAGACGTTCTTTTGGAAGCCTGCCTGCAGACCCATCCAACGGTCACGTTGAAACACTTGGTCGCTCGAGTAGCTTTCGAACTCTTCCATATAAGAACCATCCCGCACGGCACTGACCGAGACGTCCGGCTGTTGCGCGAGCTGACGCCCTTCTAGTACCGATACTTCCCGATCCTGACCGAACCAATACGTGGCCAGTCCGAGGAAAATCACTCCTAAAAAGACACCGAGCAACAGAAAATCGGCGAACCAGGATTGCTCGAGCCCTTTCGGCTTTTGCTCGATCGGCCGCGGGCTAGGTTTTCTAGAATCTAATGGCTTCTGCATCATATTGCCCCTTTCTCTTTAGAAGCGGAAGTAGATGAACGGGTTGAACGTGCTCGATACGATATACGAAATCGACAAGAAGAAGAGCACGAGCACACCGCTCACCCGGACGAGCCCGACGATTCGGCGGGTCGCCGTCGTTTTCGTGTCATCGAGTTCTTGACTCAAGAACTTCCCGACGACGATACGTGGAATCGGTGTGGCCGCAATAATGGCGATCAAGAGCACGACCCCATATTGGACCAAGTAGTAGAGCGCTTGTTGATCGAACAGCGGTCCGCCGTGAAGGCCGAACATCGTCTGCAAGTAAGCAATCGCATACGGGAAATCGTCAGCTCGGAAGAAGACCCAACCGATGATGACGACGAACAGTGTGAATGACAGCGACAGCCAAGACGGCATCGCCTTCAACCATTTCCCAAGGAATGCACGTTCGAGCATGATGAATACCCCATAGTATACACCCCAGGCGATAAACGTCCAGCTCGCCCCGTGCCAAATCCCAGTCAAGAACCAGACGACAGCCAAGTTACGGTACGTCTTCCATTCGCCTTGGCGATTTCCGCCGAGCGGGATATAGACGTAGTCACGGAACCAGCTACCGAGTGACATATGCCATCTGCGCCAAAACTCCGAAACAGAACGAGAGATATACGGGTAGTTAAAGTTCTCTAAGAAGTGGAACCCGAACATACGCCCTAGCCCGATGGCCATATCTGAATACCCTGAGAAATCGAAGTAAATTTGGAGCGAATAGGCGATAATCCCGATCCAGGCGAGTGTCGTCGACATCTCTCCGGCCGGCATGCCGAAAATCTGATCGGCGACGTAGCCAGCGCTGTTCGCTAAAATCATTTTCTTCCCGAGACCGATGACGAAGCGCTGAATCCCAGACACGAAGTCATCAATCGTCTCGCGACGATCGACAATCTCATCGGCGACCGTTTGATAGCGGACGATCGGTCCGGCAATCAATTGCGGGAAGAACGAGACGTACAAGGCCAAGTCAAAGATGTTGCGTTGGACTTGCCCATCTTTGCGATATACGTCGATGACGTAACTCATCGCTTGGAACGTGAAGAACGAGATACCGAGCGGGAGCGGGATTTCCGGGTCGTTCAACGAGAAACCGAGCACGCTGTTGACGTTCTCGACGAAGAAGCTCGCATATTTGAACACCCCAAGCATCCCGAGGTTCCCGAGCACCATGAGTGTCATCCATAGCTTGATTTTCTTTTCATGATGACGGTCGCGGTCGACGAGCAGTCCGAAGACATAGTTCATCGCGATCGACGCGAGCATAATCAATACAAATCGCGGTTCACCCCAGGCGTAGAAAAACAGACTCGCGACGAGCAAAATCGTGTTTTTAATGGGACGCGGTGAGATAAAGTACAGGCCGAGTACAATCGGCAAGAAATAAAATAAAAAGACGGTTGAACTAAATAGCATATCAGTTAGTCCCTTCCTACAAGATTACTCCTCAAACGAGAGGTATAGATCATCGAGTCGAATCGTCTGAGGCTCCGTCGTCTCAATCACATATTTGTAAGAGAGTTTGAAGTACTCTGCCCCTTCGACTTGAGGAATCGACTCCTCGATGTGGTTGTCGCCCGGATTGAGCGTCAACTTGAAGCGTTTATTCGAGACGCGTTCTTTCTTCGTATACTGCATGAAATACATCTCGAGCTTCACGGTCTTGTCACTGAGCACGTGAATATGCGTATCGAGGCCAATCGTTTGGCAAGGGTCCATCTGCGCGTCCGGCAAAAACATTTGCGACGGCGGAATCTCGAATTTCAAATCGAACAGTTGCACGTAAATCGAGTCGGACTCACTCTCCGGCATGAAAGTAACCTCTGTCTTATACCCTTCTTCGCGCATCCGTAAGTGATCCTTTTGGTAACCGCGCGGATAATAATGATAAATCGCAGGGCGGATTCTTTTGACTGCCATATCGTTTCCTCCGTTTTATAAGAAAAGAGTTGCCGTACACATGTACGAGACAACTCTTATTCTTTTACATTAAATTATTAGAAGTCTGTTGCCAAAATGGCGTCGACGATGCGACGTGACGCTTCCCCGTCACCGTATGGGTTCGAGGCTTTCGACATCTTCTCGTAAGCCGTTGCGTCCGAGAGAAGCTCATCGGCAAGACCAAAGATGACTTCTTCCTCTACACCAGCGAGTTTCAACGTACCAGCGGCCACGCCTTCCGGACGTTCCGTCGTGTCACGAAGGACGAGGACTGGAACACCAAGTGACGGTGCTTCTTCTTGCACGCCGCCCGAGTCCGTGAGGATCAAGTGCGAAATCGATGCATAGTTATGGAAGTCAAAGACGTCGAGCGGTTCAATCAAGTGGACACGGTCGATATCGTGCAAAATCTCGTTGGCGAGTTCGCGCACGACCGGGTTCATGTGGACCGGATAGACGACTTCGATATCGTCGTACTTCTCAATCAAACGGCGCACAGCGCGGAACATGTTGCGCATCGGCTCGCCGAGGTTCTCGCGGCGGTGGGCCGTGAGTAAGACGAGACGGCGTCCCGATTCACGGATTGAATCGAGCAACTCGTTCGAGTAGTCCTCGCGGACCGTCGTTTTGAGTGCGTCGATCGCCGTGTTGCCGGTGACGAAGATCTTGTCTTCCGGCTTGTTTTCACGAAGCAAGTTCTCTTTCGACGTTTCCGTCGGAGCGAAGTGAAGGTCGGCCATGACACCTGTGAGCTGACGGTTCATCTCTTCTGGGAATGGCGAGTACTTGTTGTACGTGCGAAGACCGGCTTCGACGTGCCCGACCGCGACTTGATTGTAAAACGCCGCGAGCGATGCCCCGAACGTCGTCGTCGTGTCACCATGGACGAGGACGATGTCCGGCTTCGTTTCAGCGATGACTTCTCCCATTCCTTTGAGGACGCGTGACGTCACGTCGTACAACGTTTGTTTGTCTTTCATGATATCTAAATCGTAGTCTGGCTTGATTTCGAACAACTCGAGCACTTGGTCAAGCATTTGACGGTGCTGCGCCGTGACGACGACGATTGGTTCGACCCCTTCACGTTTCTTCAATTCAAGAACGAGTGGTGCCATTTTAATCGCTTCTGGGCGTGTCCCGAAGACAGTCATTACTTTTTTCATCGATTCGCTAACTCCTCTTCTGTGAGCGACGGCAAGATATACGTCTCGCCGAGCTCTGTAGATTCGACAACGGTTGTCCGGCGTTTCAACTTATCCGCTTTAAACGCGTCTTGCTGATCTTTTGATAAGTTACGGAACCATTTTAAAAACTTGTTATATTCGCGTGCGACTTCTTCGACCGGTCCGTACTCACGGACCTCGCCGAACTCGAGCCAAAGTCCGAGCGTACAGAACTGTCGGACTTGGGACACGGAGTGGCTGATGAAGAAAATCGTCTTGCCTTGATCCTTGAACTCGTTCATCTTGGCGAGACACTTGTCAGTGAACGTTTGGTCCCCGACCGAGAGCGCCTCATCGATGACGAGGATGTCCGGATCGATGTTAATCGAAATCGCAAATCCGAGGCGTGATTTCATCCCGCTCGAATACGTCTTGACGGGTTGATAAATGAAGTCACCGATATCGGCGAAATCAATGATTTCTGGCGTCAACTCGGCAATCTCATGTTTCGTCATCCCGAGCATGAGCCCTTTTAATTCGATATTCTCCATCCCGGTCAAGTTCCCGTTCAGGCCAGACGAAATCGCGATGAGCGCCGTCTTGCCTTTCAGCTCGATTTGACCATGGGTTGGCGGCATGACATCCGCGAGCAGGTTCGACATCGTCGATTTCCCTGACCCGTTGATGCCGATGATGCCGACGACTTCGCCCGGCGGCACTTCAAACGTGACGTTCCGGAGTGCGTAGAATTGCTTGCCGTTCGTTTTATTGAGGAAAATCTCCTTCAATTTGTCGGTCGGCTTGTTGTATAACGTATAACGTTTTGACACGTTCTCAAATTTAACTTGGTACATGATAGCCTCCTCAAATGTAATCGATGAAATATCGACGGAAGCGCATATGGATCATCGAACCGACAAAGAAGAGGACGAGCACGATCGCCCAATAGTAGAGACCATACGCCCAGTTGTTCGCGAGCCAATCGGTCCCGAGGAACATCGAACGATACCCTTCAATCAAATAGTACAACGGGTTGATTTGAAGAACCTCTGCGAGACGGCCGGTCGGAACCCAAAAAATCGGCGTCAAGTACATGAGCATTCGCATGAGCGATTGCAGTAAGTTTTGTAAGTCGCGCACGATGGTCGTCAGTGCGGACGTGATTAACGCTAGCGAGTAAAGTAAGGCAAGAGCACTGATCGCCAAGTATATGAACCAAAGCGAATGGAGCCCCATCGGATAGCCGAACGCCCACATTAACACGTAGGATACCGCCACTAAAATGGCATGGCGATAAAACAACGATAACAGGACGTAAGCAGGAATCGTTGAGATTGGAAAGCTCATCTTGGAAACTAACCCAATCTTCGAATAGACAGACCGAGCCGTAGAAGTGATTGCCGCGGCAATAAAGAACCAGACGACAATCCCTGCAACGAGCCATGGCAGAAACGGCACGCCATCAATCGGCCTGCCGCTTCGAATACCAAATCCAAATACAAACCAATAGACTGCGATTTGCAGCAATGGCGTGACGAATTCCCATAAAAATCCGAGGTACTGCATTGAATAGTTGCTCTTCGTCTCATACGTCGCGAGACGCATGATCAGATACTTACTCGACTGCAGTTCTGAAAGAATAGCTTTCGCGGATTTAAACATGTGAATTCACCTTGAATCAACGTACGAGATTCGTTTCCTTTGTAAATTTGTACAAGTTGCCGTAGTTAACGACTGCCACATCTTCGCCAGCTGGCTTCACGATGTTGCGCGTATCAAAGATCATCGGACGACGCATCGCTCCGCTGAGTTCAGCGAAATCGAGTGTCTTGAACTCGTTGTGGTCGACGAGGACGAGGACGAGGTCCGCGCCTGCGATCGCTTCTTCTTTCGAGACGAGGTCGAAACGGCTCGATGTCGACTTCTCGACGTGACCGTCATGAACCGAGATGTTCACGCCACGGTCGAGCAAGAGCTCACAGATGTCGACAGCTGGACTTTCACGCATGTCGTCGACGTTTCCTTTGTACGTCACGCCGAAGACAGCAACTTTCGCGTCTTCGATGCCCGCAACGAGCTTCTCAACGTTGTCGGCCACGTAGGCTGGCATGGAGACGTTCGTCTCACGCGACAAGTTGATGATTTGAGCGAGGTCAGGTGACTTCGCGACGATGAAGTATGGGTCGACCGCGAGGCAGTGACCACCGACGCCAGGACCTGGGCTATGCAAGTTGACGCGCGGGTGTTTGTTTGCCATTTCGATGACGTCGAGGACGTTGATATCGAGGTCGTTACAAACTTTAGCGAGTTCGTTCGCGAGGGCGATGTTGACGTCACGGAACGTGTTTTCCATGAGTTTAGACATTTCAGCCGTCTTCGCGTCCGTCTTGACGATTTCGCCTTCGACGAATGTGCCGTAGACGCGTGCGCCAGCTTCCGCACAAGCAGGCGTGATGCCGCCGACGATGCGGTTGTTGTGCACGAGCTCATGCAAGATTTGTCCAGGAAGGACACGCTCTGGGCAGTGAACGAGGAAGATGTCTTCGCCGACGACGAATCCAGCTTCTTCGACGAGTGGCTTGACGAAATCGTCCATCGTACGTGGTGCGATCGTCGACTCGACGATGATGACGTTGCCTTTCTCGACGAATGGAAGGACTTTACGTGTCGCGTCCAAGACGTATGTGAGGTCGCACGACTTGTGCTCGTCATCATTGTTTGGTGTCGGGACAGCGATGATGAATGCGTCCGCTTTCTCCGGTGAGAGTGACGCACGGAATTTACCTTGCGCGACGACGTCTGCGACGACTTCGCCGAGACCTGGCTCTTCAATGTGGATTTCACCACGGTTCAATTTATCTACGACGTTTTGAGAGATGTCTACCCCAACGACGTCGACGCCGTATTTAGCGAAGACTGCCGATGTCGGCAAACCAATATACCCAAGACCTACTGTACATACTTTCATTTGTAGTAACCTCCAAGTGTGTGTGTGCCCTGCGATTTCTCGATGCGAGCATGTCCATCATTTTATTTCAGTTTCGACAATAAAACAATACTCATTATACTCTTGAACAAATCAGCCGGGCAATTACATTTTAATGACAAATCAATGTTTTTCAGTTTCGGACAACGCCTCTAGTATAAGCTGTTCTAGCTTTTTAGCAAGTGTTTCGACCGCGAAGTGCTCAAATGCATAGGTTTGAAGCGGTTTTGCCGCTTCGAGCAGACGATCGGAATCGTCGGCGTACGAACGGATGATGCCGACGGCGTCGGACACATCTTCCAATAATAACGCGTCCGGATAAATCGTCTCGCTCCCCGTCCAGTGACGGATGAGCGGATACGTGCCCGACGTCATCGCTTCGGCCGGTGCCAAATGGAAGCTCTCGAGATCGCTCATCGAGAGGACGAAGCCAATCTTTTGTAGCCATTCGGCGACATCATCGCCGTGTCCATCGAACTGGACGCTCGACTGGAACTGCGGCTCTTCAAGTCGGGCGAGCAACTTGTCGTAATACGCTCTTTCATCTTCCCGTTTATTGATCCAATAAATCTCGTTTGGATGATGTCCTTTAATGAAGAGTTTATAGCGACGATCTTGTTGCAACAGCTGCTCGAGCAAATCGAGCGCCAAATCGAGTCGCTTCAGTTTCGGGTTGACGCCGATCATACCGAGGTGGAACGTCAAATCTTGTTTCACTTTCGGCTGAGCCAAACGTTTCCCGTCGACGGCGTTATAAATCATCGTCATCTTGTGGCGCGGAATGCGGAACAGACGGTACATCTCTTCGAGCATATACGGCGAGACGAGGATGATTTTGTCGATGTTATGCAAGTTGTACTGACGTGGGAACGGTGTCTCTTTCTCTTGACGGTGAATCCGCACGATCAGCTTCTGATGCGGCAACTTGTGTTCCGAGTACCAGACGGCGTTGCCGAGTCCCCATTCACAGAAGATGATATCGGCCTGCTCGAGGCACGCCTTACTGTGATTGACGTTGTGAATCTTATGGCCGTCCCATTGGTCGACGAGCACGTTGAAGCGCGGGTTCTCCGAGAACTTCTGCATGAACAGCTTCAAGAACTTCAAGTCGTGGCCCGCGAAGACGATCGTCAACTTCTTCATCGCCCACAGCTCGTCACGGAGGCGCGCATGCGTGTTCGTGAACGTATAATACTGGGCCATGTCATACAGACGCTTGGCGGCCTCACGGTAGATGGTGGCGTCCGTGAGCGCGAGACGCGCCTTGTCGATGAACTCTGACTCTGAATTGACGAACAACGGATAGTCCGCCCCGAGGATGAGCTCATGCATCGGATTACGGTTGAGCAGCACCGGCTTTCCGAGCGCACCATACTCGAGCAGCTTCGTCGACAGTTCGAGCGAGGCGTCGAGTTCCGGATGGCGCCAAGATACTCCGACCGCACTCGACTCGATTAACGTCTCGACGTCGCGACGCGGGATTCCTTTCAGCCATGTCACGCCTGGATCGTGACCGAGTCGATGTGTCACGTCTTTGCGGAAGTTCGGGTTGTTCGGGTCTTGATTGAACTTGTCACCGGCGACATGAAGCTCGGCCGTCGGATGTGCGGCGCGCAGTTTTGCGAACGCCGTCAAAATCTCGCTCGAATACCAGAGCGGCGCAAACTTGCCTGTATAGACGAGGCGGTCGTTCGGTTTCGTGAACGATGGCGTTGCCTCTTTCACGTTCGGAATCATCGGGTTCAAGATGAGGAACGGTCGCTCCGTCGGGAGGAACGTCTCAAAATAATCTTTCATCGCCGACGTCTGGCAGAGCATGCGGGCCGAGCGTGAGGCGATTTGCTTCAAGCGGGCCAATTCTTCGTCCGACGCCTGCGTATGGTCGTGGGTGAAGTCGGTGATATACGTCCACGTCTTCGCCATCGTGTCCTTATACGCCGACAAGTTGTAGGCGAGCTGGAAGCCACGGATGAAGGCCAAGTCGTACGAGCCGCTCATCATGAGCTCATGGATGAGTTGGGCCGCTTCAGACGGCTCGAGTACTTTCTTTTCATAGTACGGTTCGTCCTTCTTCGGTGACGTCTCGCCAAATACGTCGAGGAAGCGGACGTTCGGCAACTCACGAATCGACGCCGTCACTTCCGGTTTGACGATCGAGCGTTTCAATAAGACGTCGACGTGAATCGACGGGTCTTGTTTCAACATATGGACGACGGACGTCAGCCAGATGGCCGACCCGTCAATCAAGTTCAAGTTCACGTCCCCATAGACGAGGACGCGAAGCGGTGCTTTCGTCATAACGTTACCTCCTGGGCCATCTCGTCGGAGAGATTGGCTCCGCCTTTGACGTATTGATACGGGTCGATGCTAAAGATCCGCTCGCCGGACTGGGCCAACTCTTGGAGCGACGCATCGTTCGTCAGCACGTCGAGTGCCTCTTGGATGCTGTAGAAACGGAGCGCCGCCGGTTTGACGAGCGATCGCGTCGGCACGGCGTCGAACACGTAGCGATAGCTCGCATCCACATCTTGTTTCTCGAGCGTCCCATCAAACGTATAATGGTCGCCTTTCGTCAAGATGTTGGCGTCGGCATAACGCGCCGCCAAAATATAGTCGGACACGTAAGACGGGCCGTAATAGTCGTCCCGGTTCACGAACGCCATCCATTCGAAACCGTCCAAAATCTCAGATAAGGCGTTATATTGCGTCAAATAACTGAGCATGAACGTCGAAATCGTCTCGGTGTTGTACTCGTTATAGACGTCGATATAGCCGTCGAACTTATCGAGAAACACGACGAGGTGTGTATGCTTGTAGTCTTGCGTTTCATAAATCGATACGACCCGCTCCATCTCCTCTTTCGAGCGGACGATGGCGACCATGGCCACACGGACGTGGTCGACACGATACGGGATACCGATTGCCCCGACGACTTGGGCGAGACGTTGCGTGTAAGTATGATACGTCAACACGTGACGCATCCCGCGCATAGCGACGTCCTCATAGAACGCGTCATCGGTCAACAGCTTCTTGAACGTCTCATCGAGCATGGCGTCACCCTCATCGAGGAAGACATAATCGCCGAGCATCTGTTTGACACCGATGGAGCGCGTGCTGACGACCGGCGTCGCACAGGCGAGGCCTTCGAACACACGACGCGAGAACATCGTCGGTGAGTCATTGACCGAGTTGACGTTCAGCATGACTTTAAAGCCTTTATACGCTTTCGCGATTTGGTTATATTTCAAACTGCCGCGAATCGAGTTACGGAACTGTTCCGGGAATTGGAGCTGATCCGTCTCACCGCGTTGGTTCATCTCATAGTTGCGGTCATAGATGACGAGGCCGTAACGGTCCGCCGCGGCGAACAAACGGTCCATGTCTTGACGACGTGACTCGTGTCGGTTCGCGTAATACGAGCCCGCGAACGAGGCGTACGGTTCACGTGTCCCCGGTAAACGAATCGGGTTGTGTTCTTTTGGTTGTGCCGCGAACGGGAGTGCGCCGACACGGTCGTGTCCGCAGTCGCGGATGTAATCCTCGACCCGGTTCTCGTCCGTCGTATAGACGTAGTCGAACCGTTTCGCCGTCTCGATGAAACGGTCGTAGTGAATCGGGTCTTCTTTGTTCCAGAACACGGTCGGGATGTTGTTGTGACGGCACCATTCAAGCAGGCCATCGAGCTCTTCCCACGTGTTCGTGCCGTATTTGACGACCTTCTTCTCCCACGCCCCGGCGTTCCCTTTCCACGCCGACTCGACCATCAAGAAGTCCGGTTGTTCATCGGCGAGGACGGCCGGCCAGTTATCCGGTGTGAACGTGATCAAGTCACATTCTGGGCGGTACGAGGCGGTCGTGAACTCATCAAAGATGGCCGCGACTTTCAATTCGTGCAACTCACGCGGCACGGCACGGAAGAGACGGGCCTCGCGCACATCGAGCCATTCCGGGCTACGCGTGCGGTCGCTGATGATCTCTTCAGTGACGCGAATCCGGTCGATGACTGCTTCCCCGTCGCCGTCGACACGGAGCGCGAAGCGGAGACGACGCGCCTCTTTCTCAAACTCGAAAATCTTCTCCGAGCCGAGTTGGACTTGCTGCATGTTCAAGCGACCTTCCGTCGAGTACGTGATGATATAGAGGACGACGTTTGTCCCTTCTCCCATCTCGCCGTCGAGCGTGACCCGGTAACGGCTGTTCGATTTGACGTCGAACAAGAAGTCGACCGGTAACAGCTTGAAGCTGTTATTCGTCTCAGCATACGAGATGTAACGGCGATTGCCTTCCCCGGTTTTCAACTTGACGACGAGCTGGTCGTGCTTATGTTTCAGTTTGATCGTGTCCGGTGTCGGCACCGTCCACATCGATGGTTTGAGCGATAAAATTTCTTCACGGCGGACGCTCTTCTCGCGGACCATGCCGAGTTTCAAACCATGTAGTTCACCGTGGCCAGACAAGCGGACGAAATAACGGACCGTCGTATGACTCGGTGTCAGACGGATGATGCCACTCAGTCCGAGCGGGACCTCGATCATTTGATCTTGTCCATCGGCCGTATACGTGACGACGAACAGCGAGGCGTTCGCCGTGCCCGTCACCGTCCCTTTTAAATAGAAACGATAGACGTCATCGTCCATATCCCCGAGCGGGAAGTCGATGGCGCGTTTCGTGTTCACATGCGGGAGGGCCGATTCGCCGACACCGAAGTGGACGTATTGGCCACCAACACCGTGCAGCAACAGTTTGTCATCTTCAAAGTCGACGACACGGTTGATGGCCGAAATCAATTCGAGCTGTTTCGGCGTCAAATCGATGCGATAGTCGAAATCGCTATCCTGCATGTGATAAGCCATTCCTTCGACGTCCCAGAGCGAGACACCGTTGACGTTCAGTTCGATGACACTATACGAGCCTTTTCCTTCCGTCTCGACCGTGAAGCGGACTTTCGTCTCGTTCGCGAGCAAGGCGATATCGGTCGGCGTCTGATTGTAGACGAACACGTCACGTGAATGTTTGTTCCGTTGATAGAGCGACACTTTGATGGCAGGTGTGACATCACCGGCCGCCTTCGCGCGGAACTGGACGTGCATCGTCCGATTCGATTTCGAGAAAACTTTTTTGATGTCGATCGTGTCTTCTTTCTCGTCCGGACGATACGTCAAGACGACCGCTTCCGGGCGTGAGATGACGACGTCGGCCCCTTCTAGATGGACCGCATCCGATGCGGTGTACCAATTCGGGACGATCGGTCCCGCTTGACGAGATGTCACGCGGTTGAGCGCCTTGTTGATGATGCGTTTCCCGACGCGACGCGAGCGTTGAACACCGAGATGTGCCGCCCGACGTGCTTTCGTTTGCCAACCCATATGTCTTTCCTCCAAACTGCGGGGTATTCCCCTCGATTTCACTAATAAGGAAGCGACACATCACATGTCGCTCCCGGCTGGTCATTTCCGTTTGACGATTTTGCCGACACGGCTTCGGACGGCACGCGCTGCGAGCAATCCTTTTCCGACTTTCGACTGGGTCAAACTTTGATATTTACGATTAAGTTGGCGATAGCGTTTATCGGCCTTATCGACTTCTTTTGAAATCCATTCCACCGTATAGAGCAGTTCGGCGTACCGATGCAACAGACGTTGATATTGTTGGCTCGTGATGCGGTATTCACGTTGAAGTCGTTTATTTTCCTCGATTTGTTCAGCGAGCTGCATCTCGAGAAGGTTCTTTTCTTGTTTCAATTGTTCACTCATGTTGTCACCTCAACGGAATACGTCGAAATACAGACGTTTCAATTCATTTTTTTGACCGCTCTCATACAGATCGATGAACTGTTTAAAGCGGGGGCTCTTCGGTTCGAGCGGCTTGAACTGCTCGTAGATGGCATATAACAAATCGGCGTTGCCGAAGAAGTCCTCGTCCCGCGACCGGCGGATGAACTGGAGATACCATAGCTCAAAGAACCGTTCGAAGCGAGTCTCACGATAGACATCGAGTACACCTTCACGCTCGAACGCCTTCGCCCGGGCCGTTTCGCGCAACACACATTTCTCGAAGTAACGACGGGTGATCGTATTGACGGTCGATCCCGCCACGGCCGCGTAATAGTCGTGAATCGTCAAGTCGACGAGTGCGACACGTTCGGCCGATAAGAACATCTCTTGGAAGAAGAGCGAATCTTGACCGACCGCCCCGATGACTTGTTTCAAGCCGTTGTCGACGATGAAGTCGCGACGGATGACCATCGCCTGGATGCTTTGCACTTTGAAGTTGTGCTCGAGCAGGTAGGCACGCGGGTCTTCAATCATGCGGATGCCGCCTTTCTCGAGCCCTTCAAGTTCGATCATCGCTTCGCGGTTCGACAGCTTCAACATGCTGCCGACGGCGAGATCGAGTCCCGGTTCGCGCGTCATCAACTGATACAGCTCATGATAACCATCGTTGACCGCCTCGTTGTCCGGGTCAAGGAAAGCGATATATGGAGTCGTCGCCAGCTCGACACCTTTGTTACGAGGGCGTGAGGCACTGCCGCTGCCGCCGTCTGCGAACGAGTACGTGTAGACGTTCGCATGTTCGCGCGCCAAGCGCTCGACGTAACGGCTCGTCTCGTTGTCGGTCGAACCGTCATCCACGAGCCAAATCTCCATATCGTCAAACATCGTGCTCCGCTTCAAGCTGAAGAAGCACTTGTTGTACAAGTAACGACCATTGTTATAGACCGGCACGACGACAGACAATTTGTAGTCGCGCGGTGCGTTCGGTTGGAAGACGACCTCGCCTTTGACGAGTTCGAACCGGTCGACGGCATAACCCGGCAACGTCCGGCTCTTGAGCGTCCGTGTTGCGACTTCTTTGAGCGACAGTTGCTCCGCGACGAACACGGAACGATGGACATCGGTCACGTCCGTCACGAAATCGTGTTCCGGACCCGAGACGAGCGTCTCGCCGTCGAAGTAGGCCGCTTTCGTCACGAACGATACGTCCGTATATTTGAAAGCGTTAATCAAGTCTTCTAAATAATAGGCTTCATACGTATAAGCCGAGTCAAAGAACGCGACGAACGCCGCTTCCTGCAAATCGGTCTCCGTCACGGCATCTGCCATCCGGAAACGGACGTTAGCGTACGTCTGGTCGTCGACCATAGCTTGAAGACGCGACTCGACACCTGAGCCGACGACGAGAACCGGACGGGCCCCGAGTGCTTCCGTCTCAAGTCCGAGCGCGAACAACATCTCTTCGAACCGGTCATGCATCGTATGTCCGGCCATGATCGTACGGACGCCCGCTAATTGCTGGCGGTACTTCTCGTCCTCGGTCTTGAACATGTTCAAAATCTGTTTGGCGTCGAGACGGCCCGTCGCGATGAACACGTTCGGGAAATCGTTGTTGACGGCGATATTATAGTTCGTCAAGACGAGGTTACCGCGTGCTTGCGCATCGTAAATCGCTTGTGCGCTATACGTCGGGCTGTTCTTCACTTCGTTGACGTGAAGGACCCAATCGACGGACTTTTTCAAACGGTCCATGTCCGTCTCGCTCGCGACGAGATATTGACGGTACGCTTCGCCGACTTCCTCGTTTTTGTCACGGTCTGATTTAATCACGTGGAGACGGTGGTCCGTCTCTAAGACGCCATCCATCAATTTGTCGACGTCTTCCATGAACGCTTTTCGCATTGGGAACTCATTCGTGACGAGCACGTCGTTCAAACGGGCGCGTGTCATGCCGATCGGATTGTGACGCAATTGGTTGACAAACGGCTTGATGACGAAGACACGGTCATGTTTGCACAGTTCGGTGTAATCTTGGACCCGCTCTTCATTGGCCGTAAAGACGATGTCACACTTCGCTGCGAGTGATGCGTAACGCGCGTAATGATTCGTGTCGGCCTCGGTATGGAACACGACCGGGATGTCGCGATAGTTGGCTTGCTTAATCAATTTTTCGAGCCATTGGCGCGAGTGTGAGCGCGGTGTCGCCATGTGTTCAAAACTTGTCGCCTCATCACCTGGAAGGATTGGGCTAATCATGAGGAACTCGATGTTCACACCTGCATTGACGAGCTCTAAAAACTCGGTGACCGTCTTGAACGTATGGACGTTACAGACGTGATTCCACATGTCGGCCCGTTCGACCGGTCCGACGAACGCCACATCGATGAGTTTCTTCTTATAATAAGTACTCCCGTTCGATGCTGGATATTCCGGTAAGTCGTTCGGGAAACGCGCGGTCGCCGCATCCCATTCTTGTTTGAGACCGGTGTTATACGTCTCAAGCTTTTGGTCATCCCAATATGGGAGTTGTGCTTTTTTCGTCAACGACGGCAAGTCATTGATGAGAATGACATCGCCTTCATCTAGCGGTTCTTTTTGTGAAATCCGTTCCCGTTCTGCACGTACCCATTTCGCGTGCTCTTGAACGTCGGACAATAATCGTCTTACATCCATTCAATTCGCCTCATTCTTTCATCATGTCGTATCGTAGGTTTCACACCTACACCCTCTGTCATAGTATCAAATATCAGATAGGCAAGCAATTTCAGTCAGATGACAATCGGACGACTTGCCATTCCCCTCTTTTGTAATACCCGACTTTCCTTCCCTATAACAAAAAAACTCCCCTGAATCATCAGGAGAGTTGGACTGCTTATTCAGCTGCTACGTCGACGATGCGACCTTCCACTTTCGGTTCAACCGTGACAAGGCTTGCCACGTGGTCGCGCAAGTTTTCCCAGTCCGAGAGACCGAGGTCTTGGACGCGGCCTTCAGTGTAAGCAACACCGAGCTCCGCGAAGCCGTCGCCGCCTTTCGCTGTGAACGCATTCGTCGCGACTTTATAACGTGTTGAATCTTCTGCTACGAGCACTGGTGCTCCGTCTTTCATGTACTCGATTTTCGTCACACGTGAGCCTGACGGTTGCGAGCTATCGTACGTCACTTTCAAACCAGCGACGTGAAGGAAACCACCGTTCTCGTTCGGAAGCGGTCCGACACTGCGTTCGAACGTTTGATAAATCTCTGTCCCTGTGAGGTCAGCGATCGCGAGCGTGTTCCCGAACGGAAGCGTCGTGAGCACTTCACCGATTGTGATCTCACCTTCGTTGATGGCTGCACGGATACCGCCACCATTTTGAATCGCACCGATGACGTCAGGGCTGAATGTCTTCGCTTTCGCGAGCATGCCGTCTGTGATCAAGTTTCCGAGTGCCGTTTCGTTCTTACGAACGCTCACGCCAGTCGTGTTGCCTGGATCGCTCGTACGTGGGTTCGTGAGCGCTGCTGTTGCTGAAGCACCTGTTGGTTGGTTTTTCAACTCATCGACTTCTTCTTTGAACGGTGCGAGGAGCTGTGTCGCTTTCGCGTCCGCTTCAAGCTTCGTCACATCGATTAAAGCACCCTCATGGGCAACAACTTTTCCGTCTTGGTCGAACGTGACGTCAAGTGTGCCGAGGTATTGACTGTACTGGTACGCTTGGACGATCAACGTCGGGTTGTCCGTATCGGCGTTTCTCACTTCCGGCTTCGCGAGAAGCGAGTGCGAGTGTCCGCCGATGATGACGTCGATGCCTTCGACTTCTTCCGCGAGGATTTGGTCGTTATCGACTGTTGGGTTGTCATCGTAACCTAAGTGCGTGACAGCGACGATTTGGTTGACGCCAGCTGCTTCGAACGCTGCGACAGCCGCTTTCGCTTCCGCGATGTAGTCTTGGAACTGGGCGTTGCCCGGGCTTGCGATTTCAGACGTCTCTTCTGTCGTGAGACCGAAGAATCCTACTTTGACGCCGTCTACTTCTTTGATGACACCTTCATACAGACGACCGTTATATGGCTTGTCTGTCACCGCGTCACGGAAGAGCGGGTTCAAGTCTGTGTCTGCTGAGAAGTCGAGGTTCGAGCTGACGAACGGGAAGTTCGCGTAGCGAATGAACTTGGCAAGTTCGGCGTTGCCGTCTTCGTCGCCACCGAGATCGAACTCGTGGTTCCCGAGTGTCATCAAGTCGTACTTCATGTAGTTCATGAGTTTCAAGTCAGCCATTCCTTCAAACTTGTTGAAGTAAAGTGAACCTGAGAATACGTCCCCAGCGTCAATCAAGAGTGCGTTCGGCTTCTCGGCGCGGACTTGTTTCACAGCTGTTGCGCGTTTTGGCGCCAAGTCGAGTGAAGCGTGCGTGTCGTTCGTGTGCATGAATGATACCGTGTTCCCACCGACCGAATATGGAAGTTCAGCTTCGATTGTGCGGCCATTGCTCGTAAATTTCGCATGCGCCGTGAACGAACCGATTTTAGATGTATCGATGTCGTGAACACGGACGAGACGCTCGACCGTACCGTTCGCGAAGCGAACATCGAGACGAAGTGCGCTCGGCACGTTCTCCCCTTGTTTGAACGAGAGTGCTTCTCCCGGTTCGATGGCAACCGGATAGTTCAAGACGCGGACACGCTTCTCGACTTTAATCCCCTTGCCGACCACGATCCCTTTCGCCGTTTGATATGTACCGAGTTTGTTCAACTTCACCGATGATTTGTACCAATGGATTTTGGCACCTTGATATGTCTTGTCGAGCGTGGCGTCGAGGTCGCCTCCGCGGACGAAGTCGGCTTTCAGTTTGACCGTCTTAACTTTTGGTGCCGCGTCAGCTGTCGCTGCCGGAACGATCGATGAAGCGGTGATAGCCGCCACAGCGAGTGAAGCGTACAACTTGTTCGTTTTACGTGTGAGCATTTGATTTTCCCCTTTCAAATGTGGTGAAGCAGAACTAAAACGAATGATAGCGCTTACAATGTCCGACGGATGATAATCGGCCTTGCTCCCTATTCCGTCTTCAGACCTATCGTTTCAGAGACCACTTTCCTCTCTAAACATATCCAATTCCACTAGTAAATACAATTAATTTTTCGTTAATTCCGTGTATCTTTTCCAAAAAATCCCCCGATTGCAACATCGAGGGATTCCATGGAAATTAAAATACGATAGGCAAAAAGACCTTATTCGGTTTCAATCAGTTCATGAAGCTGGGTGAACGGACTCGACGCCCCTGCCTTCAAATGCCCGTGCTCGATTTCTTGGAGACGGAGCGCCTCGAGCTGCATCTTCGAGGCCGCGCCCCACTTGTTTGGCCCACAATCACGAAGGGCAACCGTCCGGACCATGAGTTCCGTCGCGTCATCCGTGGCATCGAACTCGACCCAAACTTGGTTCGGTCCGCCCCAGGCGGCGATGTCTTCAGATAAATAGAGAACGGCGTCGACCCAAATCTCATAGCGCATCCGCCCCAAGCCAAGCGACGACCGCTTCTCGAACGGGTTGAGCACGTTCAAATTCAAACGATACGTCTGTCCCGGTTTCGTCGTCAGGATTTGTGAATACGCCATATGGTCGCCTTTTTGCATCGTGTTCGCCTCGAGGTGGTATGACACGTTCGTCGTCAAGCGCCGGACGGTCAACGGGATCGTCGTCTCGTCCAAACGGCCGCTCGTGATGACCCCATCGAGCGCCATCCACCCTTGGTCGAGCGTCGGATGCATATAGTCACGCATCGTGTCCCGCTTGTTCACACCCCAGAACGCGAGCACCGGCCACTCGTTCCCGATCACTTCATAGAACAGTTTGGCGTATAACCGATCCCCATAATCTGGCATCAAGAACAGCTCGAGGATGGCGCGCGCGTTGAACGGGATATACGTCTCGAACGCGACATCGCTCTCAGCGAGTACTTGCTGGTGCCAGACGCCCATCCGATACTCCCAATACAACAAGTCGTACGGGTCGTAGCCGTGCAGCGTCTCAGTCGTCAAATTGACCGCGGCCACGTAGGACGTCCAAAGCGAGACAACACGCTCGTCTTCCCGCGACTTCCATGAATAGCAACGAATCGCCCCTTCGACCGTGAACTCGGCCGGCAGCGTTCGATTCTTCCGATAAAATGCCCGGCCGATTTCAAGGATGTTTGAGCGCAAGTGACGCGTCGGCCGGTCTTTGTACAGTTTCATATATTCGTACGCGTGGGCATGACCGTGACGTGACGTCACACTTTGGCGCAACATCGTCCGGAACGACCGCGTCTCCTCGGCGCGTTCGAACGCCCGGTCATCGACCGGGATGACGCGATGACGAAACTGGAGATCACGCGCCATCATCGACGCAACTTCGACATCGATATCGAGCGACTCGACGTGATGGCCTTCCGTCACGTTCTGATACGTGAACGTCTCGATGTTCGCGAGGAACGGTTTGAGGAGCGCCAACGACAAACGACTGTCAATCCCGGCCGTGAGCGAGAAAATCATGCGTTCGTCCGACTCGAGTAGTTGATGGAGCTGATTGTCGAACCACGTCCGAAGTGGTTCGATGGCCGCCTCGACCGGCAACGCATCGAGCGGACGCCGTGGATAATAGCGTGTCATCCGGTTCGTCTCGTCCACGAAATGGTTCGGGACGAGAATTCGAATCGACTTATAAATCGTGAAATGACCTGGCAAGTGATAATGGTTATGGTGTCGCAACTCGTCCGAACAGAGCGGGTGCGCCTCAGACTGGACGTCTTCTTGTAACAGTTCGAGATGCGACGCCGCTCGGAGCGGTGCTTCCGTCGTGAAGTAGACACCTCGCATCCCGGTGGCATCATGATAGAGGCGAACCGATGTTTCATCACCCCGAATCAACACGTAGCGGCCACCCATGAAGTCAAGCGTTTCATGGAAGGTATCCACGTCTTGCCCGTTCAATCGTTCGAGCACCCCTATCCGGTCACGCTGTCGCGCTCGGATGTCGAGGATGTCCCCGAAAGCGAGCAGCCAACGGTCGCCTTCTTGAATCAAGTCGACCGGACTGAGCGGGTCATAATAGAAGAAATCGCCATTCGGCAAAGTGATTGTTTCCCATTCTTCACGGTTTAGCCGTGTGGCGGTCATTAAAAATCCACGTTGATAAGCTTGCATCGTTTTTCCCTCATTCTATAGAAAATTCGTTCCTCGATTCCAAAAAAAGACGAGCACCGGTCGTGCCGGCGACTCATCGACTCTGACTGATAATGGTCATCCAAATATTGGAGAAGACGCCAGCCGTCTTGGCATAATCCACGGGATCAGCCATGTTAAGTTGGACGCCGTTCTGATAGACAAACAAATGCGTCACCGTCCCACCCCCGGACGCCCCGATCGTGATGCCCCGTTTCGTGAGCGTCTCATCCGGTTCGGCGATAATGGAGACGACCGAATCGGCCCGATCGCGCCGGACAACGATGTAGCCCCGCGTCGGTTCAATATAGGCTTGGGTGAAGCCGAGCGGTTTATGACTCCCGTTCGCATGTATGTATAGTCCTTGCGGATCAAGCCGCAACGCCATGCCGCTGAATCTCAACTCACTCCCCGATGTGGACGGATGCAACATCCCGTCCGCCTCGGCTTCCTGGTTTTGTTCGTAAATGACCCCCACTAATACCAGACAGACCAGGACGAACGTCCTGATGAGAAGTTGAAACTTTTGCCTCTGTTTTCGTTGTGTTCGACTCATAATTCCCCTCCAAATTATAAAGTATCCACTAAAAAAATAGAACAATATAATCATACCGTACTTGTTTTAAATTTCCATAATAAATTGGGATTAATATGTATTTATTGAAGCTTCATACATAGTAAAACCAATAGAGTTCTGTGATATCGGTTCTACTATGTCTCGTCCATCATCAAAACGTATGCGTGACCTGCACGTCGTCTGTCCGATTGCGGGGAGACGAACGATCCTTTCACGACTATCAAACAGGAAGATGAAAGGACAAACAATAAGATCAAGCTCATCAAACGGCGTGCATATAGCTACCGGAACCTAGAACGTTTCTTCTACAGTCTTCAGATTTGAAATCGGTCGAACTAGTGTCAACTACGGTTTATTGTGATGAACTAACTTTTACACTGTTAACAAGAATTCATTTTCCATTTTTAATAAACATTAGAAATAAAGAATCTCTCATTTCTATATAATGGTTTTGTTAAAGGAGGAGAATTCTTATGTATAAAAAATGGTTCATGGTTTTCGTCATCGCTCTCGTCACATTGATTACGGGAAACGTCGAGGCGTCGTCGTTTCCATATAAGACGCTCGAGTCAACTCCATTGAAGGTGTCCGCAAGTTCTAAAGCGAAAACAATCCAAACTCTCAAAATGAACACGAACGTCTCACTCATCTCGACACAAAACGGATGGGCCAACGTCCAAGTCGGCAAGACGAAAGGATACGTCCCGTTCAAGAGTATCCTGCCCCTTGAAATCCCAATCAAAAATCATGATAGCTATCATCAGGTCATGACATATAAAGGGACTGAGATTGCCAGTGTCAACGGAAAAAGCGCGAAAATCGCTCCGGCGTTGCTCCCTTTCTTCAAACAGAACGCTGTGGCGCTACGAAGCACGCTCGCAAAGCCAATCATACAAAACAACACAATCGTGGGATTCGAACGATTGGCACTCGGCCAATTCGTGCAGGTCAAGACTCCAATTATCATTGATCGGAATGCCGCTGCACGAATTCAGAGTTTAAAGTTGCCCGGAGGACCCGTTACAATTACGACAGCCGCCCCACTCCGGCAAGTGATCCTAGAAGGGTGGGGGTTCGAGCCCTACAAACAGACGTCACAATGGAACGTCACGTTGAATGGTACGATTCACCAATTCCACTCAAACACGCGATTTACGCTTCGGGGGAAAGGAACAATCAATCGTTGGGACATCCATCAGGCTCAACTCTCTTATGATTTACCTATTACATACAATGGAGATATTGGTTTCTTAAACGTTAAACATGCAGACGTCGTATTGCGCGGCACATCAACCTTTAAAGTCAGAGCTGTATCCGCTCCAACGAAAACGCATATCCTCGATGGACCGAACGGGTTACTTGGTGTCACTAAACCAAACCTTGTGATACAAGGTAAACGAATGGGCGCAGACGAAAGGGCGATTGCTACAGCATTACAAAATGTGACTGCCGCTAAACTCACTCAGCTACTTAAACAAATGAACATCGAACATAAATCAAATCATATGAATGACTACGTGAAAGCATTTAAATTGAACGAGACAGCCGGACCAAACAAGTTGTTCTTCACGACAAAATCCGACATCTCGTTTGTAGTCAGTGCGGTCGATCGCACGCTTGAATTCAATCAGTTCAGTGAACCGTTTGTTACATTGAACAATCCATCGAATCGAATCCAAATTCAGATGAAGAACATCCAGTATAATTCTTGGGCTAATCCGATTTATCATAAGCGTATCGTGAATGCTCTAATTGGAAAATCCGGCCTCATCACAATCTCGTTCAAAGGTCCAGAACAATCTGTCAGCGAGTTTGCGCGACTGGAAAAACAGGGTCGCTACTTTATCTATAATCACCCTCACGGTCCCGGAACGTTCCGTGTTGTCTCGATTGATGGCAAGAAAATTAATGGCTTCACGTATGTTATTGAGATGGGACGCTATTCGTACGACGAGCATAACCATTTCAATAGGGAAGAGCTCGTTCGTATTGGCGATAAGACGCTCGACTCTTACAATCAAGTACCGCCTGCATTCGAAGTCAAAGTCGTAAAAGGGTTGCGCGGTTCCAATTCATATTTAGCGATCCGCTCAAACGACAACCAATGGCTCAAGCGCGTGTATGGATACACGTTACAAGTCAATAAAAACTACTGGGCAGATGGCCGACTCAGTTCGGACGCAGTCGACCTCGCCGGCTGGGACCCAAAACAGACAATTATCTTATCGCAACTCGACGGAAAATTGAACGATACTTTGACCATCAAAGCATTCGGCTATCAAGACGCAAAACAAAAATAAGACAAGGTCATCTCGCGCGCGGGATGACCTTGTCTTATTTCGGTTGGCTGATAATCGTGACTCAGGCGTTCGAGAACTGCCCCGCAATCATCGTATAATCGGACGGTTTTACTTTAACGGAGTTGTTCTCAAAATCCGAGGTCAACCACACATTACGATGATGAACTAGACATAGTAAAACCGATAGCGTCAAACGCTACCGGTTTCAAGATGGCTCAGCCCGAAGGCCTTGCTCTATTTAACCCTAAGGGAGGGTCAATGAAGGTCAACGCTAATTACTTAGCGATGTTCACCGAAGTGAACAATGGGTGTTTGTTGTTCTCGAGGTCGAGGACTTCGAACGCAGCGCCTGGTTTGAGCGTGAGCGTTTGAGCTGTCTCGGCCGGAGTCAACACACGGTCAATCGTGATTTGGACTTGGTTCGACTGCGATCCCATGATTTCTGTGACTGTCGCAGATTTCGAGAGATCTTTGTCGCCAACGAGGACTTTGAAGTCTTCGTAGCCATCTTCGATTGAGTACTTCGCGATTGACTCATCGAACGTGAGCGTGATGACCGCGTAGTCGCCCGATACGTTGTTCGACGTGAGGACCGCAGACGTCAAGCCTGGAAGGTCGTTCTCCGCGAACTTCTCGTTCAACGAGACTGTATCCATGACGTTGCCCACTACATCCTTGATGTTTTGGATCACGAACGCATATTTACCAGTCGTTTGAATCGCGCCTTCTTTGAGCGTCAACTTGATGACGTCGCGATCTTCATCCGTGAAGACAGCTTTCTCGGCGATTGCCTTGCCTTCAATCAAGAAGTTGCCCAAGTTGAGTGACGATGGGTCGAGCTTCTCGCTGAACTTGAGGTAAAGCGTGCTGTTGTCCTTCTCTTGGAAGTAGTAGCCATCGAACGTTGGCTTCTCTTTCTCGATTGGGCTCGAGACAATTGAGAACTTGATTGATTGCTCAAGGCTCTCGTTGCCGACGACATCCTTCACGAGGTTAGCCGGAAGTTTAACTGAGTAGTTTCCAAGCTCAAGATCCGAGATTGGCGTCTTGATTTGGTTCTTCGAGTAATACGAGGCGTCAGTCCATGCCGCCACTTTCTTCTCGACACCGTTCGGCGTGATGTACGAACCGTACATCTTACCGTCGCTGTAAGCACCATGCTTGAGTTCTTCAGAGAACGTGAGGACGAGGTGGTTCTTGCCGTCGATGACTTCCACTTTCGCATCTGTCACAGTCGGAGCCATCTCATCGTTCGTGAAGTTAACCAATTTCGTTGACGCAGCGCCGTAGTTGCCAGCAAGGTCGCGGAAGTGAGAAACTTTCACGTCGATTTGACCGATGAACGAGTGGTCGCGGACAGTGAGGACTTTGCCTGACTCATCGAGCCATGCGTTGTCATCAAGGTCAGCTTCGATTTCGCCGTTTGTGAGCGTGATTTTCGCGACGTGGTTGTAACGGTCCACGTAGACAGCCTCAGAGAATGTGACTGTGAGGTAGCCTGGTTTCGACGAAGACATGCCGACGACTGAAGGGTTGACCGCGTCGATGACTTTCTTCTGAACGATCTTCGTCACTGGGTTTGGCGAGATGAAGTTGCCAGCGAAGTCACGGAGACCGACGAGCGTCAACTTGTAGTCTTTGCCTGCGACGAATTGCGCATCTGACAAGTCAAGGATGAACGATTTGCCGTCCCATGAGAGTTTGTCGACGTCTACTTTGTAGCCAGCGCCAGAAGCATCTTTCAATTCGAGTTTCTTCTCGAGCTCATCTTCCGAGTCAACGTTGACCGGCTCGGAGAACGTGAACTTCACGCGGTTGTTTTCAAGGTACTCAGGGTCGTTAAGGACCGGGCGTACGTTGTCTTCGAACGTGTAGATTTCTTTGAACGGTACGAGCGCTTTACCGTCGAGTCCTTCAATCTTCGAGCTAGCAAGCACAGCGTAGCGGCCATCGAATGTCTTCTCGGCGCGAACGACGAGCGTTTTGCCGTCTTTCGAGAGTGTGCCGCGAAGTCCTTTGAGGCGTTGCGCGTCTGGAATGTGATCGATTTCGACCGTTCCATCTTTGAGCATGCCGTTATAAAGGAGTGTGCTCGCGTCTACCGGTTTCGAGAAGTTGATTTCAAGTTCCTTCGCATTGAGCAACTTGACGCTCGACACCATCGGAGCTGATTCAACAACTTTATACTTGAACGATTTTGAGACCGTTCCGTACGCTTTGTTCGTGTACGTGAAAGTCGCCATGAACTCGCCGACTTTCGATGTGTCGATACCAGACCATGAACCTGGTTTCATATAGACGCGATCTGCGAACTTGACCGGCTGTGTGCGGATTCCTGAAACGGCTTCCCCTTTTTCGAAGACGAGCATTTCTTTCGGTCCGACCACTTCTTGGGCATAGTTCAAGACGCGAATGCGTTTCTCGACTTTGATGCCTTTCCCTTTGACGAAACCAACCGCCGTTTGGAAGACTCCCAATTTGTTCATGTTGACTGAAGACTTGTACCAGTGGATCTCTGATCCGTGATACTTCTTGTCAAGCGCTGCATCCAAATTGCCTTGGCGTACATAATCTGAACCTAGCTTGACGACGGGCATTGCTGCTGAAGCCGACATTGCTGGTGCGACTGCTGCCGCTGTCACTGCAAACGCTGCCGCTGCTGTGACAAATTGTTTTTTGTTTGCCATCTTGTTTAAATCCTCCCTTTGGTAAAATGCGATTTCTGCGTCTTCGACTTTCTCGGTCCTCTCGATCACTCCTCAGACACCCTTACTGCCCGAGTTATGTATAGCATCGATAGGACTCGAGTCATACAAAAACAGGTATCTAAAACCATACATTGACTTTTAGCCTATGCATCGTCCCAGATTGCTTACATCCATAATATACATAACGTTTCCAGTTGAAACAAGCGAATTTTTAGCGAAAAAGGGAAATGATAATGCATTTTCATGATTTTATTTAGAATAAACATTCTGCGTTCGATTAATTACCAGTGTAACAAAAATCGCATTAAATCAACAAAGTAAGCGCTATCAATAAATAAACTCAAGATCAGACTTCCGTCATCAGGTTAGATTTTTATAAATGCACCTAATAAAATATAATTACCAATTATTTTTTTGTATTTTACAATAGAAGATAAATATTAACCATTAAATACCATATAATTATGTGGATAACGTTTTTTAATAAACCATTTCGTTACCAGTTCATGCTTTATTGGATTCATAAATAAATCATTACACTTTTCGAATAGAACTTTTGAAGGTGAGTCCTATGGACGATACACAAAAAAATGAAGGGCTTTTCGCAGAAGTGTTTGATTTTATCCAGTAAATGGATATTGGATTACGGGGATTGTTGTTGTACACAACACCGATGCTCCTTATTTTTGAGAACAAAAAAAATCGCCCTTCTCCTATGAAGGGCGATTAAAACTGATGGGGATTAATAACCGACGAAACTGAGTGATTCCATGAATGCACGTTTCTCCGCAGCATAGAGTGGCCATTCGATGACGTCCTCACTGCCTTCCACCGTCACAACGATTCGGTTCTCGGGACGAACATTCGCTTTCACGAATTGGACGAGCTTCGCATCCGGTTTGAACTCAACGTATTCCGCGACCGTTCCATCCTCGTATTCAATGTACTCGATGTCGTCTTGATCAAGGTTCACTTTATACGACTTGCTGCCGACTTTCAGGCGGAGCGTGTCCATTTCAAGGAAACCATCTTCCGATTCGATGTTGAGGAAGAACTGCATGCTCGCTTTCGACGGTGAACCGTAGAAGACCGGCGCGAACGTCTCCGCATAACGGAACTCCCCATAGCTATCGAGCACTTCACGGTGGACCGTCACCGGACCTGGGAAACGATAGAACTTGTTATAGAGCGCATGTTGGACGCCGAGTTTGAGCGTGCCGCCTTTATTGCCAGCGCCGTCAATCGCATACAACGAGATCGCTTGCCCTCGTTTTTGTTTTGGGATTTTAATCGCGAATTTTCCAGTCGACATGACCGGCGCTTTGTAAAGTTTCGTTCCGATTTGGGCATAGACTGTCGCATACGCCTCGGCCGTCCCTGTGATCGATGTCGATGTCGTCGTCACGCTCTGCGCGACACGCGGGCGTGCTGGAGCCACACCGTCTTTAATGACTTTCGTCGAACGCGTGACGCTTGTCGCGCCTTTCGCGTCGACCGTTGTCGCACGGATGACCGTTCCGATTGGAAGGGCGACCGTCGCACGGCGATAGACGCCTTTCGCGTCATAGCGCGCCGTGTACGAAGCTGCACCGACTTGGAGTGTCACTTTCGCGCCAGGCGTTCCTGTCACGACGATTTGACGAGCCGAGTTATTGACCGTTCCGATTTTCGGCGTCGCCGGACGTGCGGCCGGATCGACGGCGACAACGACTTCCGTCGTCTCACTGACGTTGCCCGCGGCATCACGCAAGCTGACCGAGATCCGTTTGCCGACCGATTGCGGGCTCATGTTGAATTGAGCCGTCCCCGCTTCCGTGACGACACGCGTGTACACTTTGCTGTTGATGCCGATCAATGCTGTCGTGCCAGCCTCTCCTTCAATTACAAGTGACTTCGACGTATGGAGTGGCGTCGAGACGACAGGTGCGAGCGGTGCTGTGACGTCGACCGTCTCGACGACTGGTGGTTCTTCTGTTGATCCTTCTGCTTGCGCTTGGAGCGGCAAGAGTGGCGAGACGATGAGTGAACCGGCTAAGAACAATTTCAAATACGATGAATGATTCATGACTTTCCTCCATTATGTAGGTTTTACAGTTAATTGGTCGAATACCAAATTCTATTGTAATAATTCGACTTCATACAATGACGGATTTTTAATAAATCAGGTAAATGATTTCACAAAAAAACTGCTTTAGTTTCCCAAAGCAGTTCACGGTTCTCACACCTCATGAATCATTGTTGACTGGCCGCCTTGCCAGAGCCACGTGTCTTCTTGTTTCACATAGACATGCAACACCCAGAACCGGCCTTCGTAAGCGTTCGTCCCGAGAATGAAACGCTCCTCGAGCAACAGTTGCACGAGCGCGATCTCACCAGCCACCGTCTCGTCGAACGTGACGGTCTCCTGCGTAATCCACTGGACAGACGCCGGGTCAACGAACTGGTCTAAAAATGTTTCTTTATCGAACTGACGTCCGCTCGAGTCGACGTAACGAAACTCGTCATGCATGATGCCGCGCATCGCGTCCAGGTCGCCCTTGACTTGAAGTTCGGCCCGTTCGTCAGAAAGTTGTTTTAAGTTGATTGTTTCCATTGATGTACCTACCTTTCGCGTCCATCATAACATACTCGTATGCTCGAGTCGTCTCACTTGTAATGGTCATCTTCATTGTTCGATTGAATGTAACCACATCGGTAGTATTCTTTTTCTTATCCTCTATTCCCTGTATACTTATCAATATACAGTTAATCCCATTTCGAGAGGACTATGCTTATGGATTTGATCGACCCGTTCATCTGGCAACTCGTCATCGTCCCTATCCTCACCATCGGGACCGGTGTCCTTATTGCATTACGATTCGAAAAGTCTTATATCGCCCCGCTCATCACGTTGGTGCTCAATCTCGCAATTGAAATGACGATGGGCCTCGCGTACTACGGGACGCTCACTTCTCCATCGTCTTGGAATTGGCTTTTCCCGATTCCCTCGTTTCTCGTAGCCTATACGTTTCTCAGTAAACGGAAAACTGAGCGCCAGACAGAAAAACATTCCTGAGCCCTAATCATTCTGACAGTTTCAATATTGACATTCTTGCTTCAGCCCGTTAAAGTAACGATAACATTCATACGAACTCGCGATGAGAAAGAAGAGTAGCGTGAAGATTCGTCTCCAGAAAGCCGGTGGTCGATGCGAACCGGTGACGTGTCTCACGTGAATGGGCTTTTGAGCGTTCAGACCGATACGTAGGCTCTGACGGGTCCTCCCGTTACCGAGGATAGCGAATGATTGTTCGCGATGAGTGGGGGGGAACTCCCCCAACGAAGGTGGCACCACGGGTCCCCCGTCCTTCATGTCTTTTTTAGACATGTCGGGCGGGGGACTTTTTTTATTTTTAAGGAGGAGATCACATGAAACAACTCATCATCAACGGCGACGAACTGACACCGGTGGCCATCTTTCATCGATTAGAGGGAGATCGGAAAGTACTGCTCGAGAGCCGCGCCGAAGGCAAGCATGGCCGTTACTCGATTATCGCCTCCAATCCGGTCGAGACGATTCGCGCCAAAGGCAACGAATTGACCGACGCATCCGGCACGATGCACACGGACGACCCGCTCGCCTTGTTATCGGAACTAGTTTCGCGAGACACGCCGGATGCCCCCTATCCGTTCATCGGCGGTGCCGTCGGCTATATCGGCTATGACATGCAACGCGTCTATGAACCGATTCCGAATACACCTAGCGAGACTCGCGGTTTGCCAGATGCCTTGTTCCAACGATATGAGACGGTCGTTCTCTATGATCACGTCGAGGAGCAGGTCATCGTGATCGATACCGGGGATGATGATGCTGAGAAGCGACTCCACCACATCAAACTGGCACTCGAGACGGCGAAGACACACGAGCTCGCCCCTGTCGTCCGCACGAGTGAACGGGTGTTGACCGGGAAAGATGAATTCGTCGAACGCGTCTTGCAGGCGAAAGAAGCCATCCTCGCCGGTGAGGTGTTCCAACTCGTCTTGTCCCAACGCATCGACGCGACGTTCACCGGCGACCCGTTCCACTTCTATCGGACGCTCCGGAAACAGAACCCGAGTCCGTACTTATTCTATATCGACCTAGGCGAGGCGATCGTCCTCGGGGCGTCCCCGGAGAGTCTCGTTCGCGTCGAGGGAAATCGCGTCTCGACAAACCCGATCGCCGGCACGCGCCCCCGTGGCAAAACGGTCGAAGAAGACGTTCGTCACGCCGCTGACCTCGTGAAAGACGAGAAAGAACTCGCCGAGCATCGGATGCTGCTCGACCTCGGTCGCAACGACATCGGCCGGGTCGCAAAAGTCGGCTCGGTCACGATTCCGAAACAGATGGAAGTCGAGCGCTTCAAAAACGTCATGCATCTCGTCTCCGAGGTCGAGGGCGAACTGCGTGACAACTTGAATCCGATTGATGCGTTACGTGCCTGTCTCCCGGCCGGTACCGTCTCCGGCGCCCCGAAGATTCGGGCGATGCAGCTGATTGACGAATTGGAGACGGTGAAACGCGAAGTATATGCCGGGGCCGTCGGGTATCTCGACGTCCGGGGCGGCTATGATTTCGCTCTCGCCATCCGGACGATGGTCGTTCAAGGAGATACGGCCTACGTCCAAGCGGGTGCCGGTATCGTCTACGACTCGGACCCGGTGTCAGAATATGAAGAGACGTTGCATAAAGCCAAATCCCTTTTGGAGGTGTTCGCATGATTCTACTTATCGATAACTACGACTCGTTCACGTACAACGTGTATCAAGATGTCGCCCGGTTCAGCGACGTGACGGTCATCCGTAATGATGAACTGACAATCGACGCGATCCGCGACCTCAATCCGGCTGGCATCATCATCTCTCCGGGTCCAGGTGGCCCACTGGATGCCGGTGTGTCGCTCGACGTCGTCCGCTCTTTGTCTGGCACCACCCCCATCCTCGGCGTCTGTCTCGGTCATCAAGTCATCGCCGAAGCGTTCGGGGGGACGGTCGGACGGGCCGAGCAGGTCATGCATGGGAAGACGTCTATGATTGAGACGACACCGGGCATCTTGTTCGATGGGAATCCGAGTGAGGTCATGCGCTACCATTCGCTCGTCGTCTTGGAGACGGATCTCGTCGTAACCGCTCGCACGCACGACGGTGTCATCATGGCACTCGAGCATCCCGAACACCCGACATATGGCGTCCAGTTCCATCCCGAGTCGATTGGAACGCCGAACGGACGCGATCTGTTCAAGCGTTTCGTCGACTTGTGCCATTCAAAAAGACCGAGGAACGTGTCCCCGGTCTGAACGTTAGGCTTTCAAGAAATCTTCAAATTGAAAATCATGCTTGTCGAGCATGATTTGATTTGGCGTTACACCGCTTTGACGCAACGCGGCAATCGTCTCATGCAAGAAATCATCGCTACCGACCACATAAAACAACCCATCTTTGTCTGCGGTGAGCGTTTCGACACGCTGATAATAATCCGGACGACTGTCGACGAACTCGGCCGTGAAGGCGGCTGTTGACGCGAACACATCGCTGAACAGATAATCCTGTGAGGAATCGACGTTCAACGAATGAAGGTGCGGCACGCCTTCCCCATTCGCCAAATACGCGAGCACGAGCGGACGGAACGTCGCAATGCCAACTCCCGACGACAACAGATAGACGTTCTTCCCTTCCCGCTTCAACGGTACGTTCGAATGCGTCTTGAAGATGGCGACCTTGTCCCCGATGTTCATGTCCCGCAGAATCGATTTAAACGTCGAACATTCCGATTTGACCCGGGTCGTGATGCCAATCGCGCCTTCCTGCGGCAACGTCGAGATCGACATATGGCGAATCAACGTCCGGTTCGGTCGATCTTCCTTGTTAAACCCCTCGAGCGCGAAGTGTGTGTGCGCCCCTTCTTCCCATGTGAAGCCAGCCGGCAGTTCAAGTTTGAACGTGTAGGTGTCTTTTGATTCCTCCACGACTTGTTGAATCGATGTCCAGTAAATCTGCATCGAATCCCGTCCTTTCTTTAATAGACTGCGATTGGCCCATACGGCCCTTGAATAATCTCCAGTTTCGTCTCGAAAATGTCAGATAGGATGTCTGCATCCATAATCTCCTCGACCGTACCAAAGGCGGCGATGTTCCCGTCTTTCATCGCACAGATGCGGTCCGAATATTTCGCTGCGAAGTTGATGTCATGGAGCACCGTGACGATTGTCCGTCCGAACTCGTCAGCGACGTGGCGCAAGTACTCCATCATCTGGACCGATCGAGCGATATCGAGGTTATTGAGGGGTTCGTCGAGGAGCACGTATTCCGTCTCCTGACAGAGCACCATCGCGACGTACGCCCGTTGGCGCTGTCCGCCCGACAATTCATCGAGATAGCGATGCTCGAGCGACGTCAAGTCGAGGAAGTCGATATATTTCGAGATAATCCGTTCATCCTCTTGCGTCAACCGTCCTTTTGAGTACGGGAAGCGTCCGAAGCCCGCCAGCTGACGGACGGTGAGACGCGTCACGAAATGGTTCTCTTGCCGTAAGATCGTGACGATTTTCGCCAAGTCTTTCGATTTCGCACTCGACACGTCCAGGCCGGCGACATGGATTTGACCTTCATCCAAGTCGAGCAAACGGCCGATCATCATGAGCGTCGTCGATTTCCCTGCCCCGTTCGGTCCGATCAACGACGTGAATCCAGCTTTCGGGATGTCGAGATTGATTGGTCCGATTTGGACGTCATCCGTATATGTTTTTTGTACTTGTTCAAGTTGAATCATAATGACCTCTTCCGTAAAATCACCGCTAAGAAAATCACGCCGCCGAACAGTTCGATGATGACGGACACGACACTCGGTGTATTGAGAATGTGATACATAAAGAAATACGCGCTCGTCAGAACGAAGAAACCAAGCGCGAACGCCAGCGGAAACACGTACTTATGATCGTACGTCGCTGCCACTTGATAGCTGAGCGTCGCCACCAAGAATCCGAAGAACGTCAACGGTCCAATCAATGCCGTCGATACCGACATGAGGAGCGAGATCAAGACGAGCGTAAAGATGACGCTCCGGCGATGGTTCACCCCGAACGATGTCGCCACGTCTTTCCCGAGTGCGACGACGTTCAAGCGATTGGAGAAGCTATACAACAAGACTCCGACGATAATCACAATCGGGATGACAATCGGGAAGTAGGCGGCATCGGCATGCATCACCGAACCGAACAGACGGGCCTGCAGAACGTCGAACTCGGACGGCGCGAGCATGCGGCGCATGAACGAGGACACCGAGTTCAAGCCGGTCCCGATGATAATGCCGATGAGAAGCATGAGTTGCAGATTGCCATATTTCCCTGACAAGAGCCAGCCATACAAGAGCAGACTCATGAGCACCATGAGGCCAACCTGGGTCAAAAAGGCACCGGTTCCCGAAAAACCGATTAACGCCCCTGCCCCGAAGAAGAAAATCATGCTCGTCTGAATCGTCGAGTAGAGTGCGTCGAACCCGAGTAACGATGGCGTGATGATCCGGTTGTTCGTCACAGAATGAAACGCGACCGTCGCCATGCTTTGACAGAGCGCAGCAATCGCCATCGTGATGACGGCGACGACCCGACGCTCGACGACCGGGACGAACGACGGTGAGTCGAACGGGACCGGATTGTTGTAGACGAGTAATCCGAACGCACAGAGTAATCCGCCGATGATGAAGAAGGCAAGGAATAGCCAGTAGCGGCGCTGTTCTCGTTTCGAACGGAACGCCGTCGCACACCGTTCTTCTGTATGCACGGATCGACCATCGACATCATACGCTTCCCGTGGCTTCGTCTTATTTTCAATAAGTGTGCTCATCGTACCCCTCCCGTCTTCCGTTGTCTCATGAGAATCGCGATGAACACGATTGATCCGACCGTCCCGAGAATGAGTGATACCGGCAATTCGAACGGCATGATGATCGTCCGCGAAATCAAGTCGCTGACGAGGACCGTTCCCATCCCGATGACGCACACCCACGGCAAGTTGCTGCGCAGGTCATCCCCGCGAAACATCGAAACGATGTTCGGAACGATTAGCCCGAGAAACGGCAGATTGCCGATGACCGTCGCCACGACCCCGACCGCGAGTGCGATCAGTCCCGTCGCAATCAAGATGAGGCGGTTGTAGTTGACGCCGAGGCTCGTCGCGATGTCTTCTCCGAGTCCAGCGAGCGTCAAGCGATTCGCGAGGATGAAAATGAAGAACGTGACGAGGATGATGAGCCACAAGTATTCATAACGTCCGACCTGCACCGATGCGAACGACCCGACGAACCAACCTTCGATCGTCTGGCTTGCTTGAAAGAATAGACCGAGAAACGTTGACACGGCCGAGACGACCGCCCCGAGCATGAGTCCGATAATCGGGACAATCAACGACGAGCGAAGTTTGACCGAGCGCAGAAACCAGAAGAAGACCATCGTTCCGATGAACGAAAAGACGATCGCCCCCGTCATCCGCATCATGAGCGTCGGAGCCGGGACGAGCAGATACACAGCGAGCAGGCCGAGCCCCGCCCATTCGAGTGTACCGGTCGTCGTCGGTTCGACGAGACGGTTTTGCGTGATCAGTTGCATGACTAGTCCCGACATCGCCATGGCGGCACCGGTCAACATGATGGCAATCGTACGCGGGACGCGAGTGATCCAAAACATGTCCGATCCGCCTTCTTGACGAATGTCATAGACGCCGGTCACGAGCGAAAGGCCCGCCAATATGAACACCACGAGCATTGCTACGATAAAGGACTTCGTCCATATGTTAGAAAAGGAGGGCTGAGACAATGTCTCAACCCTTGCTGTCACTGGTTTTTGCACAACGTGACTCCCTTATTTCGAAAGCGCGGCTGCGATGTCGTTGAATAGTTCAGAATAAGTTTGAATCGACTCGTTGATGTACGTATCGTTCGGCGCATACACGATTTTTTCGTCTGTCACGGCTTTCGTTTTTTGGAGTGCCGGTGCGTTATCGATCACGTCTGCTGCAGGTACAGCGTCTTCCATGCTTGAAATGGCCGCATCACGGTCGAGGACGAGCAACCAATCTGGGTCACTCTCAGCAATCGCTTCAACCGATACCTCATCCCCTTGGTGGTCACCTGTCGTTTTCGCTACTTCGAGGGCAGGTGTCCAGTCAAAGATGTCATACATCGGTCCGAAGACACGCCCCGTATTCGGTGCCGAGAAGCCGATATCGCCGCCTGAGACGATGACTGACATCACCTTGTCTTCACTATCGTATGCCTCTTTCACACTGTCGATCGATGCTTCAAAGCTCGCGATGAGCTCATCTGCTTCCGTTTCTTTTTCAAATATTTGGCCGAGTGAACGTGTCGTCGTCTCAAAGCCTTTGACCAAGATTTCTCCTGGCGTGCCCGCATCTTCGGGAAGCTCGATGTCCAAGTTGATGACGGCCGCTTCTGGGACTAATTTTTTTATGTCTTCGTAGTAGTCGGCGAATCGTTGTCCGACGATGACGACATCCGGATCCACGCCGGCGATCGCTTCTAGGTTCGGCTCATTGTGCATCCCAACGTCTACGATGTCTTTATCGTTTTTATAAGGCAAGTCCGCTGGAATCAATCCGATTGGTGCCGCGACCAAGTCGATGCCCCAATCTGAGAGCGTCTCGAACGTTCGGTTGTCGAGCGCGACGACCTTCTCCGGATTGACTGGTACGTCGATTGTTCCATGTACGTCTGTGATTTCAACTGTCTTCGGTGCCGTCTCGGCTTCCGCACTTCCTTCGTCTTTCGTTTCGTCCGTGCTACCGCATGCGGCTAGCGTGAAGACGAGTGATGTGAGCATAACTGCTGCTTTCCATTTCCCCATTCTTTCCATCTCCCTATGTATCTGTTTATTAAATGACAACCTTGTCAATGAGTCCGCAACTGTTTCACGATTTTGCTCTATGTATGGATACTGACGCTTTCTCACTGATAATGATTATCATTGTCGTTTTCATTGAGAAGCATAACAAACAAAAATAGGTTGCGCAATGCCAAATTTTCAAATTGGAAATGGAAATATTATTCTTTCTATCTAATGCCAACAAAAAAAGAAAGCGGAACGCCTGTCCACTTTCTAAGCAAATAGAGTTCATTCGGTCACTCTCATTTGTCCGATTACGCTTCCGAAATCCCGTTAGCGAGCACCAACAAAAAAATCCAAATCGATAGCGGCACAATCAATCCAAGATTCCCGACGAGACTGAACACACGCACCGTCTTGTCTTTTGAGAACAGGCCCCAAATCAATGTGGCCACGAGGGCGACATCTAGAACAATGTAGACCCATATGGCCGTAATCAAGTTCAAATCCGGGAAAAAGCGGCCGTTCACAGTGAACAGCGCCACGATTGTCAAAATAGAAAGTCCAAACGTCACGTAAAGCGGTGCATAACGTCGTTGAATCATATAATCACCCCACTCTTCTGTTGGACCATCTGTCGACATCGAAGGATGCACGTCTCGACGTAGCCATCGAACTGGTGTGGCAAAAACATCGTATACGTCCCTTCCTCTTTCGCCTTCGCATCTTGCTTGATTTTGAGGATGAGTGCCAGCAGCTCGCCTTGTGCGGCATTGGTTAACACGTCGAAATCGAAGGCGTCCAATCGCTGCACTAAACGAGCGTTATATGAATCAAAATCGGCATAATACATCGCCTGCTTTTCTGGGTCTTTCGTAATGACTTGCTTGAGCCAGGCTTTATAGAACCCCTGCAACCAAATCTCGTCCGCGACGAGATGGCAATAATAGCCGAGGCGGAACGATTGATTCTCGACCGCACTGTCCACCCAATATTGATCAAGGTCGAGCCGTCTTGTCATATCCTCATGCCGTCCCGCGTAATAGTGGGTGTTTTGTTTAGACGTCGTCGCATCAGGCGCAAGATTTCCCAACAAAAAAGCCGTGCGATCGACATCTATCAAATGCGCCAACACCTCATTCGCGATGACGAGATGCATCAAATGTGAACCCATCATCTCTCCCCCCTTTTCCTAATTATCCCATTCATGTATTCATCTCGACAACCCAACTCTAGTCTGATACGCTCACTATACTGACCGTTCAGTATAGTTAGGAGGGGACACATGAGTAAAAAACAATTGTTACTGCGGACCGCCGCACAGATCATTCAAACCGAGGGCATTCAACAACTGTCGATGGACCACTTAGCCAAACGCGCCGGTATCACGAAAGGTGGCGTCTTATACCACTTTGAAAGCAAGGCCAACCTGTTGCAGCAGATGAATAGAATGGCACTCGATGAATTTGAAAATCGGATCGTCCATCATCAAACCGGGTTAAATGGTCCTTATCCGTTCACACGCGCCTACGCCCTCGCGACGCTCGATTATAGCGATGGTGATGCCGACTTGATTGCCGTCTTCATCTCATCCCAAGAAGATGCGAGCGGAAAGCTTTGGAATGACGCCGCCAAACGATGGGATAAACAGTTCGCCGCGGATGGTCCTGACGCTGATTGTGTGCTCGAACTTCGACTGCTCTGTGACGGGTTTTGGTTCGCATTGACATATGGCTATAGCGCTACGTTCAAAGATCGGGCCGCCCGCATCATCCGACAAAAGTGCGACGCGCTGTCAAAAGGAGAATCGTAACATGGGCTTCGTCTATCTCGTCGGTGCCATCGTCTCTGAACTGTTCGGTTCGAGCATGTTGAAGCTGAACGCGACGACAACGAGCCGCCTGCCCGTCCTTGGTGTCGCCTTCGGTTACGTGACGGCATTTTACTTGTTGTCGCTCGCCCTTCTTTCCATCCCGCTCAGTTTCGCCTATGCGTTTTGGAGCGGGGTCGGCACGGCAGCGACGGCGCTGATCGGCTTCCTCGTCTTCAAGGAACAAGTCCGGATTCAGACCGTCATGGGCATCGGGCTTGTCATCATCGGGCTCGTCTTGATGAAACTATGAGGAGGGAAATCATGAAATCATATGGAATCTTACTCGTATCGATTGCATTCGAAGTGCTCGGGACGTCGATGTTGAAGCTGTCGGACGGATTTACCAATCTGTTCCCGAGTCTCGTTCTCTTAATCAGCTTCGCCATCTCGTTCACGTTGATGGGCATCGTCTTGAAGACCATCCCGCTCAGCATTGCCTATAGCGTCTGGGCCGGGCTCGGCACGGTCGCGACCGGGCTGATTGGGGTGTTCGTGTACGGGGAAGTGCTGTCGACGTTGAACAGCATCGGCCTGATTGTCATCGTGCTCGGCGTCATCGTCATGAATCTTGGAAAACGGGAGGAGCAACCACATGCTGGCTGACTTAATCGAACAACAGGAACGGGCATTACTGACGACCGACGTGCGCACCTCCGCTGAGCAGTTGCGCCGTCTACTCACGGATGATTTTTTTGAAATCGGCAGTTCCGGACGCATGTTATATCGGACGGCATCTGCCGCCACGATGGACCTCGGCGAGATTCAAATCACCCTATCCGACTTCTCACTGGAGACCGTTCAAGACGACGTCGTCCTGGCCACGTATCGGACCGAAGACCACTCCACCGGGCGCATCGCCTTGCGCAGTTCGATTTGGGTGAACGTTGATGGCCAATGGAAGATGCGTTTCCATCAAGGGACAATCGTTCCGCCTTCTTGAAACTAAATCGTCACCTAAAAAGGGAGTGTCCCAATCGACACTCCCTTTCGTCGTACCTGATTCATTTTTGTACACACCCATCATGTTCATTTTGCTTATAATCGACCCATCCGATGAGATGAAAGGAAGATGAACATGGATCAACAAACAAAAAAGCAATGGCTTCAATCCGTACGTCCGAGGCGTTCCGTAGACGAACAGCTGGCCATCAAGGCATCCCTGGAAGCGAAATTGACGTTCGAGCCGACCATCCCGCTCGATGCCATCCGTAAAAAACGACCGACCATCACCGTCACGTTCACGGTCGGCGGCTTCGGCGTCCATAACGAGTCCACCATCACGTTTTTTGAAGATGGCGCGGTCAAACGAGAAGTCATCTGGCGTGAAGAGTTCGACTTAAGCACGGCGATTCCCCGTTCCGGTTGGTACAACGAAACAGATGCCTTCCGCGTCCATGAGCGATTCGTGTCGCTCGTCTCACATCGCTGGCCTGAAGTATTCGAGGAAAAAGGGTACTTCACGATGGACGGGACACAATGGAACTTCACTGTGAACCGTCACGGCAAACTGTTGCATCAGCATGGGGGTAGCAACGCCTATCCTTCCAATTGGAAAGCTGTCACCGAACTGTTCGGGATCTCTTGAACGAAAAAAGAGCACCCACAGCGGGCACTCTCCATTCAGAGGGCTTGAATCATCTCGACTCGATTGCCGAACGGGTCGCGGAACTCGAACCGGTCATACCCAGGAATCGGGATTCCCATGATTCGCTTAATCCCTTCCGCCTCAAGCTTCTGTCCCCATTCCGCTAAATTGGTCACGGCGTAAGCGACATGTCCTTTCGTCGATAGCCGGTCAACCCCATCCTCGGTGCCGACGTGGACGCTACGGTCGCCGACCTCGAGCCAAAAGCCGCCTCGTCCTTGCAGCGACACCGGTTTCTCAATCTCATTCAGGCCGAGCACACCGCAATAGAAGGCTCGCGCCTGTTCTTCTCCGCCTTTCGGAATTGTGATTTGGACGTGATGGATGCCTTGAATCATGTCGTTTTCCCCTTTCGAACCGTCAAGCCGACGAACTGCAGTTTTTGGTTGAACAGGCGCGGATACGCGAGATACCCGACCATGACCGCCGAGATCGATGCGGTCGTCAAAATGAGAAACAAGATGAGCAACTGATACAATACCGCTTCCATCGGGTCGGCCCCACCGATGATGAGCCCGCTCATCATACCCGGGAGTTGGACGAGCCCCATCGTCTTCTGCGCCTCGACGGTCGGGATCATACTCGTGCGGATGGCGCTCTTCAAACTGCGCTCGATGGCTGCTTTCGGTGTGCCACCGAACGACAAGATGAGTTCAATCACTTCATCGCTCCGCTCGACCTCGTCTTTGAACTTGTTCAAGAACAGGAGCGACAACACCATACAGTTCCCGATGACCATGCCGCTGATCGGGATGACTTTCTCCGGCTCGAACGGGATGATGCCAAGCCCGAGCATTAGCCCCATCGTCAGCGTCTCGACCATGACGAGCGTGAGCAGAATCATCCATGTGATGCCGGGGATGCCGTCCCCTTTCTTGATGATGTTCTGTGTCGCCGCACCGATCATGAGAAGAATCATGAGCAGCATGAACACCGGGCTGTCGCTCTCGAAGACGAACGTCAAAATATAGCCGATAATGAGCAACTGAACAATCGACCGCACCGTCGCGATCAAAATGTCGCGTTCGAGCCCGAGTTTCAAGAACAACGCCAAACCGAGCGGGATGGCGACGAAAATCAATGAGGTCATCAGTTCGATGAACGTCATAACTCCTCCCCCCTCACGAAGCGGCCGATCATCGGATTGTCCGACTCGTCGATGAACGTCGCGTCGCCGAACTCAACCAATTTCCCGTTCCGCAAGAACCACATGTCATCACTGACACGGCGCGCCTGGTCGAGGTCGTGCGTGATCCAGATGACGGTGACCCCGAAATCTTGTTGCAGTCTCACAATCAACCGCTCGATCTCTTTCACCGTCCGGTAATCGAGGCTCGCCGTGATCTCGTCCAACAACAGCACGTCCGGCTTGTTGACGAGCGTCCGGGCGATGGCGACGCGACTGCGTTCCCCGCCCGACAACGTCTTGATCGGTTGATCGAGTGAGATGCCGCCCAAGTCGACTTTCTGCAGCAAATCCACCGCCCGCTCCCGTTCGAGCGTCTCTCCGAAGATGGCTTTCGGCAGGTTCATGTTGTCGTACACCGTGCCGTCGATCATCGGCGCGCTTTGAAACGCCATACCGATTCGCTGGCGTAGCTCGATGACGTCAATCGAATCGATGTTCTCCCCTTTGAAGTAAATCGCACCGCCGTCCGGTGATAACAGGCCGTTGATGTGTTTCAAACATGTCGTCTTACCGGCACCGCTCGGACCGACGAAAGTCGTGATCCGCCCTTCCCGAAAATAACCGGTCACGTTATGTAATATGTCTCCATGACTCACGTTCTTAAATTCGATGATGTGCATCGACGTCGCCTCCCCTCATGTCATGCTGTCTGTCTCAAGCAATGAATACATATATAAGTCATCATATTTCCCCTGCGTGAATTCGTATCCTCGCAGCAACCCTTCTCGCGTAAATCCGACCCGCTCGAGGAGCTGTTGTGACGCGGTATTCGCCGGCTCGACGAGCGCCTCGATACGATGGAACCCGAGTTGTGCGAACCCATGACGAACGACCACGCGGAGCGCCTCACCGGCAATACCTCTTCCCCAATAATCCGAGCTGAGCTCAAACCCAATTTCGGCTCGCTGGTGCTTCGCTGACACGTTCAAAAATCCGCAACTGCCGATGACCTCGTTTTGCCCGGTCAACGTGATTCCCCAGCGGACACCTGTCCCTTCCTCGAGAATCGAATCGTACCAGGCAATCTCTTCTAACGCATCCTCTAACGACGTGAACGGGTCGAGTCCCATATGGCGGACGACCTCGGGTTTCGATAAATACGCCAACAGGTGTGGCGCATCGTCCGCTATCACCCGCCGTAACGTCAGCCGATTGGTGCTGAGTGACATCACGATCGGTACCCTTCCTCGACCACAACATCACCATTCGCATCGAGTAGCGGAGTGATGCCTCCACCTGTCCCGACCCACGTCTGGATATAGTTCACGCCGGTGTCCGTATCGACGAGGATGGTGATTTGTCCAAGTTCCGGCAGTTGTTCCGTCAACTTGACGTGAAACCGTTTCGATTCTGCCGCTTCTTCTGCTATTTTCTTTTTGAATAACATCCTACCCCCACCTTTCTACTTCTAACTGTACGCAATAGATCTTCTCGTTTCAATGAATGAGACGCATCCATAACTGCCGGATGTGAAACCCCTTTAATTCATACAAAAAAACACGCCCGATTGTGGCGTGTTCATGAATAGCTCCGCTCGATGACGAAGCTCGTCTTATCCCCTCTAAAGTAGGACCGTGAATATTCAATCGTACGTCCAGAGGCGTCCTCGGTCACCGTCTCGATATAGAAACACGGCGTATACGATTATATCTGTCGGTTTTTCCCTAAATATCAAACGCACCAAGTCCTCACTGAGGGATGAGTACCCTTCGCCGTCATCTGATTGAGTGCACTTGTTAAGCCGTCCGACTGACACCAAATTACTCTCACAACTCATACTCTTAGAAATTTTCTCGTCTCTGCATAATATTTGCTACTGATTCTAGACAATACTTTTTTTGGAATTACTATCTAAAATTCTCTCTTGTGACATCCTGCCGTAGATTTATAGAATCCTTCTTCCTTTATTCTGACACTCTAACCACTAGGTGGTAAGGGTCTAAAGTACAAGGGCTTCCAACGACACTCGAAAGTATAGGAGACTAACACTTTTCCATTAGACTTTCACCATCAAACCTCTGAGCAGGGTTTTGTGATGGCATAGGACGCATGTCAACATCCTGTTATTACTTATTAGATAATATTCATTTTTTTACAACGTTTAATCTCAATGTGATGTTTCGAAAGGAATTCTTCAAAACGGCTGATACATTTCTCTTCATTTTTCCGTTGAAGCAGCCGTTTTTCACCTTCAAAAGAACGGACTCGATCGGCCAACACCAGCAGTTTCACTTTTTTCTCACTGACAATTGCAAGTGTATTCAGACCAATGTCCAATCCAACGTCACCCGAACCAGTAGTTCGTTTGAAGTGTCCCGTTTCTTTATTCCGTTTAGCTGGCGGTATCCCTTTAAAAACAATTTGGACATAAAATTTATACTTTTTACGAACCCACTTTCTCACAACCCTGCAATAAGCAATATCATTTTGAAAAGCCTCGAGTTCGTAAGAATTGTTTTGATCACAAATGACTTGAAGTGATAAACCATTCCATAACAAATACCCATCCTTGTATCGGATGCCTGCTTTATTCGTCTTTCCTTCTAAGGAATTAAATTCACCGAATTTCTTGAAGTGAATTTGTTTCCCATTACCATACAATAACTCATCAAAAGCTTTCCATAATCGAGTAGCAATCTTCTGAGAATTGTTGGAGTCGATATTTTTTTTAAAGTGATGTTGCATAGGCTTAACATCTTTGTGGAACTCATATTCTGAAAGACGATATTCCTCACACAATTCTTTAAAGGCTTCATTCGCTTCACGTTTATTAGTCTTATGCAGCTCTAGTGCCTGTCGATAACGTTGGGTTTTAATCATTTCCTTGTAACGCTTGAGGGTTATATTGGCAAGGCTGTTGTAGATGTTACGCCCAATTTCGAAACGGTTATTTAACACATTATTTTTATATATTTCTGATATCGTTGGAAATTCCACAACAAAATATGTCAACGTGAACCCTCCTCTTTTTTATAAATAACAATCGAATCCTAATTCATGAATATGTGTTTAATCCATTCCTATCACCATTAGAATAGCAAACTACCTAGTCTTAAATTCGGTAATTGCATTGAACTACCCACATCTACAATTTCTAGGTATTTATACCCAAAAAAGGTCGTGGCGATTCATTACCCACTTACGCCGGGTCCTCGTCCAAACCGCTTAGAAGCGGGCGTAGTTTCGCCGTTTTTTGATAAAAAGAGATTTTTTGAGGTTAAGCCGAAAAAAAGAAAGAAAAGTGAAAATCATTCTATTCATGGCAATGATTCTCACTCGTCTTTCCTAATAGACTCGTTTTCGTCATAGCTGGAAATGTTGTTTGATTCGTTTCGCGACCGTCGCCGCATCGAGATGCGTGTTGTTGATGCGCAAGTAGTTGTCGACGTCGAGTTCCCCGTCTCGTGAATTCAAGCGGTACAGCGTCGCCGTCTGCTTCAACTCACCTTCCGACCAGTCGATGTCCCGCTTCGTCGGCTTATGCGTCAACCGGTTCTCCGTCGTGTTCCGGACGAGCCGTTCCTCGATGTCCGCCTCGAGCTCGACGTAATAGATGTCGGCCCCGTTCGACTCGAACAGGTCGGTCACTTGTTTGATATACGCCCAGTCCTCTTCTAAATCGAACGCCCAGACGAACGTGAAGATCATCCCGTCCAAATCACTTTTCGCGACCGCTTCGAACAGTTCGTGACGGAACAGCTGGACGAGCCGACGCCCTTCCGGTGTCCCGTAACTGAAGAACGGACTGACGAGGTCGATCGTCATATGGTTGTGGAACAACTTTAAATCGGTTATGCTGGCGAGCTCTTGCCCGACCGTCATCTTGCCGACGGCTTGTGGACCGAATAAGACTATAAATTTCATGGTTCCCCTGCTTTCTACATGCTTTTTGTTATTCTAGCATGGCAAATCGTAAACAAGATACAATGTCCTGCCTCATTTTCTAACATTTTCCTTTTCTAAGTCGATATAATAACAGATGAAACTATAGACCTGAGGTGCTACATATGTATAAACGCTTATTCAGTTTGCTTATCTTATTCAGTTTTTTATGGGTGGCTTCCGTCTCTGCAGAGGCGACCACACGCTTGCTCAAGGCCGACACACCACTCCTCGTGTCGATGGAAGATAGCGACAGCTTGACCGTGTTACCAAAAGGCACGACCGTCACCGTCCTCAATCGGTCCGATACCCATGCCCACGTATCGGCAGATGAACAAACCGGTTACGTGTCGAACGAGGTCCTCGTCGAACCGGTCATGAAAACCGTCATCGCTGAAACGGACCTGTTGGATGAAGCAAGGAACGCGGTCGAGTTTTTGTCGTATGGTACGAACGTGAGCGTCTACGATTTAGGCGACGAGTCCACCCTCCTTCGCGTCGTCGGAGAGACGCCACGATTCATCAAACGTACCGTACTCGCTGATACCGCTCCTGCGCTTGCCGCGGAGACACGGTATGTCAAAGCAAAGACGAATGTTTACGCCACACCACGTATCGGATCGGTCGTCAGTAACGTTCAATTCGGACAGACGATCACCGTGTTCGGGCAGACAAAGAATGGCTATTACCGGATTCGCTCAGGAGACACTTATCAGTATGTGGCGATGAGCGCGACACTCAGTCGCCCGATCAAGACAGCTGAACGCTTCATCACGAAAGATACACCACTTTACGCGGATGCGAGTGAAAACACGATCGTTGGGACCGTCAAACGTGGCCAACGGATTAGCATGTACGGGGAAGTCGGGAACCGCTCACGCGTCTTTACGGGCGGACAGTATCGATTCGTTCAAACGAACCATACGAGCACGACCAAGCCGGCCCCACTGAAGACCGGCCAGCGTTATATCACAAAATCAGCCCCGCTTTACAGCGAGTCGTTCAAACAAGTCGGTACATTGAAACGTGGGTCACTCGTCAACATATACGGGACACACGGGAAGTACACACGCGTGTTCACGGGCGGCCAATACCGATTTGTCGCAACCAGCCTGACGAGCACGAAGAAACCACCGCTCTATGACGCGACGGGGAAACGTTACGTCAAGTTCGATGAGGTCGAAGTGTATCAGACCGCTTCCACCTCGTCTAAACAAGTGGCCGAGTTCAATCGCGGACGATTGATCGAGACGTACGGGACGAGCGGTTATTACACGCGCGTCAAAATCGGGACGAGCTACCGCTTCGTCGCCACGGCTTACTTGAGTCTAAACAAGCCACTCCCGAAACCGAAAGTCGGGACCGTGTTCTATACACAACTCAGCGGCACGCCGTACTTCACGAGCGATATCGCCTACACTCGTCCAGCCGGTCAGTTAGCGCGTGGCGCCAAACTCGTCGGACTCCGCTCCATCGATGCGGACTTTTGGCAGGTCCGACTCGCCTCTGGTAAGAAGGTGTACGTGTTAAATCCGTATATCGCCAAGACGAAGCCGAAGGCGGTCGCGGCGAAGGCCGTGAACGTCAAAGCCCATTACCACACGGCCAAACGGACACCGTTCTATGCGAATCCGTTTGATACAAAACCGATCGGCTACCTCGACTCGAATCGACGGGTCTATCCCCGTTCCCTTCACGGCGACTCGTATTTGATTCAATATAGTTGGAGCCCGGTTTACGTCAAGAAACAGGACATTCGAGTGAAATCGGATCCGTTACTCGCATCACGCGGCAATAAGCAGGCCGAGCGCATGATCGCGGCAGCCGCGAAGCATCTCGGCACGCCTTACACGTGGGGCTCGCAGTCTCCGCTCAATGGGGGCTTCGATTGCTCGGGTCTCATCCATTACGCGACCAACCAAGCCGGGAAAGTCGGCGGACGGACGAACGTGAGCGGCTATTGGCAAAGCAACCATTTCAAGAACCGCCGGACGAGCATTTCGAGCGGAAAACGAGGCGACATCATCTTCTTCCACGGGACGTATCGCAACGGCCCGTCACATATCGGCATCATGCTCGACAACGAGACGTTCATCCATGCCGGTGGTGAGATGCTTCAAATCAATTCAATTTACGATCCGCAGTGGCGTCCACACTTCCTCGGCTACAAGTCCCTTTAATTCACACACGCCTGTCCTCACATGAGGTCAGGCGTGTTTTTTATCGATACCATATGTTTAAAACATACGATTGAAGACACGCTCGCGTTCTTACCGTATATGAAATGGGGAATCGTCTCGTTCACTCATGACAAACGTTGAATGGAGTGAACACATTAAGAATAAACTTGTAGTCTTTGACGAACTGTTCATATACGCAATGGTTGCAGCTCACAATCAAGGGAAGTCACCTTGTATTCATCGATTTAGAGTCATCTTAAATAAGGGCTCATCATTCAATTCCCATTCTTCACTTACAAACCTGGTCAATTATTGTTTATCCCTTCAACATTTGAGGAATATGCATATCATCGATGTTTATGAAGGAAGGTGTCATCCCGTGACTTGTCCACGCTGCGGAGCGAAGACCCGCTCGAAAACCACTGTTTGTCCGACGTGTGGTCATCGCCCACGTCGCTTGAAATGGATTGCTGTCCCCATCGTCATTGCCCTCATCGCATTCGTCTCGTTTTTAACGAACGCCTATCTGACCGACAGCCCGCGCTCGAGTGATTCGCTCGCCGACAAAGTCGATTTGAACATCACGGAAGACACGGTCTCAGCCGATGGTGCCACCACCGTTGATCTCGAGACGTTGCAAGAAAGCCTTTATACCGTCGGCACGGGTACCGGATTTTTGATTAGCCCGCAAGACGTGTTGACGGCGGCCCATAACGTCGCCGCCATCACTCGTGTCACGATGAAACACGGTGACAAGGCAGTGAACGGAACCGTCATCGGTCGGACCGACGCCATCGCCGTCATCCGCATCGAAAAAGTGAAAGCGACCCCGTTCTCGTTCAGCCATGCGATTGTCGGACCGGACGAATCGGTGTTGACCCTCGCACCGGACGAACAGATTGAAGGAACGCTCACGTTCGAAGAAGATAGCTATCGTCGCGAATTTGATTTACCGAACCGCGCCATCGGCAGCCCGATCGTCACGGCCAATGGACGGGTGCTCGGCCTTCACTTGGTGACGAAGACGCTCCCGGTCGCCTTGTTCGAACAAGACGTGCTGTCGTTCCTCGAGTCGGACACACCGGCCCCGCCGCCGACGACGAAACGCAGTATCCCGGCCGCTGAACTCGCACCGGTTGCACCGATTACACCGGTCCCGAAACGTGAGGATCCGGCCGAACCCGCTCCGGCTCCTGAACCTGCGCCCGAACCGGCACCGGAAGCCGAGCCCGCGCCAGAAACACCGGAACCGACCGAACCCCCAGTTGAAGAACCGGCACCGGTCGAGGAAGAGCCTCCGGCCGAACCGGAACAACCTGCTGAAGAACCAGAAGCCCCTCCCGTGACGGAGCAACCGACTGAGCCCGACGTCCCGGTGACCGAACCGGCTGAACCGGTCGAACCGGAACAACCGGCCACTCAAGAAAAAGAAACGGAGACGACGGCACCGGTCAAGAAACAAGACAAGCCGAAAGCCACCGCTAAGCCTGACAAGAAAGAAACGCCGCCCGTCGTCAAGGAGAAACCGGTCGCCGATGATGCGACCGAAGAAGCCACGGACGAACCGGCTGCAGTTGAAACTGAAGATGAAGAAAGCACGCCATCGGAATGATGACGTGCTTTTTTACGTGTCGTTTCGAGAGCGTCGCTGTAAGTTGCCGACCGCCGCCCCAAATAGGAGCAAGATGATCGACAACATCCAAAACGGCATCACGTCCTGCAACAACCAGACGATCAGCGCACTGATGGCGATAACAATGCCCAACCATAAGAAATTTGACTGTCCCATTCATTTCACCTCGGCCTCATCATAGCACATCGACCCGGTGCGCCGTCGCCTGTGGCGGCAGTGAGCGGGTCATCTTCTCATCGTGCTCGACGCGGACGTATTGCCCGACGGCGAGCGGCGTCTCGTCCTCTCGCAGCACTCCTTCCCAATGAAACACGATGCCATCGAACGGCTCGGCGTCTAGGTTCGGCGCGACCCGGATTCGCGTCGGTTCGAGCTCGACGATATAGCCAGTGAACGTTACCATCTCCACCCCTCCATTTCCTCGGAAATCCTTCCCTTTTCTTTTCCCATATCTTGAAAAAAATCTACTCGTCTGTCCAATTGCTCGGTATAATGAAGCCACACTCATTTACGCCGGGAGGGACTCCTATGAAACACACCATCGATTTACACCATCTAGACTTTCAACGCACCTTCCTCGAGATGATGCTCCTTGAAGAAATGATTGACGACTATAACGCCGAAGCAATCGAGTCGCTCGTCGTCCGTGGCGAGACGAACTTCCCGGACGACCCATTTTTTCCGGCGATGCGGGCGTATCCGCTCATCCGTGAAGGCGAGTTCAGCCGGGCCCGCGACGTGCTCGAAGCCGCGAGCGCGAAGGGCGACCATTACATGATTCATTGCCTCCACGGCATCTTGAGCGACGATACAAATTTCTTGTTCGAGGCCGAACAACATTTCCTTCGCGCCGTCGAACGCTATCCCGACGTACCAATCGTCCAACGTACGATCGCCGTCCATTATTTCAACCGCAAGTTTCACGGGGAGGCCGGTCTCCACTTGATGCATTACGTCCGGCTCGCCGGGTTCAATGAAGAGACGGTGCCGATGTTGCTCGAATTCTTCCAAGTGTATGATGAGATTCCGCTCGAGATGAACGATGAGCTCCTCAAGGTGGCCATCGGATACTTGAACGCCAACCCGCGCAATCCACGCGCCCACTCGCTCTATGCGTCCATCTGCAGCCATCGGGTCGAGATGCTCGTCAAACGATTGCCGGAAGACAACCATCAGCTCGACGATGAAACGATCGCGATGTTGCTCGAGGTCGAAGAGCACGGCATGTGGAGTGCGACATATGACGACAGTGAGGACCAGATGTTCCGCGCCATGTTCGCCGATTATATCGACAACGTCGTCTTGCCAAACACGTCGAAACTGTATGTATACCGCTTGCGTCTCCGCTATTGGTACCACCGGCTCACGCACCGCTTGACCGGGGGCTATGGGGATTCGATGCGTTCGTCGTAAACATAAACAAACAGCCCGAACTCTTTAAAAGGGTTCGGGCTGTTTGTTGTACTTCCTGTCAAAATGATTGTTTTGATTGCACATTCTGATTCGAATCAAGCTTGGTATCGTATTCTTCAAAAAGATTAACGTTCCACTAATCCTTTGAACGTATCGTTGTGTTGCTCGATTGTTTTTTCCATGTCCTCAGAAAATTTTGAATCGATATCCGTTTGTACTGTATCCTCAAGCGGTCGAATCAAGATACCCTTGTCTGTCGGCACTATCGAGACCTCGTCACCCGCACCTAACTTCAACTGTCGCAACACAGTCATTGGAATAGAGATGCAAACAGAATCGCCATGCTTAATCAATTTTCTCTCATATTGATTTTGCTTTCCCATACTACCACTCCTATTGAACACGTCTAATACACAAGGTATGTGCCTAATATATCTCACATGACTCTTCAGAGCACAATCACTTTATTTACTTACGTTTACCCCATATACGGATGAATCGGACCGCGCAACTTGAACGTGTAGTCCTCGTGGTTGACGATGCCGACGACTTGATCGCTCTCGAGCAGTTGCACTAAGAACCCGGCCATCTCTTCGGCCGTATGGTACTTCTCAACGTTTTGGCTATAGTCAAAGTCGTCTTCTTCGCGAGCGCGGTTGGCAAAGCCCGTCTCCGTCGCGGCCGGCGCGAGCACTTTCGCTCGCAGTTTGTCCCCATCGTTCATGAGCTCGCGGGCAAGCCCTTCCGTATACGCACTGACGAAGAATTTGGTCGCGCTATACGTGACGCCTTTTTTGGCGATATGATAGCCGACGACCGATGCGACGTTCAACAGTGTCGCCCCTTCGACGTTATGATAGTCCCGGACGTATAGGCTCGACAGTACCGTCAACGCCTCGACGTTCAAGCGAATCATGTTCTCGACTTTCCCGACCTCGACGTCCTTCACGAAATTCGAATCGCCAAACCCGGCGTTGTTGATCCACGTCTCGATGTCGAGATCAGCGAGCGATTCATACAGCCCGTATACGTTCTCGCTGTATGACAAGTCTTTCGCCTTGATGATGACATCGCTCTTCGGTGCGATCGCCTTGATTTCACTCCGCAACTTCTCGAGTTCGTCGTGCCGCCGTGCCACGAGCACGAGTGACTTCCCTTGCTTGGCGAGCAATTTCGCCGCTTCATAACCAATACCTGAACTTGCTCCGGTGATGACGGTATATTTCATGATGTGTCCCCTTTTCACTGTAGTCGAGATGTTGTCTCTCTCCCGCAATTCCCGTAACACCCTCTCATCAATCCTGACAACACGCAAAAACTATCCTTTCCCTAGAACAGGAAAGGACGGTCCGTTTTATGTTTGGAAACGCCCGATGAGCGTCTGCAAGTCTCCGGTCATATTGCCGAGCGACTCGGCGACACCGTTCAACTCTTGAATCATCGCGAGCTGGGCGTCGGCCGTCTCACCTACGCTACGCATCGTCTCGGCCGTGCCTTCACTGTCACTCGCCATATGGATTGCCGCTGTCGCGACTTGTTTCGTCGTCGTCGCGATCTCGCTCGAGGCGACCCGGATCTGTTCCGTGTTCTCGACCGAGGCGTGCAATTGCCCGACGATTTGTTGGAACGACGCCGTCGCTTCTTCAAGCAACGCCGTGTTCGTCTCGACGCGGCGGGCACTGATGGCGTGACGTTCGAGTACCGCATTCGATTGCGTCTGAATCGATTCGATCAAACCGGCGATTTGGGACGCCGATTGTTTCGACTGTTCCGCGAGTTTCCGTACTTCTTCGGCGACGACGGCGAAGCCTTTCCCTTGTTCCCCGGCCCGGGCCGCTTCGATGGCCGCGTTCAAGGCGAGCAGGTTCGTCTGGTCGGTGATCGACTGGATGACCTCGGTAATGAGGGCAATCTCATCTGACTGTTGTTTCAACGCCGTGATCGATTGACCAGTCACGACCGTCTCCGATTCGAGGGCGAGCACTTCTTGTTTCGCTTGTTGAATCGTCTGTTCCCCGCGTTCGGCGAGCTTCAGACTCGTCTGGACGTCTTGGCTGATCGTCCCGATCGACGTGGCGATCCGCTCGACGCCTTCATCGGCCGCTGCGACCGCCTGCCCACTCTTCGAGGCAGCCGCCGCCTGGTTGACCGTCTCACCGACGACTTGTTCAATCATCCGTGTCGTCTCCTCTGTTTGAGACGACATCTCTTCCGTACTCGCGTACAGTTCTTCCGACTGCGCCGTGATCTCTTGGGCGTTCCGGCTCACTTCGTCGATGAGTTCGCGGAGATTGCCTTTCATCTGGTTGAAGCCAAGCATCAACTCGCCGATTTCATCGCGCGTGAGCGCTTGAAGGTCCACGCGCGTCAAATCACCGTCGGCGACGATGCCGACCTCGTCCGATAGTTGGCGAAGCGGGACCGTGACCATGCGTTGGAGGAAGTAGCCGGCGCCGAGCGTGAGTACGAAAATGATGACGGCGATCACTGCAGAGTATATCAATGCACTTTGACCTCGACTCTCAAGCTGCGCTTGCTTCGCCAACATCGCGGCTTCCGATTCGGCTTGCATCGTCTCTCCTGACTCAATGATTGATGCCGTCACATCCGGCAACAACCGGAGCGCGAGTCGGTCCACTGTCTCTTGATCATCCGCGTCGATTGCTTGAATCAACTGTTGTGCTAAGTCATCGTAACCTAATGCGTATGACATCAAGTTCTCTAGTTCTTTCGTCTCTTCTGTCGAAGGCGAAAGTTCTAACAAGGCATTGATTGCTTCTTTTTTCTCTTCTGACCCTTGCTGCTCTGCTTCAAGCCGGGCCGGCTCTTGTTCAAGAATATAACCACGCAGGCCATACGCCTGACGGACCATCCCTAACGATAATTCATCGGCCGCCTTCATCCGCATGACATCTGATGAGATCATTTCTTCATATCGGCTCGTCGCATCGTTCAGCGCCATCAGATTGTAACCCATCCCGATTACGACGAGTAAAAGAATCATTCCGATCCCGCCAAACAGTTTCTGCGTCAATGTGAGTTGATTTAGCCTTTTTTTCATCTTCTCGAGGAACTCGTCCTCTCACACCTCTATTTCTATCAAATTTTGGAATCACATGATTTCTATCGGTTTGTGCAAACGGTTTTCCACATTTGTTTCCAATTATTTTAATGGATTGACCTTATTTACGAGTCTTATGTTCCATTTATTGTCACAAAAAAAGACCACAGCCCATCATGGCTGCGATCTAGCTTCATAACTTGAACTGTGACACGCGATTCGAAAGTTCGACCGCACGTTGCTCGGTCTCCTGCATCCGAGTTTGGACGTCGTTGAACCGCTCGACGGACAGTTGGACTTTCTCCGAAATCGACTGCGTCCCGTCCGCCCCTTCCGTCACGGTCGTCGCGACTTCTTGGATGACGTGGAGGATGCTGTCGGTCATATGGCGAAGTTGGAGTGCGTTCGTCTCGAACGTCTGTGCCGTCTCCCCGAATACGGTCGCATCCGCTTCATATTGCGTGGCCGACTCCTCGAGCCGGTCGTAATCGGCGAGCACTTTCGTGTCGAGGAACGTCAGCATATCGGCCGAGCTCGTGTTGAGCCGGGCGACTGAGTCGATGACCGTATGCGATACCGCTTGAATCTCGTTCACCGTCTGGCGCGAGTTCTCGGCGAGCTTACGAATCTCCGAGGCGACGACGGCGAAGCCGCGCCCGGCATCCCCGGCCCGGGCCGCCTCGATCGATGCGTTCAAGGCGAGCAAGTTCGTCTGGTCGGCGATGGTCAAGATGGCGCTCGTCAAGACGCGAATCTGTTCGACCGACTGTGCCCCTTGGATGGCGTCGTCGAGCTCGATGCGCTTCTTGTCGATGATGGTGTTCGCTTCCGTCTTCGAGGCGACAGCCTGCTCACGGAGCGCATGGGCCCGGCGCTCGACATCGCTCGCTGTCTTGGCGCTCTCGTTCGAGAGGTCGACGATCGTATCGATGGATCCGCCCATCTCGACCGTCGACGCGCTCATCTCTTGCGACGAAGCGGCCGTCTCTTCCATACCGGCCGTCAATTCTTCGACCGTGCCTGACGTCTCTTCCATATAACGGCTCAATTGTGTCACTTCCGTCGCCACTTTTTTCGACGACACGAGGACGACTTTCGCCGTCTTGTCGACGTCGACCATGATGTCGCGTAGCGTCGCGAGGAACGTGTTGAACGAGCGGCTCACTTGAGCGATCTCATCGTTCGACGTGACCGGGATGGCCATCGTCAAGTCGCCGCCTTGTGAGGCCAACTCGTCAAACTTCTCTTGGAGCACCCGCATCGGTTTGATGATGGAACGCAATAAGCTCAGTCCGAGGAACAACAGGAGTACGACCGCACCGATCGTCACCGCGAGCAACGCGATGAGCGACTGTTGAAACTCACGTTCCATGTCGGCGCCGACACGTTGTGAACCTTCCGAGTTGTAGTCGACGAGCTCGGTCAGGCGTTGCGTGAAATTATCGTATGTCGATTGGGACTGGGCATCGTAATACGAGCGAGCCATACCGTTGTTGCCGGACGTGCTGAAAATCAGCATATTGTCCGACACGCGTTGATACATCTCCCACTGGCGGCTGAAGTTGGCGAACAGCTCCTTGTCCGTCTCACCCGTCACCGTCTGTTCATATTTCGGGGCAATTTCATTAATCCGTGTCCGAATCTCTTTCATCGCGGACATCAATTCTTCTTTCGCGGCCGCGTCGTCCGTCACGATATGCTCGAGCTCGAGCGCGCGATAGTTCGCCGCGAGCGTGTTCAGCTCGTGGGCGTAGTCGAGCCCTTTGTTCCAGTTGTTAACGATGTCATCGCCTTGACGATTCGCATCGGCGAGCGACAAGAGCGAGTAGCCGCCGACACCTGCGACCATGAGGAGCGCGAGAATGACGAGTCCCCACAGCTTTTGACGGATGGTCAGGTTCTTGCCGGTCACTCGTTTTCCTTCACGCGTGCTTGGCTTTCGTCGTTTCGGTTTCCATTGAAAGCGCTGGACGTTTAAACGATTCCGTAACGCTATCCACTTCTGTTTCACTGACATATGTATATTCCCCTCTCGCATGCAACGTTTCTTCCTATATCGTCTTGACGTCGAGGAATCTAAAGTGGATTGACCAAAATAAAAAAAGATGACTGAAAAATCAGTCACCTTTGACTACTTATTGGACGTTCAACACGGTTTGTGTGCCTTCGATCATCTTGATCTCGGTCCATTTGACGACGCTCTTGCCGAGCGGGTCGTTGGCGACCATGAAGTCGGCGAGCGCTTGCACTTTCAACGCATCGACCGGTTGTTTCACATTATTCAAACGGAAGCGCGATACTTTATTGAACATATCCAAAAATGCGATTTCTACTTTAGTCTCAGTCATGGGTTAGTCCTCCTTGGATGTGGGTGTGATTAGACGACGTCGTATTCGCGAACGACCGACACGGTGAAATCTTCTTGCTCGGTCAAGTCGAGCATGAGGTGACCGAACGCCTCGGCATTGTCAGCCGTGAGCGCCGCCCGGATTGGACCGAAGCGCTGCGTTTTCTTCGTCGGTTTCAAGCTGTTCAAATCGTGGTGCGTCGTCAAGACGAGCGTGGCTTTCTTTTCAGTCAATACGGCCATGGGGGATGGCTCCTTTCGGGGATGGATTACAATTCAGACGGATAGGTCGAGTCGAGACGTTCGAGCAGTTGAATCATGCGCTCAAGGCGCGTCTCGATCCGGTGGAGCAGATAGAGCGAGACGACGATTGGGAAGCCGAGGTTCGAGATGAGTTCGGGCCAGCTCATGGGCCCACCCGCTCATCGGACAAGGCTCCGGCGGGACGCTTCGGTACACGCATCAGGGGTTCCTCCAATTAGAACGTCACGTGGAATTCACGCGACACGACGTATGCGGCGGATTCGACCGCGAGAAGCGGAATCAACAGATCACCGAACTGCTTGATCTCCTCGGTCTCCATCCGCGCACCGAGTGGACCGAACCGGACGAGCTGACGCTTTTCCTTGCCGTCAACGAGCCGCTTCGTGTCGAGATAAAAGACGCTTGCGTATTCTCGATACACTGCCATATGTCTCACCTCCTTCGCCCCTATTAACCGAAGTTGGTGAATGTTTGCTCATATTTCCTTGTAACCTTTTCGTAACGACTATAGACCTATTCTGAATGAAGGCGCATTCATCGGTAAAAATCGGCGTTATTCCTTGAATTCTCATACCAATTAGGGTATCTTAATAGACGTCAATCGCATTTCGAAAACACGCCTAAAGTCCCACGAATTCATTTCCCCACTTTGAAAAAACTGGCAGTTAATTGCTTAGAAATGGGTTACTATACGGAGGAGGGCATTTTCGAAATGACCAGTTTGACTTGAAGAAGGAGATACTCTAGATGAACAGCTTAGACTTCGCACTCAACACTTCTATTCCTTCCGCTCAACTCGACTTCGACCACACCGACCTGACGTTTTATGCGACTGACTGGGATGCTTATCGCCCGGAAAACGCGAAGCCGCTCCTGTACAACGAACGCCCATTGACCGTCTATCCACTCAAAGAACTGAGCCGTGCGTTTCATGTCGCCGGGATTCCCCGTAGCCAGCAACAGCTGATCAAATGGGAAACCGACGGCGTCTTGCCACCGACCCCGTTCACGATGGGACGCAAGCGCTTCTATACGGAAAATCAGATTCGGACAATCGTCGACATCGCATTGGAATGCGGACTACGGCCCCGGACACACGTCAAAAAGACGAACTTCTCCGAGCTAGCCCATAAAGAATTGGCGTACATACTCCAACTGGAATTGAAAACCGAACTCCCGCATGAATGAGCGGACATGAGGCAGCCCTTCCTGAATCGTCAGGAAGGGCTGTTTTTGGATGGATGAGGGGCGATCGCGCTCAAGTACAAATCGAGCGATGTTTCGACCTCTGTCACGACAAGGGCGACAAAGTCGTCATACATTCCTGTCGTATGCGCTCGATCTAACGCATTGTAATAACTCAGGCGATTTTCGACTTTGATGACAATCGGCGGATAACCGGACTTCATCAACTCTAAATTGAGCAACAACCGAGATGTACGACCATTTCCATCAATGAACGGGTGAATCCCCACGAACTTAGCATGCAACAAAGCGCCCCGTTCAACCGGGTGCATCGTATTCGTCTCTGTTTCATACCAATTCATCAGTTGCCCCATCTGTTCTTGAATGAGGTATGGAGGCGGCGGCATATGAACGGATCCAGCAATAAACACTTGCTGGTCCCGATAGACGCCTGCATACGCATCATCAATTCCTTTCAAGTCGAGACGGTGCAAATTTTTTATTTGCCACTCCGTCAGCGGTTCTTCGCGTTGGACAATCTCTTCTACATAAGAAATGGCGTCCTGGTGGTTAATCACTTCAAGATGCTCGCGCATCGTCTTCCCGCCAACCGTTATACCTTCCAGCACCACTTTTGTCTCGTTGATTGTCAACGTATTTCCTTCAATGGCATTCGAGTTGTATGTCCATTCTAAAAAGAGTTTTGCTCTCAAACTTTGAAGCGTATACGTCGGCAGCGGTCGATTTTGATCCAGTTGTTCTTTTTTCATCGTCAGTTGCTCAAACATATAACCCGCTTCCTTTCTCTCAAGTGTTCGTGATTTAATTATACGCTTGTTTACCTGAGCAAGTCGATTTCGAGTGAACGCCTCATTTCATCTTTAATCGGCAAGGATACCCCCTACTTCAATCGTGTCCCGGGCACAGCCCGACGATAAGTGGGAGAGGAATTGCCGCCGGGGCCGAATCGTGCACGTCCGACTCAATGAACGGCATCGGCATCGACGCGAACGAACTGCCGTACATCTTCGAGCGCTACTACCGGGGCACGAACACGACCGACGCACTCGGCAGCGGCCTCGGTATGGCGATTTCCCGGGGCATCATCAAAGCGCACGGCGGCACTGTCACGGTGACGAGTGCGCGCGGGTCTGGAACGACGATTCGCATCGAGTTGCCGGCCTGACGCGAGCGGCAAAAAAAACGCAGACACGTAACATGTCTGCGGTCCATTCAAAAGGATTCGCTCAACGGAGCGAATCCTTTTTCGTCGTGTCATAATCCTCAATCCACGTCTCGAGCTCATCAATCGGGAGCGGACGCGAGAACAAGTAGCCTTGCATCTCATCACAGCCGAGCGAGCGGAGTGTGTCGCGCTGGTCCGTCGTCTCGATGCCCTCGCACACCGTCTTCAAGCCGAGCCCGCGGGCGAGCTCGATAATCGACTGGACGATGACGTTCCCGGTCGGATCGTTGTCCGTCACTTGGATGAACTGCCGATCGATTTTAATCTCATGAATCGGATAGTGCTTCAAATAGACGAACGCCGAGAAGCCGGTCCCGAAGTCGTCGATTGAGATCGAGAAGCCTTGTTCCCGGAACGCGACGAACCGCTCGATGACGTGTTGCTGATTCTCCATCCCGACGCTCTCCGTGATCTCGAACGTCAAGTAGTTCGGGCAGACGCCCATCTCCTTGACGATATGGGCCAGCTTTTCGACGACCCCGTCCGATAGGAAATGACGGGCCGACAAGTTCAAGGCGAGCTGATACATCCGGCCCTCGTCGTGCCATGTCTTCAACTGGCGGCACGCGGCTTCGAGCGCCCATTCTTCGAGCGCGATGATGACGCCGGTCGATTCGGCGAGCGGGATGAAGTCGAGCGGTGGAATCAATCCTTGTTTCGGATGAATCCAGCGCATCAGCCCTTCGAATCCTTTTAACTTGCCAGTCGCCGCTTCAATCTTCGGTTGGTAATAGAGCGTGAACTCGTTCAAGGCGAGCCCTTTTCGCAAATTCATCTCGAGTGTCAGACGGGCCGTCGCCTTCTCACCCATCTCTTCCTCGTAGAAGGCGATCCCCCCGCGCTGCACGTGGCGATCATTGGCCGTGATTCGGGTCGTGTCCATCATCTCGAGCGTCGAGCGTGACTTGTCCTCAATCGAGATGAAGGCGCTCATCGTCAAGACGACGTCGAGCTCCCCGACCGCGAACGGCTCGCTCGTCACCGTCTCACAAATCAAATCGGCGAGCGCCTTCACTTTGATGCGGTCGCCGTAAGGCGTCCACAGTAGAAAGCCAGATTGAGAGACGCGCGCCAAGAGCGACGTATCGACGACTTGTTGGAGGCGTTCCGACAGTTCGATTACGATGTCGTCCGCGCGCTGGATGCCGATTGCCGTCTCGACGGAACGGAACTCGTCCGCCCGGAGATAAATCAATGAGCCGAGCTGGTGCGGTGCCTGTTCGCGGAGCGCGTCCACCCGCTCGATGAACCCGTTCAAGTTCATGAGCCCGGTCTGTTCATCCGTATAGGCGAGTTTCGTGATGTGTTCATCGATCTCGCGGCGGTCGAGCCGGAGATAGAGGATGGCGATAAAGTCGGACAGCGTGCTGACAATCAGCTCCTCGATGAACGTCCATTGCCGCGGCGCGAACGTCTCACAACAGATGACCCCTTTCGCCCGATTGTTCGCATAGATCGGGGCATCGAGCATCGAGTAAATCCGTTGCCCTTCCACGAAGTGCTGCTGGTATAAATCCTTCACCCACTCGTGGGTCCGGACGTCTTCGAACGGGAGCACCCGGTTCGTCCGCAACGCGTCGAAATAGACAGGTGCGTCCCCACGCATGACTGTCAACACCGGTTCGCTCGGTCCCGTCTCTTTCGAATAGGCGACTTGGCAACTGATCGAGGCATACGTCTCGTCGAAATGCCAAATCGAGACCGTGTCGACGTCGAGCATATCGGAGACGACCTCGCACATATATAAGAGCGCTTGCCGTACCGCAGCCTCCGTCACCTCTGGCATTCGGACGAGTTCGAACAGTTTCTCTTGATGTTTGCGATATGATTGTGTTGAAAAGTTCCCCTCGTTCATAAGTCCCCTACTCTCATTCAAACGTTTTGCATTCATGATAGCACGAAAAGAACTATGGATAGGTTTCCAAAATTCAACAGAAAGTCAATTTTCGATTCCCCTGTTTCTTTAGTACTCCCGCCTCATCCGTGTCCGAAAATATTGACCTCATTTTTAACGGAATCCACTGATTGAGCCATTTCCACCATTGCTTGCCGTTTGTGTAAACCCTACAATAAACATGTATTGCTTTACCTGTCGATAATTGTCAAAAGCACTCATTAGAGAAGGAAGTGACCCAATGTCCCCTAAGTCCGGCCTCATGTACTCATTCGCAGCCATCGCCGCCGTAAGCATCATCGCCCAGGCCGACGAAGTCGCAGCAGCCAGCTCACACGTCGTCCGTGCCGGTGACACGCTCTGGTCGATCAGCCAACAGCACAACGTGTCACTCGCCAATTTGAAAGCCTACAACAACTTGAATTCAGACCGTCTCGCCATCGGGCAGACGCTCAAATTAAGCGGAAACGCCCCGACCACGGTGAAACCTGCCGCCACACCTGCCACGTCAGGCACGGGTACCGTCACGACGGCCGCCTTGAACATGCGCGCCGCTGCAGGAACATGGCATCAAGTGCTCGTCACGATTCCGAAAGGTCAGACGCTCACACCGATTCAAACGAGCGGTGCCTGGACGAAAGTCAGCTATGGCGGGAAGACGGGTTGGGTACATAACGGTTACTTGACGAACTCATCCGTCAAACCGACTACACCGAGCACGCCGACAAAACCGGCCGCGCCTCAAGAACAGAGCATTAACCAGTCGTACGTCACGACGGCCAACTTGAACGTCCGTCAAGGCCCGGGCATCGGCTATGCCCTCGTCACGAGCATCCCGAACGGCACGACCGTCAAAGCGACGAAACAGATCGGCACGTGGGTATACGTCACGCATAACGGCAAGAGCGGTTACGTCAGCACCGGTTACTTGAAACAGACGACGACGGCACCGAGCGCGCCGGTCACACCGAACGCCGGAGACGGCGGTGCGGGCAACGAAGCATTCGACTACGTCGTGAACACGCCATCGTTGAACGTCCGCGCTTCGGCCTCGACGAGTTCGGCTATCATCGGCAGCGTCAAGTCCGGCCAGACGCTCCGCGTCGTGCAGACGTCGAACGGTTGGCATCAAATCTATATCGGGAATACGACCGGTTTCGTCGCGGCGTCTTACGTCAAGGCGGTGCCGAAAGGGTCTACGGTAAACCCAACTCCGACTCCGGCTCCTTCACAAGGTGCCGGAATCGCAGCCATCGCCGTCGCCAAGAAGTATGTCGGCACGCCGTACATCTGGGCGTCATCGAACCCGGCCAACGGCGGATTCGACTGTTCAGGGCTGATCCACTATGCCTTCAACCAGGCTGGCTACAACGTCCCACGCACGAACGTCGCCACATACTGGGCCGGGTCTTATTTCGGAACACAGCTCAGCAAGACGTTCGTCCCGCAAGCGGGCGACCTCGTCTTCTTCGAGAACACGTACACGGCCGGACCGTCACACATGGGCATCATGATTAACGCGGACACGTTCATCCACGCCGGGACGTACGGACTCGGCTATAACACGATCAGTAAAGAGCCATACTGGAAATCACGCGTCATCGGTTACAAGCGACCGTGACCTTCGGCGCATTGAAAGACCCGACCTTTGTCGGGTTTTTTTTCGTGGGGCAGGATTTCCCTCGAAAGACTCGAACACGAGAGATAGAATGGGAAGAGAAAGAAGGAGGTGTCCGATGGGAAGCAATCGATTCGCTAAAATTCCGTACCGGATTTACACGATGGCCCTCGCCGTCGCTTGTCTCATCGGCGTATCGTTGTTCGGGCTCGGCCTGAGCTATTACTGGAAAGAAAAACACGTCGCCGTCGACGAGACGGTGCGCGACTTGAATCACGCCTCCGACTTGGCCGGCGTCGAGTCGTATCTCGTCTTGCATCACGCGGCCAAGCTCTACGAGACGAACTCGGAACAACCGACGGCGTTACTGTCGGCCCCGTACCGTGAACGGGCGCTCCAATACAACGTGCAACTGCTCGACGACTTCGAGACCGGGGTCGATGAGCGTGAACGGGAGGCGTTGCTGCGCTTCTCGGAAGACCTCGAGGACACGTTGAACGCGGACGGCTTGAGCCGCTTCGAAGCCGTGCCGTTCGACGTCATCGAGTCAATCAACCGACGCTGGCTCTATCAAGGGCTCGAACGGACCGCCCAAGCGAACACGGCCTATGAATTGACCGATGCCGTCATGCGCATGCAGATGGCGTTCGTCGAAGGCGTCACGAACTTGCTCGCCGAGACACCGGATGAAGACCAACTCGAGTTCGAGGTCTCGACGATCGCGAACGAGGCCCGTCTGATTGAGGATATCGTCGCGACCGACCCGTCGCTCAGGACGAAATCGGTCGACGATTTGATTGAGAGCGCGCTCGCCCTCGGACGGGTGACGGCCGCCAATTCGACGCTTGAGGCTCGTTACGTCAACGGGACGAGCTTCTATGAGGACTCGCACGCCGCACTACAAGCGGTACGCGCGGCAGCGGATGACACGCTCTTGACCGAGCGGGACCGTTACGGCGCACTCGCCCTCACCGTCCTGCTCATCACGCTCCTGTTGTCGGGGGCGCTCTTGTTCGCCCTCTGCTACACAAGGAAGATGTACGCCCATGACCTCGGGCATTTGAAGGCGCGCGCCCTCGCCATCGACCCGAGCACGGAACCGGTCGAGGAGACGTTCCCGCCGAGCCATGACTTCCGTGGCATCGAGGATGAGCTTCGTGAGATTGCCGTGAGCGTCCATTCGACGGTGCACACGCTCGAGACGAAGTCGAACGACCTGCTCCGGTATCACGAGCGCTGGTCGTCCCTCTTCTCCGAGACGGGTCTCGCCATCGCCTTAATCGATGACACGTACAACTTCATCGAACGCAACGATGTGTTCCGCCAGTTCTTCGGCGAACGGAACTTGTATGAAATTAATCAATTGTTCACCGACACGGGGCGCCGCTTGTTGCGCGAGGCGCTCGCCGGGGTGACGGAGAATGGGACGAGTGCCCAGTTCATCCTGCACTTGAAAGGCGAGCACGTCCGCTTCTTGAACGTCAAAATCATCCCGCTTAAGCGTGGCGAGACGCTCACGTATTACCTCATCCTCGAGGATGAGACCGAGCGCGTCGAACGCGAACGCAAAGTCGACCGGCTCGTCCGGTTCGACCTCGCCACCGAACTGTATAACGAATATGGCTTCCTGCGGGCGTGGGAAAAACAGGACATCGACGGGACGTTCCTGCTAATTAAACTGAACGACTTCCACCACCTCGTCGACTGGTACGACCCGACGTATGCCGACTTGCTCATGACCGAGTTCGCCCGTCACGTCGAGGACCGGCTCGAGAAGTACGCGCATCACTTGTTCGGCCGTTACCGCGACGACACGCTCATGCTGTATGTCCGTGGCTTCAGCACCGTCGATGAACATGAGTTGATGGAGCTGTTCCCGACCGAACTGTTAATCAATCAGAAACGCCAGACCGTCCACGTTCAAATCGGGGCGACGCATACGACGCCAAGCTTTAACGATTGTCTGTTCGAGGCGACGAAGGCGTTGCAACACGCCAAAGAGACGCGCACCCCGTTCGTCTGGTACGACGCGAGCATCCTCGCCCAGCTCCAATGGGCCGCCTTGATTGAACAGGCGCTCCCGGAGGCAATCGAACAAGGCTATATCACCGTCGCCTATCAGCCGCAAGTCGAGCTGAAGACAGGCCGTGTCGTCGGGGCCGAGGCGCTCGCCCGCTGGCAGCACCCGGACATCGGCAACGTGCCGCCGAACGAGTTCATCCGCATCGCCGAGCGCTCGGACCAAATTCTTTGGCTGTCGCACTCGATTCTCGACTTGGTCGTCGAACAGCTCGTCGCCTGGCGTGACACACCGTTCGCCGACATCTCCTTGTCGTACAACTTGTCGGCCCATTCGGTCGACCCGTCGATCGTCACGAAATTGCGTGACTTGATGGTGACGTATCCATGGCTCCCGGACCGGCTGAAAATCGAGTTGACCGAGTCGGCCGACATCATGTCGCACACGACAGAGCTCGAACGGCTCGAAGATATCTCTGACCTCGGCTATTGCCTCTCGATTGACGACTTCGGGACCGGCTACGCCTCGTTCGAAGCGATTTGGCACTTGCCGATTCAAGAAGTGAAGATCGACCGCATGTACGTCAGCGGCAAAGCGAAGGACAGCACGTCATTCCTCCGTGCCGTTTCTCGCTTCGCGAGTGAACAGAAATTGACCTCGCTCGCCGAGGGCATCGAGACGGAACAGGACCTCGAGCGGATTATCGCGGAAGGTGTCGAACTCGGACAAGGTTATTATTACGCCCCGGCCCTTGACGCGACCACGTTCGAAGCTTGGGTGAACGAAAAAAGAGGGCACCTCGCCTAAGCGAGCGCCCCTCCGACCGGTTGACACATGTCAGCCGGTTTTTCGTTTGATGAGATTGAGCACGAGCTTCAGTGCGATCAACAGTCCGATGACCGGCAAGATGACCGGTAGCGACCCGCGCGGCAAGAGCCCAAACACGATGAACGCCGTCATCCCGATGGTGAAGAACAGTTTGACCCCTCGCTCATGGCCGTCGAACTGTTCCCAGCGCCAGACAAGAAGCAACAGTGTCAGCGGCGCGAACAAGAACGTCAAGAAAAAGAACGGCATGTGCCGTGTATACCAAGGTTGTGTCATTTCAGTCGGACCTCCCCATATAACTCTTCCGTCGCCTCGTTCGACTCCACGTTCACATAAATCGGTTTGCCGCTCCAGTCGATGCGTACGGCGGCCTCGATGTCTTGGTCGAGGTAGACAAGCACGTCCTCCCCGTCCGTCGTCCGGAAGTGTCCGATCAGGCGTGAACCGACGGCGGCACCGTTCGTCCGGCGGTCGAGGCTCGGCCGATACGTCAATGTCACGGTCTCGATTTCATCATACGGCACCGTCTCGCCGTAGCTACCCTCGATGACGAGTGCCGAGTCGGTGAGCGTCACCTCGGTCGGCTGACTGAACCAGAGCCACAGGCCGGGCACGATTGTGACGAGGAGACCCAAGACGACAACGACCGGGATGAGTTTCTTTTTGCCGCCAGGGCGGATGTTCCCGTCCTCGTCATAAATGTTGCCGTCATACTTCTGAGCACGCCAGAGCGTCACGACGATGAGGATGAGCATCAAACCGAAGAACGGTTCGACCGGGATGTCGAGTCCGAAACCGAGTCCATGGATGGCGGCGATCAGTAGGAAGATAACGGCCATCCCGTAGCACATGAAGCCGATTAAACGCGCTACCGCCTTAATATTGACGCGCGCCTTATCTTCGCGCTTCATCGTATTATACCCGGAGATGAGGAAATGCCAGCCCAAGCGATGGACGGCGAAGCCGAGTGCGAACAGAATGAGTCCGGCACTTAAGTAGATCCACATACAAGCGTCCCCCTTTCTTCTATAGTCTACGGGAAAACGAGACCGAACGTTTCAAAATCGTGAATCTGCGTCGTATACTCAGGGTAGAACGTTCAAGGGGGAATTCGATGTATCGCACCAAAGCAGATTTTCTACACGACTGGACCAAATCATCGACCGGCACGCTCGACGTGCTCCGCACCGTCACCGACGAGGCGCTCGGGCAGGAGATTGTTCCAGGCCATAACTCAATCGGCTGGATCGGGTGGCACATGACGACCGCGCTCGGCTATTTCACGAACTTGCTCGGCTTCCGCTTGTCGGCGCTGAAAAGTTTGACGCAACCGAACGACGCCAAGGCTATCGCCGACCAATACGCGCGCTACGCCGACGAGATTAGCCAGGCGGCCGAACAGTTCTCGGACGCCTATTTGTTAGAAGAAGTCGACGTCCACGGCGCCAAACAGCCGCGTGGCGCCGTCTTGCGCATGATGATCGACCATCAGACGCACCACCGCGGCCAGATGACGGTGCTCCTCCGTCAGGCGGGACTCACGGTCCCGGGCGTCATGGGACCGACGAAAGAACAGATGAAGGCGTGAAAAAAGGCGAGGCCCCGTGGGGTCTCGCCTTTCGTCACATCGATGACGGTGTATTCTCCTTGTTTTGCATCCGACCGACCCCTTCGTACTGGACGGTACCCGGGTCGCGTGCATACTTCCAAGCGTTGCGCGCATCGATCAAGCGCTTCGTCCGCATCCCGTCGAACGCTTCCGGTTTCAACGCGACGAGCTCGTCCCATTCCGTGACGAGGATGGCGATGTCCGCTCCCTCGAGCGCCGCTTCGACCGTCTCCGCTTGGGGGAAGTCCCACTTGGCGAGCGGGTCGTAACCGATGACTTCGACTCCACGTATCTCCAACAGTTGAGCGAGCGTCATTGAAGGCGCGTCGCGCATGTCGTCCGTCCCCGGTTTGAAGGCGAGGCCAAGCAAGGCGACTTTGAGATCGCTCTTCGGTTCGACTTTCGAGGCGACGTACTCCATCTGGGCGTCGTTCGCGTGCATGGCTGCTCGGATGACCGGTAAGTCGACTTCGTTCTCGTTCGCCACGTTCAAGAGCGCGTGCATATCTTTCGGGAAGCACGAGCCCCCGTAGCCGAGTCCGGCGTTCAAGAATGAACGTCCGATGCGCGGGTCGAGCCCCATCCCGTCGGCGATCGTCGTGATGTCCGCTCCCGCCTTGTCGGCGAGACGCGCCAAGTCGTTGATGAAACTGATTTTTGTCGCGAGGAACGCGTTCGAGGCGTATTTGATGAACTCGGCGTCAATCGGTGATGTACAGACGATCGGCACCCCGAGGCGTCCGTAGATACCGGCAAGTTCCTCACACATCGCGAGGTTGTCACTGCCGATGACGACGCGGTGCGGTTTCAACACGTCGGCGAGGGCGCGCCCTTCTTGAAGAAATTCCGGCACGACGGCGAACGTATGAGCCGGGTACATGACCGATAGCATGTCGGTCGTCCCCGGCGGCACCGTGCTGCGGATGATGATTTTATGTTTCGACTCGACCTCGGACAAGGCTGCGTCGACGAACGTCAAGTCACAGCTGCCGTCTTGCTTGCTCGGCGTCCCGACGGCGAGGACGAGGTAGTCGACCGTTTCTGTATCGGCCATCGAGTCCGTGAATGTGATTGAACCGTGATGATCGCGTAACACGTCTGCCATGCCCGGTTCGTGGAACGGGACGTCCCCGTTCATGAGACGGAGCAGTCTCGGTTGGTCTTTCTCGACACCGATGACCTCATGCCCCGCTTTTGCTAGTCCACACAGGGTGGCCAGCCCGACATAGCCAAGGCCGATGATTCCAAATTTCACGATAGTTCCTCCTTCAATAGTCTTCTATTAACAGTACCGAAAAGCGGCATGCAAGGGAAGGCTCTAACACTCTCTGAATATTCTCTGCTATAATGAGTCAAAATGAGGCTAGAAAGGAATAACCGTATGGGATTGCTCGCTTTCTTTTTGATTACGCTCTTCGTGTTCTACTGGTTTCCTATTCGAGGTGGACTCAAGACTTTCCTGCTGATTCTCATCATGATCAGCGGATGGCTCTCGATTTTCGAACTCGTTTCCATCATCGAAGCCCGCCCTTGGGTTGCGGCCCCTGTCCTCGCGCTGATCGGTTTGTTCGTTTGGAAATGGCGCAAAGACAGACGGACGAACTTGAACAAGCACCCAGACATTTGACACACGTCGAATGTCTTTTTGAATTTCTGTACAATTTTTTCGCTAAATATGGGAAAACAATTTTTTGATGCTATCATACGTTCAGTACATGGTTTTTTTGAAAATAAGGGGAGACAATTATGAATTTTTACGGGCTCGACATCGCACCTTGGATCGAACCACTGGCCCAATTCGTGTTTTGGTATCCGTTCTTCATGGCGCTGTTTTGGATTTCGGGCGCTCTCTTATTCAGCTTGACGCGGGAGAAAGAGAAAGAACTCGATTTGAACGAGCGGGAATGGCCGTTCATCAGTATCTTGATTCCTTGTTATAACGAAGAAGAGACGATTGCCGAGACAATCGAGTACTTAGATCGTCTCACCTATCCGAATTTTGAGATTATCGCCGTCAACGATGGCAGCCGTGACAAGACCGGCGACATTCTCGTCGGACTTGCCGACAAATATGAACGTCTGCGTGTTATCGACTGTCATGAGAACCGAGGCAAGGCGAACGCCTTACATATGGCCGCCCACGCCGCCCGCTCCGAGTATTTGCTCTGCGTCGACTCGGACGCGTTCTTGAGCGAGGAGGCCCCGTATTACCTCGTCCGTCACTTCTTGACTCGCGGCGAGCGCGTCGGAGCCGTCACCGGCAACCCGCGTATCCGTAACCGAGACACGCTTCTCAGCCGGATGCAGCTCGTCGAATATTCGTCGATTATCGGCTCCATCAAACGGACGCAGCGCGTCATGGGTAAAATCATGACCGTCTCCGGCGTCATCGTCATGTTCCGCAAGAAAGCGTTACTGTCGGTCGGTCTCTGGGACCGCGACATGATCACCGAGGACATCGCTGTCTCGTGGAAACTCCAGAAGAACTTCTGGGACATCCGCTATGAGCCGCGCGCCCTCTGCTGGATGCTCGTCCCCGAGTCGATCTCTGGCATTTGGAAACAGCGCGTGCGCTGGTCGCAAGGCGGACAGGAAGTCGTCTTACGTCACTTCGACATCTTCAAAGACTGGCGCCAGCGCCGGATTTGGCCCGTCTATATCGAACAGGTCGTCAGCGTCCTCTGGGCGTATGCCTGGCTCATCGTCACGGTGTATCTGTTCGCGACGGCCGACACGTGGCAGGACATGTTGATTTGGTTCACATACAACTCGTTCGCGCTCGTCCTCGTCAGCCACGTCCAGCTCATCATCTCGCTCTGGAACGACGCCCGTTACGATAAAGTGTTCAAATATTACGTCTGGGCCGCTTGGTATCCGGTCATCTACTGGATGCTCAACACGTTCGTCGTCATCGCGGCGACGCCGAAAGCGATTAGAGCCCGTGTGAAAGGAGGCTACGCGACATGGAGTTCACCAGACCGGGGGACACGGAGAAGCAGCCTGTAAGTGAATTATATGATTACGAGCAAGAGATTCTCGTCAAAACGAAACAGAACGTGTTCCGCAAAGGGATCGAGCTGTTGCTCACGGCCGTGTTCTGGTTATACACGTTCATCGTCACGTGGTTCTTCTTGAGCGCCGTCGTCGACGTGAACGACCGCTATATCGCCATCCTCAAGACCGCCTTGAACGTGACGAACGCCGACATCCGCGAGCTGCTCTATTTCGGGCTCGTCTCGTCGTTCGTCGCCGCCCTACTGCTCTTCCTGTGGCGGACGTACAACAAGCGGAAGTACGGCCCGCTCAACCGCCGGCAGATGCCGACGGACACGACGCTCGACGATTGGCTCAAACTCGACTTGATGGAGCCGGAAGATATCGAGCGACTTCAGCGTGACAAAGTCATCGTGTTCACAGAAAATCCAGTGAAAGAGTTGAAATGATGCGCTACATGAAATGGCTGGTCGTTCTCTTGATTATTGGCGGCATCGCTTGGAAAGTATACGACGTGTCCTCGACGACACATGAGGACGTGCCCGATGCGGCGCTCCTCCCGACCGAGAACGTCTGTCTCGGACTCAACTATCACCGCGTCAAACAGCCGAACACGTGGAACAAGCTCGTCGAGAACGTGACCGGCTCGTCCGAACTTGTCCGCTACAACGTCTACGCCGACGAATTCGAGCAGCAGATGACGTGGCTCCAAGAGGAAGGCGTTCACTTCGCGACACAGGACGACTTGCTCGGCTATCGCGCCGGTGAGCCGATTCCGGACAAATGCGTCTGGATCTCGTTCGACGACGTCGACCATACCGTCTATGAGAACGCGTTCCCGATCTTGAAAGACAAGCAGATCCCGTTCACGCTGTTCATCATCACCGGTCACGTCGGCGAGGCGTTCCAAAACTTGGACCTCGCCCCGTGGACCGAATTGAAGGACATGCAGGCGAGCGGACTCGCCGACTTCGGGACACATACGCATGACATGCATTATGTCAAAGACGGAGGCGCCGTGTTCTTGCCGGAAGATATGCAAGACGAGCTCCGGCAAGATTTGGAGACGAGTGTCGCCGCCATCGAGAAGAATCTCGGGACGCGCGTCACGACAATTGCCTATCCGTTCGGCAACACGAGCGACGCTGTGACCGAGACGGTGCAAGCCCTCGGCTTCGAACAGGCGTTCATCTTGAGCCCGAATCCGATTACGCCGGACAACGACCCGTTCTATTCGAACCGGTACTTGCTCGATGCCGAACTGTTCGAGCTGTTCGTCAAACCGTATTTCGAGCAACACTGACTTGACCCCTCGTCCGATCGACGAGGGGTCATTTTTATTCCTCCGGCAACTCGACTTGGTCCCCTGCTTCAATCGTCCCGTCCATGACCTGTTCCATCTCCTCTAAGCTGAACGCGTCCACGAGCTGGATGCCGTCGACATATACCGTCGGCACGTAGGCCACGCCGAAGTCGCGCGTGAACAGCCGTGAGTTTTGGATGCCGACGTCGACGTGATTCTCGAGCAGTTCATCCGCATTGAGGTTGAATTCAGCGGCGAGTTCACGGGCATACGCTTCCGTGCCAAAACCGTCCGACCCGGAATCGAGCCCGATGGCGCGCTGCACTTCATAATAGCGGTCCGGGATGAGCCGTTCCACATTATAATCCACGTTCGCGAGCAGTTGTGACTGTTCGTTCAACAGGACGAGCGGCTGTCCTTTGAACGTCGCCTCGCCCGTGTCAATCCAGCGCTCCTCGATCTCCGGTAGTACCTCTTCCATCCACTTCTTGCACCACGGGCAACTGTAGTCGAAGACGAACACGATCTCGTGCTCTCCTTCCCCGAGCGCGACTTTGTCTTCGAGCGGGAGTTCGTATGTTTTGTATGTATGGACCTTCGTCGAATCGACCGCCTCGTTTGGACTGCAGGCTGCAAGGATGACGATGAGTCCGACGAATAAAAACAGAAATCGCTTCAATGTATAACCTCCTATTTGTTCAATCGTTCACATGTTAGTTATATCACGTTTGGTTGGCAGACTCGAGTGACGTTATGGTGAAATTTGTCAAAAGAAATGACACATAAGAAAACGAGCGGACCCTAAGGCCCCCTCGATTCATTTGACGACGCGTGTCGTCTTCTTCACTTCTTCGTATCCGTTCTGCGTCATCTTCACGGTGACAACCACGCCTGGTTTCTGACGTGAAATCGTCAGCTTGTAGTTGCCTTTCGAATCGACTTTCGCGGTCTTGCTGATGAGCTTCGTCCCGATGTATGCCTGGACGCTTGCTCCCTTGTTGCCTTTTCCGGTCATCGTCGTCGCCGTCGACTTCACCGAGTTGACGGTGAACGTCCGAAACGTGTTGAGGACTTTCACAGAAGTACTGCTCGACGTGTTGCCGGCCGCGTCTTTCGCGCGCACCGAGACGGTCGCCCCTGGTTTCGTCGTCTTCACGTTGTAGCGATACGAACCCGCACTTGATGCTTTCGTCGTGTACGTGCGTCCGTTATACGTGATATACACGGTCGCGCCTTTCTCGGCTTTCCCGGACACGTACGTCGACTTGTTAGTGAGCGTCGAAACGGTCGGTTTCGTTGGAGCCACTTTATCGATCGTGAACGTGAGTGACGTGACGTTTCCGGCTTGATCAGTGACGCGGAGCGTGTAAGCGCCCGAGTTCTTGACCGGCCAATTGTTGCGAATCCGTTTCCCGTTCAACGTCGCCGTTCCTTCATTGTATTGAATCGTCACCGATTGATTCGTGACTTGGCCCTGACTGATACCTGAAATAACCGGTGGAGTTCGGTCGATGATTGGTAAAACTTGAATCGATACATCAAACCCTTCCGTAACGGTTAAAGTATTTTGATTCAAGTCAGAAATCGTAAGACTAGATAATCTCCACCGACCTGGATGAGTCCGAAACGAATAATATGATATCGGGAAGTCAAAACCAGTAGACGTCACCTGATCACTCGATAAAATGACCGTCTCCCCATTATCATGAGTGAAAGTCCCTTGCACTGATTTAAGTTTTAAATCATCCTCAGCATTAATCGTAAGCGACTTTGTGACATATTCATCTAAAATGATTTCTTTTTTTTCTATTGAAGTAAATGTCGGTTTTGTTAGATCATTTGAAGGATACTTTAATTCAAATCCTTGTTCGTTCTCTTTTCCCCATAACATGTTACTGTTTCCATGATCATCCCAGCTTTCCAAAAAATTTAACTCGTATCGCCCTTCCTCCATTCCTTCTTTAATCGTAAGTTCGCTAGTATAACGACCATTTCCTAAAGACTTCAGTGGAACGTAAAAGGAGGAATTCTTGCTCTTCGGCTCGATAAGAAAAATACGTACATCCGGGTCGACCGAAAGATTATCTTTTACTTCGATTTCGATACGCACCTTGTCACCTACTGTGTAAGGACCAGAATCAATTTTAAAATTTACTATTTGAGGAGCTTCCATGTCTTCGTTTGTATTATAAACAGTAAACCCTTGATTACTTTCTTCTCCCCATAGCATGGCGCTGTTCCCGTGATCATCCCAGCTTTCTAGGAAATTAAGATCATATCTACCTTCCTCCATACCCTCTACAATTCTTATTTCTCCTATATATTGCCCACCTCCTAACGATTTTAGTGGAACATAAAAAGAAGAATTCTTGCTCTTCGGCTCGATAAGAAAAATACGTACACCCGGGTCGACAGACAAGTTGTCTTTTACCTTAACTTCAACTTTGACCTTGTCACCAACTGTAAAAGGACCAGATTCAATTGTGAAATTCAAAATTTGAGGAGCTTCCTTATCTTCGTTCATATTAATCAAAGTGAACCCTTGTCCGCTCTCTTCACCCCATAACATGGTACTGTTTCCATTATCATCCCAGCTCTCCAGAAAGTTCAGCTCGTATCGACCTTCTTCCATCCCCTCTACAATCTTTATCTCTCCAATATACTGCCCGCCTCCTAATGACTTTAACGGAACGTGGAAAGCAGGATTTTTGCTCTTAGGTTCTATGAGGAATATCCGTACCCTCGGGTCGGGTGATAGATTGTCTTTAACTGACACGCTAATTTTCACCGTGTCTCCAATCGTGAATGAGCCGGATTGAATGGAGTGGCTAATAATTGTCGGCGGTTCTAAATCTTCAGCCCCCAATACCCTCCAATCAAACGAACTAAATACCAATAACATCACTACAATTAAACTGACCCATTTTTTCATTCTGTCGCTTCCTTTATCAATCATATGTAACATCCATTAAGATTTTCCAAAGAACAATATACCATCTACCTTCTAAATTTTGTCTCTTGTTTTTATAAAAAGGTGTATGTTTTTCGATACCACGACATAAAAAATGCCAGGTATCCGTCAGACGATTTGTCCAACCGAAAACCTGGTCATCACCAATCATTTACTCCCAATCCGATACTCCGCCTCAACGATCTCATTCCCCATAAACGCCTCCATCGTCGCCGCCGTATCCGACGAGATGCCGTCCTTCTTCACGACTTTCCCGACCGTCTGCAGGATGATCTTCCAGTCATTGAAGAACGTGACGTTGTCGACGTACTTCACGTCGAGCGCGAAGCGATCCGGCCATGTCAGTCGGTTCCGTCCGTTCACTTGGGCGAGTCCCGTCAGTCCGGGACGTACATCGTGACGTCGGCGTTGCTCCTCGTTATAGCGCGGTAAATACTCGACGAGCAACGGGCGCGGTCCGACGATGGCGATGTCGCCCTTGATGATATTCAGTAAGCTCGGCAGTTCGTCGAGACTGAGCGACCGGAGCGTCTGCCCGAACGGGGTCAAACGGATCTCGTCCGGCAACAGCTCGCCGTGTTCATCTCGCTCATCGGTCATTGTCCGGAACTTCACCATCTCGAAGATGACGCCGTCCTTGCCTGGACGTTTCTGTTTGAACAGCACCGGTCCCCCGAGCTTCCACTTGATGAGACCCGCAACCGTCACGAGGACGGGACTCAATACGACGAGCGCGACCGACGCGAGCACCACGTCTTGTGGCCGTTTAACGTACGTCTCATACATCCCCATCACACTTCCCCCTTCCCGAATCGCTTGCTTGGAATCATCGACCGGACCAAGTCTTTCTCGAACGCATCGACCGTGAACACCCACATGAAGATGGCGTAGGCGAGGACGAGTCCCATTCCTTTGAAGACGAAGCCGAGCAACGTGTCAGCTGGAAACCAATATTGGACGATGAAGCCGAGTCCGAGGACGAACAAGAGTCCCGGGGCGAGCTTCAAGTGACATTCTCGGAAAAATCGGAACACGTCGAGCTTCAACACTTTCGCGTAGATGATGTTCATGAACAACGTGTTGCCGCTCAAGTATCCGATCATGACCGACAGTGCTGCGCCCGTCGCCCCGTACGGACCGCTCAGGAACGCCGAGACAATCAAGGCAATCACCGCCGACAGCACCATCCCGTACGCCCGGTAGCGGACCTGGTTCGTCGCGACGAGATGGATGTTGGCAATCTCTTGCGGCAACGTGATAATTCCCATCGCAATCAACAGGGCCGCGACGACGTACGACTCTTTGAAGTCGTCCCCGACCCAGAAGTGGATGAACTCCGCCCCCATCGCGATGAACACCATCGTGATGAGCCCGATGACGTACAGCTGGATGCGACCGACCCGAATCATCAAGTTCTCGATGTCCTTCAAACCGCCCGAGTGGTTGAGTCGGGTCACTTTCGGCAAGAACAACGAGTTGACGGCCGTGGCGATCAAGAGGACGTAGCCTTCAATGACCATCCCAATCGAGAAGATGGCGACGGCGACACCGCTCGCGAAGATGACGAGCACGGTCGGCATAATATGCATCAAGAAGTTCTGCGTCGCCGACACCGTCGTCTGCCACGAGGCGAAGACGAAAATCTCGCGATACATCCCTTTCCCGGATGCGGTGAAGTCGATCTCCGTATCCGTTCCTTTCCAGACGTACAGCAACTTACACAAGTTGATCAGCAAAATCATCGCCGCGTTGATGATAACGAGGGCGTAGACCCCAAAACCCATGACGAGCGCCCCGATTGTGAAGCTGACGATGAGGATTTTCTCGAGGAAGAGCAGCGTGTTCAGCTGGATGAATCGCTCGTTGACGATAAAGACGGCGTCAATCGGTTTAGCGAGCAGCGTGATCAAGATGTAAAACCCGACAATCGGATACATGACTTTCAACTTTTCCATGTCACTCGCGCTCAAATTGCCGTAAATGACGTCGAGCAGGAAATAGAGGACGACGAGGACGACGGTCAGGATGAGCGTCAAGAAGAAGAACAGCTTATAGGCGATGCCGAGAAAACGAATCTCCCCGGCTCGGTCGCCGTGCGTCCGATAGTTGCTGAGGAAACGGGCGACGACGATCTCAAGCCCGAGGTTGAACGCGAAAATGGCGATAATCGAGAACGACAGGACGTATAACCCATAGTCCCCTTGTCCGATTTTGCTGATCATCCACGGCGTGTAGAGGAGCCCCGAGATGATGTTGAACCCGATTGATCCGTACGAGACCAAGGCGCCGTATTTGATTTGATTCGAACTCGTCTGTTCCGGTTCGATGGCATATTTGGTCGCCATGGGAGAGCCTCCTCATTGATACGTATAGTAATAGGCGTCCTTGCCTTGACGCGATTCGCGGCGATTCAAGACGATGCCGAGAATCTTCGCCCCGGTCATGAGCAGTTGGTCGCGTGCTTTGACGACCTCATCCCGGTCGGCCGATTCACAGCTGAGGACGAGGATTGCCCCGTCGACTTCCTGGGCAATGATCCGGCTGTCTGCCACCTGCATGATCGGCGGTGCGTCGAGCAAGATGATATCAAAGTCGTCCTTCAAATGATCGAGCATCTCCCGGAACGCCGGAGCTGCGAGCAACTCCGACGGGTTCGGCGGGACGACGCCCGCGACCATGACGTACAAGTTGTCGAGTTGCGTCGGCTGGATGGCGGACTCGGCCGTCGAGCGCTTGGCGAGCACGTTGGACAGTCCGACCCGTGAGTCGATATGGAAGATTTGATGGATTGTCGGACGCCGCATGTCACAGTCGACGAGCAGGACGCGCTTGCCGAGTTGCGAGTAGACGACGGCCAGATTGCTCGCGGTCGTCGATTTGCCTTCCCCCATCGACGTCGAGGTGATGAGAAGTGTCTGCAGCTTCGAGCCGAGCGACGTGAACTCGAGGTTCGTCCGGAGCGTCCGATACTGCTCCGAGATCGGCGACTTCGGCTCGTAAATGGTGATCAAGTTTTTCGTCATCCGGTTATGATAGTTTTCGTTGCGTTTTCGGAACATACGGTTCACCCTCCTTTACGACTTTTGGTTCCTGCGGCTTCCGTTTCTCAGGTTTCGCGATTTGACGATCAAACAATGGGATCGACGCGATGACCGGGATACCGAGGATAGCTTCGGCCTCGGCCTCGGAGCGAATCTGTTTATTGAACAAGTAACGCATGAGCACGATGCCGCTGCTCAAGATGAAGCCAACCAGGACACCGAGCGCCGTATTGCGCGGGATGTTCGGTTCGACCGGTTCGGCCGGGATGAACGCCGGTGACAAGATTTGTGTGTTGTCGATATTCATTAGTTTCGGTACCTCGTTCGAGAAGACGCGTCCGAGCTCATTGGCAATCGATGACGCGAGGGCTGCCGAATCGGCCGTCGCCCGAATCGTGATGACTTGCGAATTCTCCTCGCTCTCGATGACAATCTGATCCTCAAGTTTCTCTGGGGCGCTGGCGATATTCTCGCGCACCTCGTTCAAGATGATCGGACTCTTCATGATGATCCGATACGTGTTGACGAGTCCTTGGGACGACTGAATCTGCGTGCTGTCGAGCGTCTCCGTCCCCGTCTGTTTCGGCACGACGAGAATCTGGGTCGACGCCTCATACGTCGGCGGGATGACGTAGCGGCTGAGCGAATAGGCGATGCCTCCGACGAGGACCATCGTGAACAGGATGACCCACTTCTTCGTTTTCAGGATGAACCAAATATCGCGAATCGATGCGTTGATGTCTTTCACGGCAACCTGACCTCCTTCATTGGTGCGACTCAAAGTTGTATGCGTTGTTGGATAATGACCATTTCCCCGTCCCCCTCCCCGTCAAATGCAAACGGGAAGGAGATGCCTATCATTTTTTTGAAAGATTTATCTACGTCGTGACGACGGGCGGGACGGTCTGTTTCACATGCTCGGCCCGATGCCGGCTATAGGCGACGACAAAGACGAGCAGAATCAACAGATAGGCGATGGCACGGAGCCGCAGGGCGGTCCCGATATTATCGTTCGTGATGGCGATCAAGCCGTTCCAGACGAACGCCTGCATCAAGATGAACTGTTGCACTTTCGTGACATAGGCGCGGCGTGACCAGAGGAACAACAGGATGAACGTCATCGGCAACGCCTCGATGAAGAAGACGAGCAAGATGGTGAGGCCACGGACGTCCCACGGCAGCGGGCCGACGAGGTTGCCGAGATAACTGTGCACGTAATTGAACAGGAAACCAAAGTAGTTCGACGCGTCGAGCCGGATGCCCATCTGACTGCCCCCGGCGAGGAAGCCGATGCCGTCGGAGCGATACTGCAACGCTGAGCGGAGCGTCTTGTCGACGATCGGGACTTGGACATCCATGAAGAACGTATAGATGACACCGAAGATGACGAGCGCGAGCGTCAGGATGACGAACGGTCCGGCGACTTTGCGCACCGCTTGCAGCGTCAGCCATAGGACGGTCGCCATGACGAACGACAGGAGCGCGTACGTCCGGAACTCGCCGAGCAACCAGACGGTCGGAATCAAGAGCAGGAAGTACGTCCAGTTCTTCTCGAACAACCAGCGGATGGCGAGATACGTCGCGGCGATATAGAGCATGTAAATCCAGACGTCACGGTAAATCGATGTCGTGATGTTGATGAACAGGCTGATATAGGCGATGAAGCAAAACAGCGCGTACAGATAGGCGTAATGGCGAATGCGTTCCTCTTTCTCCCCGAGCTCCGTCGTCGCGAGCTGGATGGAGACAAGTTTCAAGGCGAAATGGATGAGGAGCGCCATCCCGACGAAGTTGAACAATCGGATGGCAAACACGCTCTCGGTGCCGATCAACTGCATCAGCTTGCCGATGACCCATGGATAGATGGACGTCCGGATCCACGACAAATCGTAAAATACGTTCATCGCCTGTTCCCAGTAGAAGACGCCGTCATCCCCTTCCCCGAACAAATGGTACGACACGCCGTTCCCGGTCGCGTAAATCGCGAGCGCATAGAAGACGGTCGTCGCGAGCAGATAATAGAACAGCACCAGATATTTGACGACGCCGACCTCGATATCGAGTTTCATGCGTCTCCCTCCTCTCTTCAGGCAATCGGTCGATCAAAACTCTCGTAGATGCGTCGCATCTCCGTCTTCGAGCGGTCGACATCGAACGCCTTGACCGACTCACTGTTATGGAGTCCCATCTGGTGGGACAAATCGAAATCGAGTTGCATCGTGCGGATGGCCCGCGCGAATCCGGCCACGTCTTCCGGCGAACATTTGTAGCCGGTCACCCCGTCAATCGAATAGTCGTTGATGCCATGCACGTTCGACGTGATGAGCGGTAGCCCGGCGGCCATCGCCTCGAGCGCGGCCATGCCGAGCCCTTCCCGTTTCGATGGGAAGACGAAGCAGTCCGACGCCTTCATCACTTCGATGACGTCGTCCCTGAAACCGAGCAGAGTCACTTGACGCTCGAGCCCGAGCTCCCGGATGAGCCGTTCGAGGTGGTCGTTGTTGTCACCCGTCCCGGCGATTAAATAACGGAGCGTCGGTTCATGCAGCGAGGCGATGGCACGGATAATCGTCTCGTGGTTCTTGTTCTCGTTCAACTCGCCGACCGACAACAAGACGAAGTCGGTAGCGCTGTCGATGCCGAGGCCACGACGTTTCAACGGCCGGTCGATCGTGACCGCCTCAATCCGTTTCGTGTCGACACCGATGCCGGGGATGCGGAACGTGTGCGACGTCTTGAACGTCTGCGCCCGCGAGAAGTCCTCCTCGTTGATGGTGACGATCGTATCGGTCAATCGGGCGAGCGTCCGTTCGACTGGATAATACAGCATCCAGTTGAGCGATGGGCTGCCTTTGAAGAAATGGAAGCCGTGCGCCGTATACATGCACGGTGTGTGCGTCTGGCGCGCGACGAGCCGGCCGACGACCCCGCCGATCGGCGAGTGGCAGTGGATGAAGTGATAGCGGTTCGCCGTCATGATGGCCTTCAACTGTTGATAGGCGCGGACGTGGCCATTCATCTTCTTGATGTCGCGTTCGAAATCGATTTGGTACAACGCGACCCCGTTCGCCTCTAGGTCTTGCTTGATGCGGGCGATTTTCTCAGGCGAATACATGCTGCCCCATTCGAAGTTCGTGGCGACGTCGACTTGATACCCCATCTCTTGCAGCATGCGGATATTGTCGCGGTTGAAGCTCTCGATCATCGAGACGACCGAGGCGACCATGAGCACTCGTTTCATCGTTTTCTCCTCCTCACACACGTTTCCGAAGATAATCGACCCCATGCAACATCAAGACGAGCGGGACGGTCCGTTCATGTTTACAGAGCTGGAAGAACGTCCGCCACTTCACGTCGAAATGCTGTAGCTCCATCTGCGAATAGGCTTGCTTGTATTCGTCTTGCCGGAGCACTTGCTTCAATGAATCGGCTTGGGCGAAGAGCGATTTCGGTGCCGCTAGCTCGTTCAAGCCGATGCCGATCATGCTGAGGGCGATGCGATTGTAGAGGGCGCGCATGTATTCCTCGCCGAGATGGTGCTTCTCGATGTAGCGCATCAAGATATGGAAGAACTGCATCCGTGACGACACGAGGTCTCGCTTATACGCGCTCGACATCGAACCGGCGTCCGTCTTCCGGTAATGGTAGACCGGGTAATCGATATAGACGAAACGATGACAATTCTCGAGCGCCTCGATTTGGAAATAGAGGTCGTTGAACGTGCCGTATGGACCGGCCCCGAACGTCAGATGTTTGACGAGGTCACGGTGATAGAGGGTGAAACAGTTCGAGTTGAGCGCGTCGACGTTTTCCGGGTGGGCCAGCTCCTCGCCGACCAGTCCGAACAGGCGACGATGGACGTGGCGTTTCGTCTCGTCCGCGTCGAACGACAAAAAGTCCGCGTCAAAGATTTTCTTCGGTAACGACCGGCCCTTGTACTCCCGGACGTACGTGCCCATGACCGCGTCGGCACGCTCCCGTTCGGCGTGTTCGACGAGGATGCGGATCGCGTCAAGGTCGAGCCAGTCATCGCTATCGATGAACATGATGTACTCCCCTGTCGCCATGCCGAGCCCTCGGGTGCGGCTGAAGGCGCAGCCCCGATTCGTCTGGTCGAGCACTTGGACACGCGGGTCATGGATATATTCCATCAGGATGTGGAGGCTGTCGTCGGTGCTACCGTCGTTGATGCAGATAATCTCGACGTGCGGGTACGTCTGTTGTGTCAAACTATCGAGGCACTGACGGACGTAGGCGCTCGCATTGTAGACCGGGACGACGAGGCTGACGCGCGGGGTAAGGCTTGGCATGTAGGTCACTCCTTCTAGGTTGTCGTTTCATGATGTGAGTGATTGCTGTGAGTCTATCCTCGTTGTTCCCGTAAGCCCTTCCCGGTAACTCACAAACGGAATGAGTCGTGGATAATCTTTTCGTGAATTATAAAAAACGAAAAAAGCCGACCGTTTGGTCAGCTTCGCATGTCACTGAAGTTGTTCGTGCCGTAAATTGCGGACGATGTTCTCGAACAGCCGCTCGTTCACCCGATCCGATACGTATGAATTGTGCGGGGTGAGCGTCACCCATTCGAAGTTATAGAGCGCATGGTCCGACGGGAGCGGCTCGGTCTCGAAGACGTCCAAGGCGACGCCGAAGAACTTGCCTTCCTCGAGTGCCGCGATGAGCGCCGTCTCGTCGATGATGGCGCCACGTGCGACGTTCAATAAGACAGCGTCTTCTTTCATGGACGCAATCGCCTCCGCATCGATGACATGATACGTCTCGTCGGTGAGCGGCAAGGCGATGACGATGACGTCACTCTCCGCCAAGACGTCGTGCAACTCATCCATCAACACGTAACGGTCGACGAACGGGACCTGCTTCTCACGATGTCCGACGCCGATGATGGTCATATCGAACGCCCGGAGCCGCTTCGCGATCGCCTCTCCGACGTGACCAAGGCCAAGCAAGGCAACGGTCTTCCCAGTCAGTTCGCGCAACCGCCGTTCCTTCTCCCAATGCCGATTCGCCTGCTTCTCCCGAAACGCCGCCCCGTGCTTCATGAAGTCGAGCAATTGCCAGACGACCCATTCGGCCATCGGTACGGCATACGTATCGCCAGCATTATAGATGCGGACGTCTCGTTTCTCGAGTTCTTCGAGCGGCAGACGATCGAGTCCAGCACTGATGGCCTGGACGAACCGTAGCCGTTTGAAATCCTCACATTGGCGATATTGAAACAAGTTGTTACAAATCAGTCCCTCGACCTGTGAGACATCGATGTCCGTCACGTCCGCTTCTTCCCGGAGCGTCGTCACCGTATAGCCGAGTCGTTCGAGTGTGGCGCGTTGTTCAGGAGTCAACCGCACTCCTGTCGACAGCAAATTCATGACAAAATCCCTTTCCGGTTCTGGATTTCCGTCGCGATGGCATCGACGGTCGAGACGAGGCTCAACCGGTTCAATTCCAACCACTCCGGTGTCGCGTGTTCGAGCTGTTGCTCGTACACCCTAATTTTCCATACCCCTTCTTGGAACATTTGTGCCTGTTTGGCGTCAAATTTTCCGGTCACCCCGATATTACAGAAGCTGCGCGACAAGATGGCGAGCGACGAGCCGAGTCGGACATGCTCCCCGAGCACTTTCTCGGCCGGGAGCCTCCCTTCCCCGATACGGGCGATGCCGCCGAACCCATACGGGATGCCCGCTATCTGGAGTTGACGTGTCACCGCCTCGACCGTCCCGTCGGCGAGCGGTTCGAACAGAAAGCTCTGCCCGTAACTGAGATGCAGGTCGTTCAATCCGATATGGACGTAGTCGATGCCCGTTAGTTTGAGCACGTCCGGCATACAAGCGACAGCTTCTTTCGTCTCGCACAACAGACAGACGCCCGCCCGCTTGTCGACGAGCTCGATGAACGCCGCGACTTCGTCGACCGACTTATAGTACGGCAACATGACGACATCGGCCCCTCGATTGATGACTTCATTGATCTCATAGCGCGAGCCTTGGAAAATCGGATTGACGCGGACGAGCAGCTCCGCATGCTTCAAGACCGCGCGCAACCGGCTCACGTCGCGGACTGCATGGCGCGAGATGACCGTATCGAGATGACCTTGCCGTTCCACTTTCCCGTTCAACTCTAAGTCGACGAACACCCAATCGACTCCGTTCTGTTCAGCGAGCAGCGCGATCTCCGGCTGGTTCGTGATATACATCAGTTTCAAAGGCATGGCGAGCACTCCTTCCGTCAGTAGAATACCTTAGGAAAATAGCCCGTCCGAAAAACAACAAAACGGAAATGCGGATAATGCTTTTGGATTGTAAATGGAAGGTTTACAGATTTTTGAACAAATACCTATATAGGAAGTCACACGTTCCGTCTTCGAATATGCTTTGATATCAAATCATGCTCGCAACTTCTTTTTTGTTTTGTTTCAAATATAGGGAATCGGAAATAACTAACGTACAGAACAATATTTTCGACAGTTTTCGGCAAAAAAGGGGTGACCAATCATGGAATGGATTGTGATTTTTGGTGCAGGCGGTCACGCACAAGTCATCATCGATATTCTTGAGTTGATGGGACTCTACCGGATCGCAGGAATTTATGACGACAACCCAGCCTTAATCGGTAAATTCGTCGCCGGGTACCCCGTGCTCGGTCTCGTCCATTCCAACGTCGTCGCCAAAAAAGGCATCATCGGTATCGGTGACAACGTCCAGCGCGAGTCACTCGAGCGCGCCATCCGCGGACGGACACCAGACTTTGAATTCGTCAACGCCATTCATCCGAGCGCCGTCATCGGCAAGAACGTCATCCTTGGTGAAGGCACGGCCGTCATGGCAGGGAGTGTCATCAATCCGAACGCCGTCATCGGCCCGCACAGTATCGTCAACACGATGGCGTCGGTCGATCACGACTGTATCCTCGATTCGTTCGCTTCAATCGCCCCGGGCGCGCATCTCGGCGGCAACGTCCGTGTCGGTGCCCGCACGTTCGTCGGTATGAGCGCGACGGTCATCCACAACGTCCATATCGGGCACGACACGGTCATCGGTGCCGGCGCCACGGTCGTGAAAGACATCCCGAACCACGTGGTCGCTTATGGATCACCGGCCAAACCGATTCGGGGGCGGGTCATGAACGAACGATACTTGTGAACACAAAAACGAGGTCTCCCCGCGCTGGGTGACCTCGTTTTTCATTTCAACTCGCGATGTAGCTCGCGGTCAGTGATATAGTCTGGCTCGAGCTTTAAGATGACCCGGTCGAAGGCACGCTGGAGACCGAACATCCCCATGCAGAGCGCTGCGAACAAGATAAAGAAGGACGGACCCGCCGAGCCGGAATCGTACCAGCCGAGAAGCGCGTACAGCATGACCAATCCGCATAACGTCAGCCAAAACGGCAACCGGACGAGCCGCTGATACGTCGCATTGTCGTTGAACGAGGCTCGAATCGTGCCGAGTTTCCATTCGCGAATGACTAATGGAATAACGCCTAGAAATCCGATGCCGAGCACGACGAATTCGTATTGGGACACGTACTGGGCGAGCGTTCCCGTGATGATGGCAGAAGCGGCCCCAATGATGAATGTCTTCGCATTTCCTTGCCGTGCGTAATCGACGAGGCGGCGGATATGTTGTTCACGTCTCATGGTCAAAGCTCCTTCTATCTTTAATTACTTCTTTCTACGATTCATATTTACTAGATGTTTCAAATTCAATGTTTTTAAATCATATGAGCTAATTTGGAGTTTGTACTAGGTACGCTGTATAATTATTTTTAATAACATCTTAGGGGAGATTAACTTGGATAGAATTAATGGTAAAACAATTAACGGCCTAATGAGGCATTTACGCGATACACATAATGTTCATGTATCTGGTAGCAAAGATAAACTGAACTTGATCAATATGGGATACTATCACGGCTATAAAGGATACCGCTTTATAAAGCATTCCCATCAACCAATTCCTTACTCCACTTTTGAAGAAATCACGAATGTTTATGAATTTGATAGAGATTTAAAAACTATATTATACCCACATATCATGTTTATTGAGACCGCTTTAAAAAATCATGTATTAAATACGCTTGTATGTCTAGGTCCTGTAGATTTTGAATATATTTTCTCGCATCATTTAAATGATTATAAAAGTGAAAATGTTGGCAATAGTAAGTACAGAGATAAGATGAAAAAAAGATTAGAATTGCGAAATAAAATATTTTCGCAAATCAGTTATAATTATTCTGAAAAGCAACCAGTGATTGCACACTTCTTCCATACAAATAAACCGATTCCTCTTTGGGCTATATTTGAGGTTATCAATTTTGGAGAGTTCGGTTTCTTCCTGCAATGCTTAAATCAAAATGTAAGAATTAAGATTGCACAAGATTTAAATATTCATTCTTCTAATTCAAACCAAAATGGTAGAATTGCTGAAGATTTTGTATTTTTGTTAAAAGAGCTTCGCAATGCTGTCGCTCACAATTCCGTTGTGTTTGATTGCCGATTTAAGAAAATCAATGTCCCTTCTAGATTAAAAGAGTATATTCAACACGAAACCAATATAAGTCAAATCAACTTTGATACAATAGGTGACTATTTCATAGCTGTTATTTTCATCTTAAAAAAATTGGGTATCACAAAAACAGAATTGAAAAAAATAGTTAGACAATTAGAAGGTGAATCCGAAAAATTAAGAAATAACATTCCAGTCTCAATTCATACTTCAGTCATGGGTTCTGATTTCCGTAATAAAATGAACCAAATCAAAGCCTATATTTAAATTTAAACTTTACTTCCCGAACACCTCATGCTATCATTATAGAACTAATAGCGGTACAATGCTTCGGCTTGTACTTAAGGGGATTCAGATGCGTCTGATCCCCTTTTTCATTTATATTGTACATCCAACTAAAACTTGAAAATCCATTTTCTATATTTGATAAGTCAAGTGTTAAGAAAATAATTCTGAATATTTGCAAATGTAAGCGTTGACATTTCGTTTTGGCACGTGCTACATTTCAAGTATCAAATAACAACTGAACGGTCTCCTGCGCAGGAATGTTACCTTTAGTGGGCATAACCTGACTCGAGTCAGATGGCATACGTGATTTTACGTATTTCCTCTGACACGGGTCAGGTTTTTTATTTGACGCGAACGTAAAATCCAATGGAAAAGGAAGGTATGGACATGAAATACGAACAGCTCGCACGCGACATTATCCAGCAAGTCGGCGGCAAAGAGAACGTCAACAGCGTCGTCCACTGTATCACCCGTTTGCGCTTCAAATTAAAAGACGAGAGCAAGGCCAACACGGAAGCCCTCAAAAACATGGATGGTGTCGTCACCGTCATGAAGAGTGGCGGTCAATACCAGGTCGTCATCGGTAATCACGTCCCCGACGTGTATAAAGCTGTCGTCGAAGTCGGCGGTTTCCAAAACCAGTCACCTGTTGAAAAAGAGGAAGGCCCGAAAGGATCATTATTCAGCCGGTTCATCGATATCATCTCTAGCATCTTCACCCCTGTCCTCGGCGTCTTGGCCGCGACCGGGATGATTAAAGGGTTCAACGCCCTCTTCGTCGCCCTCGGTTGGCTCGACGCCACATCCGGCACGTATCAGCTGTTGAACGCCATCGGTGACTCGTTGTTCTACTTCTTCCCAATCTTCCTCGGCTATACGGCCATTAAGAAGTTCGGCGGCAGTCCGTTTATCGGGATGGCCATCGGGGCGGCGCTCGTCTATCCGACGCTGTCGACACTCACGGCCGGTGACCCGCTTTACACCGTTTTCGCCGGCACCATGTTCGAGTCACCGATCCATATCACGTTCCTCGGTGTGCCGGTCATCTTGATGACATACTCGACATCGGTCATTCCGATTATCATCGCGGCGTTCTTCGCAGCGAAGCTTGAGAACTTCTTGAAGACGGTCATCCCGGACGTCGTCAAAATGTTCATCGTCCCATTATTGACGTTGCTCATCATCGTCCCACTCACGTTCATCTTGATCGGACCAATCGCGACATGGGCTGGTATGTTGCTCGGTAGCGCCACAGTCGCCGTTTACAACTTGAGCCCGCTCGTCGCCGGTCTCTTCCTCGGTGGCTTATGGCAAGTGTTCGTCATCTTCGGCTTGCATTGGGGACTCGTCCCGGTCGCCATCAACAACTTGACGTCGCTTGGGTCAGACCCTGTACTCGCACTCGTCTTCGCGGCTTCATTCGCGCAAATCGGTGCCGTACTCGCAGTCTTCCTTCGCATCAAAAATCAAAAAATCAAAACGCTATCTATCCCGGCCTTCATCTCAGGCATCTTCGGAGTCACCGAGCCGGCCATCTACGGGGTCACGCTTCCACTTAAAAAACCGTTCATCATGAGCTGTATCGGTGGTGCCGTCGGTGGTGGGATCATGGGCATCATGGGTACACAAGTGTATATGATTGGCGGACTCGGCGTCTTCGGTTACCCGTCGAACATCTCACCGGAAGGACTCACGACCGGCTTCTACGGATCACTCATCGGGACGGCCGTCGCCTTCGTCGTCGGTTTCGTCTTGACGTACTTGTTCGGTGGCGTCAATAAAGCGGTCGCCGCAACGCCACAACCAGAAGTCACACCGGTCGCAGAAGAAGTATCAGCGACAAAAGTCGGCCAAGAGCAAATCCTCAGCCCACTTGCCGGCAACGTCGTCAACTTGAAAGACATCTCGGACGTCGCCTTCTCATCCGGCTCACTCGGCCAAGGCGTCGCCATCGAACCGACGGAAGGCAAACTTGTCGCTCCGGTCGCTGGCACGGTGTCCGCCCTCTTCCCGACGCATCACGCTATCGGTATCACGACCGAGACGGGGGCCGAGGTGCTCATCCATATCGGCATGGACACGGTTCAATTGGAAGGCAAACACTTCAAGGCACACGTCACGCAAGGCGAGTTCGTGGAGAAAGGTCAGCTGTTGATCGAGTTCGACCTCGACGCGATCAAACGCTCTGGCCGTGCCCTCACGACACCGGTCATCGTCACGAACCGGAAAGTGATTTCACCGAACAAAGCATCACACGTCCAAACGGGCGAACCGATTTTCGTCATCAACGAATAAATGTGGGAGGGTTCGCCCCTCCCCTATCTTAGAAAGGATGAATTTGATGAGTTTTCCAAGCGGATTTTTATGGGGCGGCGCCATCGCCGCGAACCAAGCTGAAGGTGCGTACTTAGAAGGTGGCAAGGGCTTGACGACGGTCGACTTGTTGCCGACCGGGAAGAAGCGGTTCGACGTCATGTTCGGCGACTTGCCGTCACTCGAGCCGGTGCCGGGCGAGTTTTATCCGTCACACGAGGCGATCGACTTCTATCACCGCTATAAAGAAGATATCGCGCTGTTCGCCGAGATGGGATTCAAGGCGCTTCGCCTGTCGATCTCATGGGCCCGTATCTTCCCAAACGGCGACGACGCCGAGCCAAATGAGGCCGGTCTTCAATTTTATGACGACGTCTTCGACGAGCTGTTGAAGCACGGTATCGAACCGGTCGTCACGATCGCCCACTTCGACGTACCGGTCAGCCTCATCCAAAACTATGGCAGTTGGCGCGACCGCCGCGTCGTCGACTTCTTCGAGACGTACGCGACGACGCTGTTCACCCGCTATAACGGTAAAGTGAAATATTGGATGACGTTCAATGAGATCAATATGCTGTTACACTTGCCGTTCATCGGCGCCGGACTCGTCTTCGAGGACGGTGAGGACAAGCAGCAAGTGAAATATCAGGCGGCGCATCATCAGCTCGTCGCGAGCGCGAAAGCGGTCAAGGCAGCGCACGCCATCAATCCTGACATGCAAGTCGGCTGCATGCTCGCGGCTGGCCAGACGTACGCCTACTCGTGCAACCCGGACGACGTCTTGGACGCGATGGACAAGGACCGTGAATCGTTCTTCTTTATCGATGTGCAGTCGCGTGGCGAGTACCCGGGCTACGCCAAACGTTACCTCGACGAAAACGGTATCACGCTCGAGATGGAAGACGGCGACCTCGAGCTGTTGAAACAGCACACGGTCGACTATATCGGCTTCAGCTATTACGCGAGCCGGACGACGAGCACGGACCCGGAGATCAACGCATCGACCGAAGGCAACATCTTCAGCTCGCTCGAGAACCCGTTCCTCGAGAAGTCGGAATGGGGCTGGACGATCGATCCGACCGGCTTCCGCATCACGGCGAACCAGCTGTACGACCGCTACCAGAAGCCGTTGTTCGTCGTCGAGAATGGACTCGGTGCCGTCGACGCGCCAGACGCGAACGGCTACGTCGAAGACGACTATCGTATCGACTATATGGCGAAACATATCGAACAGATGCATGAGGCCATCAAGGACGGCGTCGAGATTCTCGGCTATACGAGTTGGGGCCCGATCGACTTGGTCAGCGCCTCGACCGGCGAGATGAAAAAACGGTACGGCTTCATCTACGTCGACAAAGACAATGAAGGTAACGGGTCCCTCACCCGTTCGAAGAAGAAGAGCTTTGATTGGTACAAGCAAGTTATCACGACGAACGGCGAAAATGTGACGCCTACTGTCAAAACCACATAAGCATGAGAATCGAACCGGTCCCGTTGACTGGTTCGATTTTTTATTAAAAAGATTTTTATCGTAACCGCTTGCATAAAAATATTTTTCATATTATGATTCAGGTGAAAATAATTTTAAGGAGGACTTTTTCATGTCACGTCTATTCGAACGGGCACAACAATTCGGGAAATCATTTATGTTGCCCATCGCCGTCTTACCGGCAGCGGGACTATTACTCGGGATCGGAGGGGCGCTCTCGAACCCGAACACGGTCCAGGCGTATCCATTCCTCGACATCACCTGGCTCCAGCATTTGTTCACCATCATGGCCGCCGCTGGGTCGATCGTCTTCGCCAACTTAGCTGTCCTCTTCGCGATTGGGGTCGCGGTCGGGCTCGCCAAGTCGGATAAAGGGACGGCCGGACTCGCCGCCATGCTCGGCTATCTGATTATGAACGCCACCATCAACGCCATGCTTCAAATCACGGGTGAGTTGATGGAGACGGATCTCGCCAGTGCCGGTCAAGGAATGGCGCTCGGGATTCAAACGCTCGAGACCGGTGTCTTCGGCGGTATTCTCATCGGGATTGTGACGGCACTCTTGCATAACCGTTACAACAAGCAAGTGCTCCCGCAGTTCCTCGGCTTCTTCAGTGGATCGCGCTTCGTGCCAATCATCACGTCGTTTGTCGCCATTGGTGTCGGGATTGCGCTCTACTTCATCTGGCCGACGGTTCAAAGCGGGATCTTCTCGCTCGGCGGACTCGTCGACAAGACAGGCTATATCGGGACGTTCATCTACGGCTTCGTGCTCCGGATGCTCGGACCGTTCGGATTGCACCACATCTTCTACATCCCGTTTTGGACGACCGGCCTCGGGGGCTCAATGGTCATCGACGGGACTTTGATCGAAGGGACGCAGAAAATCTTCTTCGCCCAGCTCGCTGACCCGAGCACGACGCAGTTCTATGAAGGTACGGCCCGCTTCATGTCAGGCCGCTTCATCACGATGATGTTCGGTCTGCTCGGTGCCGCGCTCGCCATGTATCATTGCGCGAAACCGGAACAGAAGAAAGTCGTCTTTGGCCTCTTGTTCTCGGCTGCGCTCACGTCGTTCTTGACGGGGATCACCGAGCCGCTCGAATTCGCCTTCTTGTTCGTGGCACCGGTCCTCTACTTGGTCCACGCCATCTTCGACGGACTTGCCTTCATGATGGCCCACATCTTCGAGATCACGATTGGTCAAACGTTCTCAGGTGGGTTCATCGACTTTATCTTATTCGGGGTTTTACAGGGAAATGACAAGACGAACTGGATGCTCGTACCGGTCATCGGTGCCTTCTGGTTCTTGCTCTACTACGTGACGTTCCGTTTCCTCATCACGAAGTTCAACTTCATGACGCCGGGACGTTCAGACGAGACAGCTGTGAAAGCAGCCGACGTCGACGCATCAGACCGCACGACAGCCATCATCGCAGCGCTTGGTGGCGATGCCAACATCGACACGGTCGACTGCTGTGCGACACGCCTCCGCGTCACCGTCAACGACCACCAGCACGTCCGCGAGGATTTGTTGAAGGCGACGGGCGCCCACGGGGTCGTGCAAAAAGGAAATGGGATTCAAGTAATTTACGGTCCTTCTGTTACAATTATTAAGAATGAAGTCCAAGAGGCGTTAGGCCGGGGCGAATAACGTATTGTGTTGGAGGGAATAGCCGTGTGGGAACAAATGAAAGACGTCTATCCAGAGATGACGGACAGTGAGAAAAAAATTGCCGATTACCTCATGACGAATATGAAAGACGCCATCGAGTTGACGATCACCGAGTTGGCGCAAGCCATCCAGACGTCACCTGGGACCGTGACCCGGTTCTGCAAAACGATTGGGGTCGGGAGCTATTCGGCACTGAAGCTCATGATGCAAAAGACATTGACGGAAACGAACTTGCCCCAGACGGCGACGTCGCTCGAACCGATGCAGCGGTCGTATATCGAATTGATTCAGACGACCGCCCACTTGATCGACCAAGAGGAACTCCTCGCCATCTGCGACCATATCCGACGTTGCCGCTCGGTCCATTTATATGGGCTCGGTAACGCCGGGCTCGTCGCACAAGAGATGGAATATCGCTTGCGACGGATGGGCCTGCTCGCCACGACGGCGTTCGATAGCCACAGCATGGTCATGGACGCCTCAATCGCGACGAAAGACGACTTGATTATCGCTTTCTCGAACAGTGGTGAGAGCCGTGAGGTCGTCCAAGCCGTTCAGCTCGCGAAAGAATCGGGCTGCACGACCATCGCTTTCGTCGGCTATCAGCACTCCCCGCTCGCCGAGCTCGTCGACCATCGACTGTTGACGGCCGGTGCGTCGGGCGAGGCGTTCTTAATCAACACGCAACTCCCGCTCCTGTTCACGGCGGACGCGGTGACGAAGACGTTGATGGAAACGAGTGAAGACTTAAAAGCGCATTATCTAAAAACACTCAAAGCGCTCGACCGATTAAAAGAAAGAAGTGATTAATGATGACCGATTTACCAACCGGATTAATCGTCTCCTGCCAAGCACTCGAAGATGAACCGCTCCATAGCGACTACATCATGGGACGGATGGCCATCGCGGCCGTACAAGGTGGCGCCAAAGGCATCCGCGCCAACTCGGCGAAAGACATCCGTGAAATCAAACAGCAAGTGAACGTCCCGATTATCGGAATCGTCAAACGCGACTATGCGGACAGTGACGTGTTTATCACGGCGACGATGAAAGAAGTCGAAGAATTAATGGACGTGGGCGTCGACGTCATCGCTCTCGATGCGACACACCGACCGCGTCCCGACAACATGACACTGCAAGAACTCGTCCACGCCATCCGTTCGATTTATCCGAACCAACTGTTGATGGCTGACTGTGCGACGCTTGAGGATTGTATCGAGGCGGATCGACTCGGCTTCGACTACATCTCGACGACGCTGCACGGCTATACGGCCGAGACGAACGGCTCGCTCCTCTTCCACGACGACTTCAAGTTCTTGAAAGACGTGCTCGACCACGTCACGCAACCGGTCGTCGCGGAAGGCAATATCTTGACGCCGGAGATGGCAAAACGCTGCATGGACCTCGGCACACACGCCGTCGTCGTCGGCGGTGCCATCACGCGGCCGCAACAGATCACGGCGCGATTCGAAGAGGCGATGTCAGCGACGAATAAGACTGCGAACTAATTCGTTCGCTTCATCGACTATAGAAAATGGCCACTCCGAATGAATCGGAGTGGCCATTTTCTTGCATAATCATCACTTGCTTTTTTCTTTCTCCAAAAACATATTGTATACAAATTTCAACTGTTCAGCCGACAATTCAATATTGTGTTCGTGTAAGTATTTCACAGCGTACCCTAAAGCAATCGTCGCCGCACTAGCCACACCAGCCCCGACTGCCCAGCCGGCTCCAGGCACTAGTTTGACTAATTGACGAAATGCTGTTTTGCCTGCATTTCCGATGATTGTCGCAAGCAACAATTCTTTCGCACTTTCTTTCGATACAGGCTTGTTATAAAGCATAGATAATTTGATGATCAATCCTACTTGAATCCCGGTCAATGGAATAATATCCGATCCAGGAATTGGAGAGGCACCGATTGCTGCTGAAGCGAGGCCCGCACTATTAATCCAACGATTGGCAGTAGTTGATTTATCCTTCAATTCACGAGCCATCAAAATATCTTTTTGCTTCTCCTCTAAAATTTTTAAGAGCTCTTTTTGTAACATGCCGATATTTTCACCTGTTCTCGATGAAATTGGAGTGACAGGGTAAACGTAGTTAGTCGCTTGTTGAATGTATTGCACGAGTCCACCAATGTCTTCGGCTGCATCAATTTTATTTAAGACGATAATGATATTTTTGTTCGTTTTCTCGATTTCTTTTAAATTCTTCAATTCATTATCAGACAGCACCGTACCAGCCGCGTTTGTAAAGAATAGAATAACATCTGATTTTTTGTAATAGTCCAATGTCACTTGCGAATTTTCTTTGTTGATATCATCTAAACCTGGCGTATCAACGAATACAATTTTATCCGAATATTTCACTTCTTTGATTTCAACCGTTTCACCTGGTTTTGCGCCAGTCGATACGAATTCTCCATCCATTAACTTGTTAATCGTAGATGACTTTCCACAGTTTACGTCTCCAACGAGCGCAATCAAAATATCGTGGTCCAGTTGATCATTCGCCTGTTTGAGTTGATCCTCATAGTTTTGATCAAACTCTTGGTCAAACATTTCCTCGTTCAATTCATTATAATCAGATATTTTATCCATTTCTGTTCCTCCATATTCGTAAACTTTCAAATACTGTTTCTATTCAGCATGCCTCGCTCTAGATGTTACAAAAGATAGACTTTAAATACTGTTTATTTCTGAAAAAGAGGTAGATGATATTTGAACTATCACACTTGAATCGTTCGACATTGATTCGACAAATTCTTGCTCTTTCTTATACTCATCTTCTCATTTAAACCTTACCTCTTTTCCCCGCACTACCCTGACACATTTTCGGACTAAGTTCATTTTTTGTATAACCATAATGTTTTATTTATAGTTTACTAATCTTATCAACTCTTCTTAGGAGGCCTATATGCACTACTCACTCGACACCATCTTACAACTCGAAAACTCGACCGAATTCAACCGTCTCAACCAACAGTTTCATCAATTCAATCCGCTCAAAGTGCTCCGCGTCGATCAGTACGAGATCCGTCACTCGAATGTCCTCGCTTGGCTGTTCGACCCGAACGAGAACCATCGGCTCGGGAGCTTCTTTTTACGGAAAGTACTGATGAACTTAATCACGAAGCCGGAGAACGAAGAGAAGATTGTCGGCATCGACTATTTGCCATTCCTGCATGCCCCACTCTCGGACGTCACGGTCCATCGCGAATGGTGGACCGGGAATGGTGCCATCGACTTACTGATTGATATTCCATCCCTGAACTTGATCTTGCTCATCGAAAACAAGTTTCATTCGAGCGAGTCGGCCGGGCAACTCAGTCATTACTTTGACCACGTCCACGAGACATTCCCAAATCGGAACATCTTGCCGGTCTATTTGACGCTCTCGAGTGATGCCCCTTCCCACGACGATTACTGGTTCCTCGATTATGAGGATGTCCGTCTGATGATCACCCAAGAACTCGAGTTGAACCGCGCGACGATTGCTGACAACATTTACGATTTCCTGACGTATTACATTGCGTTACTAGAGGAGCGCCTCGTCGATGACGAGGACACGATGAATACGGCGCTCGAGTTGTATCAAGACTATGCCTCTGCAATTCATCTGCTGTATGCGAATGCCAATCCGGCAAAGCATAAACAAATCGAACTACGGCAAGCGGTCAAAACGCTTGAGACGTTCGACGCGGAGACGAAACGACATCTCCTGCTTATCTATAACCGGAAGCGACAAACCATCGACTACATTTTCAAAACCGGCGGCAACATCGTCCACCAAGCGTTCCTCGAATTTGTGAACGAGCAGGCGATTACGACCTACTCTGCACATACTCGCGTACCGAACTTCGTCATGGACGACTGGTTACCATATTTGGATCAAATGGACCGGTTGAATCGCTATTGGCTCAACTATGGACTGATCATCTGGTTTGAACGGAAAGGCAGTACACGTCTCAAACTTTACGTGGAAGTCGGCCCGATTGATTATGCCGAACGTCTCCCGCTTCTAGAAGCACTTGAAGCGAAAAACATCTCGTTTTGGAAGTCTGGGAAACAAGAAGGCAAGAAGTTCACGCGCATTTATACTGAGACGACCGATGTCTCCGATTGGACAAACACAGCTGTCGTAAAAGATGCAATGACATCACTCATCGACGACCCTTCGTTCCGCTCGTTCAGTAAGACGGTGACCGAAGTCTTAAGCAACATTTACACCAAATCGCCAGTTGAGCTTTAAAGGATAGCCTAACTGAATCATTTTCAGTCGCCTCATCTTACATGATTTTAATGTAGGGATGAGGCGATTTATTTACTAGAGTTTATACTTCAGTTAGATAAGCATTTATTTATATTTTGTTTATAAATGTGACAATTTAGGGAACATCATATATGGATGTGCCGTGAATGCGCTGAAAGATGTTTAAAAAGTGAAACACGTCTTTTGGTTCAATTTTAGTCGAGACTTTAAATCGTCATCGTTAATTGTAAGCGCTTACTAAAAAGGAGGAACGAGATGTTTAACCGAAAATACGCAATACTTGCATCAGCTAGTTTATTGGCGTTCTCGATTTCAGGTTGTACTCCGAACGATTCAAGTGATAGTGGGAAAACGGAAATTAAATTTATCAACGGTTTCACTGGTGGTGATGGCGACTACATGACAAAAATCGTCGATGATTTTAACTCCAGCCAAGACACATATGAAGTCGTCCAGTCCCAAGAAAAAGAACACTACACCAAGTTTAAATCTGGTGATTACGACCTGGTCGTCATGCATGAGACGAACCTCGACACGTATCAAAAAGATCAATTGATTCAAGACGTCGGACCGTTCATGGAGGCAGCCGAAATTTCAGAGAGTGATTTTAACGAGGCGGGGATTCAGTCCGGTTCAGTCGATGACAAAATGTTCGGCGTCCCGCTCGACATTCACCCGCTGACAATGTTTTATAACGAAGACATGGTTAAGGAGGCACCTACCGATTACGAACAGTTGAAACAGCTCGGAGAATCGCTTCAAGCTGAAGATTCAAACTTGTACGCGTTCGGACTTCCATCGACAGGACTGACAACATTCTACTTCACCGTCGCTGCCGCGCAAAATGGAATCGATTTAGCCAAAGAAGGTTATTTGGATTTCACTGATAGTGCATACGCCGACGCGTTGATGCAATATCATGCGATGGTGTTTGAAGACAAGACCTCGCCTGAGAAACTAGGTCTAGACGGGGAGTTCCAAGCGTTCATGAAATCAGCCGAGGACAGTTCGAAACAGACCGCGGTCACGTTCACCGGCCCTTGGTATTATCAAGCCGTGAAAGAGAAATACGGCGATGCGCTTGGCATCGGCAAAATGCCGACGTTATTCGAAACCGCCGCGACAACTGGTAACGCCCACACGATTTCAGTCGCGGCCGCTGTCGACGATCAAGAAACGAAAGACGGCATTGCCGAGTTCTTGAAGTTCATGTATACGCCTGAAAACTTAGCGAACTGGGCCGAGTCTGGTCAAACCCCGACGCACATCGCCACACTCGAATTGATTTCAGAGGACCCTGAGAAATATGCGCTCGCCAATCAAAATCAGGAGCAGTTAGAAATGTATGAACCTGCCCCGCGCGTGTATCAGTTTGATGAGCAAATGCGTTATATGAACGAGGTCGTCTTCACGAAATTGACCGGTGAGGCGAATCTGACGAAAGAAGACTTGATGGCCGAGCTCGAAAAAGCGACAAAAGCATCGAAACAAGTCGCCGACACCCAACAGTAAAGATGACCTTTCGATCAGTGTGGGTGCTCCTACACTGATTGTTTTGGAAGGAGGACGTGCGATGTATATGACGAAACGAACGAAATGGATCGGTTTTTTGTTCGTGATTCCATTTCTCCTCAGTTTTCTCATCTTTTGGCTGACCCCGTTACTATATGGCGTCTGGATCAGTCTTCATGATTTTCGCCTGTCTGTGGGCAATAACGGGTTCATCGGATTAAAGAACTATGTCGATATTCTCACGCCGGACACGCTCTATAACAACGTGTTCATGAACTCTTTAAAAAACACGTTAATGTTTATCGTCTTGAGCGTGCCACCGCTCATCTTGATCAGCCTCGGCTTGGCCCTATTAATCGATAACTTGCCGAAGCGGTTGAAGACATTTTTCCGGACCGTCTTTTTCTTGTCTTATGCCATTTCCGTCACAGCCGTCTCAGCACTCTATCTTTGGTTGTTCGGCGCCAACGGTGGGTTCATCAACAACTTGTTGTTGAATACGGGGATGATTTCGTCGCCGATCAACTGGACCGGTGACCAACCGTATGCGTGGTTCGTCATCGTCATCGCGACCGTCTGGTGGACGATTGGCTTCAATATGCTGTTATTCGTCAATGCGCTCGATGAAGTCGATCCAAACTTGTACGAGGCAGCCGACTTGGATGGGGCTTCCTCGTGGAACAAGTTCCGCTACATCACGTTGCCTGACATTCGAAATATCTCCATCTTTGTCATGATTACGACCGTCATCGCATCGTTTAACTTGTACGGACAGTCACTCCTCATCACACGCGGTGGACCAAGTCAATCGACGAGTTCCTTGATCATGGGCATTCATGCGACCGTGTTCGGAAACAACCAACTCGGTGTCGGTTCCGCCATGGCGCTTTTGATGGGTATCATCATGATGGTCATCACAGGCCTCCAATATTGGATGTCATATCGAAACAACAAAGAAGAAACGGAAAGTGGAAAGTCCGAGAAGAAACGGTTCACCCGTGCCACCAATGTCGGACCGACAAATGTCAGCTCACGGCCAGCCACGACGATTGAGAAAAAGGAGCGGAAAGTCACATGAAGAAGAAACGAATAAAATCGGTCCTACTCGTGACAATCACATCCATCCTGGCCATCTTGTTCATATTCCCGCTCGTTTGGATGGTCTTCACTTCGTTCAAGACTCTTAGCGAATCACTGTCGAGTGCCGGCCTCTTCCCGAACGAATGGACGCTCGAGCACTATCAGACCATCTTCTCTGCTTCGGCAGACTCGAACATGGTGCAATGGACGATCAACACCGCGGTCGTCACGCTCATGGGAACGGTCATCGTCATCTTCGTCGACGTCCTCGCCGCCTATGCGCTCGCCCGGCTAAATATACCAGGCAAAAAAATCATTTTGGCCATCGTCATCATCGCATTGACCGTTCCGGGGATTGTGACATTGTTCCCAGCGTTTTATCTGTTCAAAAGCGTGAATTTACTGGATACGTACTATCCGCTCATCCTCCCATACTCCGCAGGAACGCTCGGGGTGTTCCTCATTTATAACTTCTTGCGCTCTTTCCCGCAGGAACTCGAGGAAGCCGCCTACCTTGATGGGGCGACCCAGTGGCAAGTATTGACGAAAGTCATCTTCCCGTCCATCAAGCCCGTCGTCACGACACTCGGCGTCGTCACGTTCCTCGCCATTTATAACGATTTTCTCTGGCCCTCGCTCGTGACGAATAGCGATGAGATGAAGACGCTCACGCTCGGGGTCGCCACGCTCGTCCAAGGGTCAAACTTCGTCAATCCGGCCGCCATGATGGCCTCCACCGTCGTCGCGACCGTACCGGCTCTTCTAATCTTTCTTTGGGCGAACAAATACTTCGTCAAAGGGGTCACGAATTCGGGGATTAAGTGAGTCGTATACCTATATAAAAAACATCGAGATTCACGTAGTAAGGACTACTGAATCTCGATGTTTTTCGTGTTACGAACGATACGTGATTTGATTTACTTGATGATTTTTGTCATTTTCTTCAGTTCTTGATAACCCGTTTGTGTCATCTTCACGGTCACCGTCACGCCCGCTTTTTGACGTGGAATCGTCAACTTGTAGTTCCCTTTCGAATCCACTTTTGCGGTCTTACTGATAGCTTTCGTTCCGACGAACGCTTGAACCGTCGCAGCTCTATTTCCTTTACCCGTCACCGAGGTAGCGCTCGACTTCACCGTATTCACAGTGAACGTCGCGAACGTATTCAATACTTTAGACGAGGCAGCCGTCGATAGGTTTCCTGCAGCATCTTTCGCTCGGACCGTCACCGTCGCCCCTGCTTTCGTCGTTTTCAAACTGTAACTGTATGTGCCGGCAGTCGATGCTTTCGTCGTGTACGTCCGTCCGTTGTACGTGATGGACACCGTCGACCCCTTCTCGGCTTTTCCAGTTACTTTCGTCGATTTGTTCGTCAGCGTCGAGATGGTCGGCTTCGACGGTGCTACTTTATCGATGGTGAACGTCAAGAGTTTCACGTTTCCTGCCTCGTCTGTCACACGAAGTGAGTAAACACCGGAAGCGACAACCGTCTGTCCACTGGCAATATTTTTACCGTTTATCGTCGCGCTTCCCTCATTGAAGGTTACCGTCACCGATTTGTTGGTGAGTTGTTTACTCGTAACGCCTGAGACAATCGGAGTCGTGCGATCGATTGTAAATTCGCGAGTCGTCACATTACCCACTTGATCAATGACTTTCAGAACGTATTTGCCTTCTTGTACAAGTTTCGTACCTGAAACAAAAGTCTTCCCGTTCAATGAAGCAGTTCCTTCGCTGAACGATGGTGTCACTTCACGGTAGCTTTGTTTACCTTCCACAAACCCTGAAATGACAGGAGACGTGCGATCGATGCTGAATGAAAGTTTGGTTTCGTTTCCAGCATCGTCTGTCACGATTAAGACATAGTCACCTGTCTGATCAATGTTTGTTCCCGATACATAAGAAGTACCGTTCAGTTTACCGACGCCTTCTGTGAAGATTGGTTTTACTTGTTGATAAGTCTTTCCGCTCTCCACACCGGTCACCGTAACTGGTTTCCAATCAATTTTGAAACGAACCGTCGTCTCATTCCCAGCCTGATCTTTCACTTTCAACTCATAGTCGCCATCACTAGAAATTGTCGTACCTGAAGCGAATGGTTGCCCGTTAAGCGTTGCTGCACCTTCTATGAACGTTGGCGTCACTTCACGGTAAACAGACCTCCCTTCAAGAAACCCTTTGATAACGGGAGCTGTATGATCAATCGTGAATGAGATTTTTGTCTCATTCCCAGCCTCATCCGTCACGAGTAAGACATGGTTTCCTTCAAGCGTGATAAGTGTACCAGACGTGTAAGCTACCCCATTCAACTTAGCAGTTCCTTCTGTAAAGGTTGGCTTAGCCTGTTGATACGTTTTACCTTCTTCAATCCCTGTCACGATGACCGGTTTTCGATCGATTTTGAAACGAACGATTGTCTCGTTTCCAGCCATGTCCGTCACTTTCAACTCGTATTCACCGTCTGTAGCGATTTTCGTTCCAGTAACAAACGGCTTCCCATTAAGTGTTGCGACACCTTCAGTAAATGTAGGTGTCACTTCACGATAGGAAGATTTATCTTTAATGAAGCCATTTACAATCGGAGCTGTGTGATCAATCGTAAATGAGATTTTTGTCTCATTCCCAGCTTCATCTGTCACGATTAAAGTATGGTTCCCTTCAAGTGCGATGGATGTACCAGACAAATAAGCCACTCCATTTAATTTAGCTGTTCCTTCTGTAAAGGTTGGTTTAGCTTGTTTATACGTTTTACCTTCTTCAATCCCTGTCACGATGACTGGTTTTTGATCTAACTTGAATCGAGCCGTCGTTGCATTTCCAGCTTTATCTTTGACCGTTAACTCATAGGATCCGTCCACAGAAATCGTAGTACCAGAAGTAAATGGTTGACCGTTCAAGGTGGCTACCCCTTCAGTAAAGATTGGTTTGATCGGCTTGTTATACGATTTATTTTCAACATTCAGCGTTGGCGCAACAAAATCTAGTCCGAACTTGACTATTGTTTGATTCCCAACCTGATCTTTAACGATAAGTTCGTACTCGCCCTCTTTATCAATCTTTATACCTGACGTATATGACTGACCGTTCAACGTGGCTGTTCCTTCTTTAAATGATGGCATGACTGGTTGATTATAATAGTGTTCGTGCGATACACCTTCAACCGTCGGTGGAGTAAAGTCGATTACGAATCGAAGAGTTGTACTATTTCCTGCCTTGTCCGTAACCGTTAATACGTACTCACCTTCATTTTTTACTACAGTCCCATTAGTTATCGTCTTACCGTTCAACGAAGCCGTTCCCTCGTTAAATGAAACGGTTACTGATTCCTTATAACCCACATTGTCCCTCACACCTGAGACGATAGGAGCACTCAAATCAATACTGAACTCTTTAATAACTTGATTACCCGCCTTATCTTGTACCACTAATTGATAATCGCCTGCAGCAGATATAACCGTTCCGGATACAAACGATTTGCCGTTCAATGTGCCTGTATCTGTGAAGACTGGTTTGACTGACTTGTTGTAAAGTTTTAAATCAACACCGGTTACCGTAGGAGCAGTCAAATCAATTTCAAAATCAATTTTTGTTTCATTACCTGCTGAATCCCAAACTAAAAGTTGATGTTTTCCTTCTTGGGCGATGACTTCACCTGAGAAGTAAGGATGCCCATTTAACGTTGCATCACCTTCCACAAATGTTGGTGCGACTGTAGCTTTGTACACCGTTCCTGTTGTAACATTAGCAACTTTAACTGGTGTGTAATCAATAATGAATTGATATACGGTCTTGTTCCCTGCTGTGTCTACAACACTAAGTTCATAATTTCCTTCGTCTCGAATTGATTGACCTGAGAAGAAAGGAGTTCCATTCAATGATGCGACGCCTTCAGTGAAAATAGGAGTGACCGCTTGCTTATGGTATCCGTTTGTCACACCAGTCACAGCTGGAGAAGTAACATCTTGAACTTTCACTGTCGTTGCAACACTGGTATTCCCAGCCTGATCTACGGCATAAATCATTAAGTTCGATCCCGCCATCTGTTTTGAAATTGTAATGCTGTAATTACCTTGCGCATTACTCATTCCGGTAGCCAAAGTTTTAGATGCATTTTTAATCAGGATGGTCGCTCCTGGTTCTGCCGTACCAGACACACTTGTACTTTGATCCGTTAACGTATTAACCTTCGGTGAAGACGGAGCACTGTTGTCCGTAACCGTCACGTACGTCGGTTCTGACCAATTGCCATACCAATCGATTGCATAAAATGTTGCCGTATAGCCTGCACGTTGTTTAGGAATATCAAAATCAAAATACCCTTGATCATCCGCATGTGAAGATACGGTATAGTCTTCAAGATAGGCGTAAATTAAAGCATTTGCTTCAGCTCGCCCTGACAAACGAAGATCACTATCCCCGATTACGTTCACAGATACTTTTTCTGGTGCTGTATTATCAATGACGTAAACTGGCTTGCCTTCACTCTTATTACCTGAGTCATCAACAGCATGTACAGAAATTGTCGTTCCTCCTTTTTGAGGAGCGAAAGCGATATTGTAGTAGCCATAAATATCTGCTTTTGCTTGACCGATAATTTGTTGATTAACTTCGGCAGTTACGAGCGCGCCAGGTTCCGTATAACCAGACAACGTTGTCGAGTATTCATATGTGTAACTCTCCTCATACACTGAGGGAGAATTTGGAGGCGTGACGTCTCGATAATCGACATAGAACTCACTTGAGGTAAAATCAGTACCGTAATTAAAGTAATTTTCATTTTTAATTCGATCTTGGTTTCCATAAATATCTTTAGCCCAGATATAATAAATCTGCCAAGTTCCTCCTTCATTGGCTGTAGCTTCAGAAGGGATGAACGCATCGAATACATTGCCGTAGCGATTCGTATATTGAACTGTATAGAGGTTACCGTTTGGTTTTAGGAATACCACCTCTGCAACCTCAACTTGACTCTCATCATCAAAAACAGTGATCAACTGATTTCCTTCAGTAGATTGGACGATTTTATGATTGATGTAAGATATGTTTATTCGTGGCGCATAAAATTCAGGAGCATAAAACAAGTCTCCACCGCTTAATTCGAAATTTCCATAGGGGAATTGAGAGTCGAAATACCAAGCATTGTTACCGCTAGTATCCTTTATCGTGACTCCTGCAATTTCCATAATTCCATGATTTTTAGTACTCATGAAAGTCGGTACATCTACTTTATATAAATTTCCACCAAGACTACTCGCTTTCAGTTGGAAATACCCTGATTCGGCTTCCGAATCTCCTTTATACATTACCGTGTGAACGCTAAAATAAAATTGACAGTTTTTGCTCGATACGATTTTACACTATTGCCGAAAAATCAGAACAGAACTCCGATAGAGTAGT